>JBEVHL010000496.1:0-4745 GCA_040511255.1 Mycobacterium sp. | reverse complement strand
GTCGGCGAGCTGCTCGCCAGGATCGAGCGGTTACGACGACTGCTCGACGCCGAAGGCCTGTTCGATCCGCGGCTCAAGCGGCCGATTCCCTTCCTGCCCGACACCATCGGCCTGATCACCGGACGAGCCAGCGCCGCCGAACGCGACGTCACTTCGGTGGCCACCGCCCGCTGGCCCGCCGTGCGGTTCGCCATCCGCAACACCGCCGTGCAGGGCCCCAACGCCGTCGCGCAGATGGTCGAGGCGCTGCGCGGCCTGGACAAAGATCCCGACGTCGACGTCATCGTGCTGGCCCGTGGCGGCGGCAGTGTCGAGGACCTGCTGCCGTTCTCCGACGAGACGTTGTGCCGGGTGATCGCCAACTGTCGCACCCCGGTGGTCAGTGCGGTCGGGCACGAACCCGACAATCCACTGTGCGATCTGGTGGCCGATGTCCGTGCCGCCACCCCCACCGACGCCGCGAAACGGCTGGTGCCCGACGCCGCCGCCGAGCAGGCGACGGTGGATGACCTCCGGTTGCGGAGTCAGCGGGCGTTGCGGCACTGGGTCACCCGGGAGGAACGCATCATCGCGGCACTGCGCAGTAGGCCGGTGCTGGCCGACCCGCTGAGCGCGGTCGACGCGCGGTCCGCCGAGATCCACCGCGCGACGGCCGCGATCCGCCGGGATGTCACCCGGCTGATCAGCGCCGAGACCGACCGGGTGGGGCATTTGTCGGCCCGCCTGACCACACTGGGGCCGGCGGC
Source organism: Mycobacterium sp. (assembly GCA_040511255.1). Classification (GTDB taxonomy): domain Bacteria; phylum Actinomycetota; class Actinomycetes; order Mycobacteriales; family Mycobacteriaceae; genus Mycobacterium. The sequence goes on along the minus strand of JBEVHL010000496.1, from coordinate 3,999 downwards.
GACCCTGGCCCGCGGCTACGCGGTGGTGCGCGCCGGTTCGCGGGTGCTGCGGTCGGTGGCCGACGCGCCGGCGGGCACCGAATTGCGGATCCGGGTGGCGGACGGCTCTGTAGCCGCCGTGAGTACTGGAGATGGAGAGACCGATGGCTGACAGCAAGACGAAGGCTATTAGTGCGAAGGGCTACGAGGAGTGCCGCGACGAACTGGTCGAGGTGGTCCGGCTCCTCGAGCAGGGTGGGCTCGACCTGGATGCGTCGCTGGAGCTGTGGGAAAAAGGCGAGAAGCTGGCGCAACGCTGCAACGAACACTTAGCGGGTGCGCGTAAACGGGTCGAGGATGCGCTGGCCGCAGAGGATGCTGACGGAGATTCCGAAGGGAACTAGCCGGCGGTCCGCCCCTTCAAACTAGAACACGTTCCAGTTATGCTGTCGCCATGACTGAGTTGCCTGCGACGGATGCATCCCTGACCACAGAACTCGGCCGGGTCCTGGTCACCGGTGGCTCCGGCTTTGTCGGCGCCAACCTGGTGACCGAACTGCTCAGCCGTGGCCACGAGGTGGTGTCGTTCGACCGTGCGCCCTCACCGCTGCCGGACCATCCGCGGCTGCGGACCGTGGTCGGCGACATCTGCGCCGTCGAGGATGTCGAGGCAGCCGTCGCCGGGGTCGACACCGTGTTCCACACCGCGGCCATCATCGATTTGATGGGTGGGGCGTCGGTCACCGAGGCGTACCGGCAGCGCAGCTTCGCCGTCAACGTCGGGGGCACCCAGAACCTGGTGCATGCCGCCGCGGCCGCGGGCGTCAAACGATTCGTCTACACCGCCTCCAACAGCGTGGTGATGGGCGGTCAGCGCATCGCCGGTGGCGACGAGACCCTGCCCTACACCGAGCGGTTCAATGATCTGTACACCGAGACCAAGGTCGCCGCCGAGAAGTTCGTCCTGGCCGCCAACGGAACCAACGGCCTGCTGACCTGCTCCATCCGACCCAGTGGCATCTGGGGCCGTGGCGACAAGACCATGTTCCGCAAGGTGTTCGAAAGCGTGCTCGCCGGCCACGTCAAGGTGCTGGTCGGCAGTAAGCACGCCAAACTGGACAACTCCTACGTGCACAACCTCATTCACGGGTTCCTCCTGGCCGCCGAGCACCTGGTGCCCGGTGGCACCGCGCCCGGTCAGGCCTACTTCATCAACGACGGCGAGCCGATCAACATGTTCGACTTCTCCGGACCCGTCGTGCAGGCCTGCGGTCAGCCGTGGCCCAAGATCCGCGTCCCTGGCCCCCTGGTGCGTGCCGTCATGACGGCCTGGCAGTGGCTGCACTTCAAGTTCGGCTTCCCCCCACCGCTGCTGGAACCCCTTGCCGTGGAACGGGTTTACCTCGACAACTACTTCTCGATCGACAAGGCCCGCCGCGACCTCGGTTATGAACCCCTGTTCACCACCGAGCACGCCATGCTGGAGTGCCTGCCGTACTACCAGGACCTCTTCCAGCAGATGCAAGCGGCGGGGACACTGACTCCCTCGCCGGCGTAGGCGCCGACTGAGAAGTTTTGGGCAAGCGCAGACGTAGCCCCGCGCGCCCGCCTAGCGTTGTCTCCGCAGGTTTCCGATTTCTACTGCGAGGGGCTGAACAACCATGCCTGACGGCAAACCCAACATCCTGGTCATCTGGGGCGATGACATCGGCATCACCAATCTGAGCTGCTACAGCGACGGCATCATGGGCTACCGCACGCCGAATATCGACCGGATCGCCAGTGAGGGCATGCGGTTCACCGACTCCTACGGCGAACAGAGCTGCACCGCGGGCCGCGCCGCCTTCATCAGCGGCCAGAGCGTCTACCGCACCGGCATGAGCAAGGTGGGCGTGCCCGGTGTCGACATCGGCTGGGCCGCCGAGGACCCGACCATCGCCGAACTGCTCAAACCGCTGGGCTATGCCACCGGACAGTTCGGCAAGAACCATTTCGGCGATCTGAACAAGTACCTACCGACGGTGCACGGTTTCGACGAGTTCTACGGCAACCTCTACCACCTCAACGCCGAAGAGGAGCCCGAGAACTTCGACTATCCGCACAAAGACCAATTCCCCAGGCTGCACGACCTGGCGCTGCCCCGCGGCGTGATGAATTGCAAAGCCACCGAAGAGGTGTCCACCGAACCCGACGACCCGAAATTCGGCCCGGTCGGCAAGCAGACCATCGAGGACACCGGCCCGCTGACCGCCAAGCGGATGGAGACCATCGACGACGATATCGCCGACCGCACCGTCGAGTACATCAAGCGCCAACACGCTTCGGACACACCGTTTTTCATCTGGTGCAACTTCACCCACATGCACCTGTTCACCCATATCAAGCCCGAGAGCAAAGGCCAGTCGGGGATGTGGCAGTCGGAGTACCACGACGCCATGATCGACCATGACCGCAATGTCGGCACCGTGCTCGACGTGCTGGACGAACTCGGGATCGCCGACGACACCATCGTCATCTATTCGACCGATAACGGCCCGCACCGCAACAGCTGGCCCGACGGGGGCACGACGCCGTTCCGCAGCGAGAAGAACACCAACTGGGAGGGCGCCTACCGGGTGCCGGAGTTGATTCGCTGGCCGGGCAAGATCAAGGCGGGCAGTGTCTCCAATGAGATCATCCAGCACCATGATTGGCTGCCGACGCTGGTGGCCGCGGCGGGCGACCCGGATGTCAGTGACAAGCTGAAGAAGGGTTACCAGATCGGCGATATCGAATACAAGGTGCATATCGACGGTTTCAATCTGATGCCGTATCTGCTGGGCGAGGTCGAAAACAGTCCGCGGCGCGGGTTCTTCTATTTCAACGACGACGCCGAACTGGTCGCGATGCGTTTCGAGAACTGGAAGATCGTCTTCGCCGAGCAGCGCTGCCAGGGCACGCTGCGCATCTGGGCCGAGCCGTTCACCGAGCTGCGGGTGCCCAAGCTGTTCAACCTGCGCACCGACCCGTTCGAGTATGCCGACATCACGTCGAACACCTACTACGACTGGTTCATTCGGCGTGACTTCTTCGTCTTCTATGCGACGGCGATGGCCTCGGCGTTCCTCGACACGTTCAAGGAGTTCCCGCCACGGCACCCCCCGGCCAGCTTCAGTATCGATCAGATCGTCAAGAAGCTCGAAGATTTCCTGGCGGCCGATTAGATGCTGGCGTCTTGGCATGACGGGGCCACGAAGTCGGCGATCGTCGACTTCGTGGAGCGCACCGTTGCAACCGTGCCGCACGAGGAACGGGTCGCCGTCTTCGACAACGACGGCACGCTGTGGTGTGAGAAGCCGGCGTACATCCAGCTGGACTTCCTGGTTCGTCGCCTTGCCGAGCAGGCCGCCGCCGACCCGTCGCTGGCAGGCACCCAGCCGTACCAGGCCGCCGCGGAAGGGGACCTGGCCTGGTTCGGCGATGCCGTCACCAAGCACTATCAGGGTGACGATGCGCAGCTGAAAGTGCTTGCCGGCGGGATACTTTCGGCGAACACCGCGATCACCACCGAGGAACACGCCGCGCGGGTCAGTGCGTTCTTCGCCACGGCCAGGCATCCGACACTGGACCGGCCCTACACGGCGAGTGGCTACGCACCGATGGTGGAGCTGCTGCGCTATCTGGAGGACAACGGGTTCACCAACTACATCGTCTCCGGCGGCGGTCGCGATTTCATGCGCCCGGTCACCGCGGCCCTCTACGGCATTCCGCCGGAGCGGGTGATCGGCAGTTCGGTGGGATTGATCTACTCCGACGGCGATCTCAAGACCACGGCGCAACCGGAATTCCTCAACGACGGCCCGATCAAGCCGGTGCGGATCTGGGGCCGGACGGGGCGACGGCCGATCCTGGCGGCGGGTAACTCCAACGGCGACATCGAGATGCTGGACTACGCGCGGCACGGGACGCACCCGTCGCTGCAACTGCTCGTGCTGCACGACGACGCCGCACGCGAATTCGACTACGTCGCCGGCGCCGAGA
>JBEVHL010000495.1:0-4695 GCA_040511255.1 Mycobacterium sp. | reverse complement strand
GCGGGATGCTGTCGACCAGCGAGCCGAGCTGATCGAGCATCGGTCCGACCTGCTGGGGAACCGAGGTGTCGTCCATCGCGATCACGGAGCCGTTCTGCAGGTACGGCGGCGACTCGTCGTGGGGCTGCAGATCGACGTACTGTTCACCGACGGCCGAGATGCTGAGCACCCGCGCCTTGAGTCCGGCTGGAATCTTCGGCGAGGTCGCCAGGGACAGCGTGGCCTCGACGTGTTTGCCACCAACAACTTTCACCTCGGTGACCTTGCCGACGTTCACCCCGCGGTAGGTGACGTTGCTGAATTGGTAGAGGCCGCCCGACGACGGCAACTCCAACTTGACGGTGATGCGGCCCCAGCCCAGCAAGGTGGGCACTTGCATGTAGCCGAAGACCATCACGGCCACACCGATGATCGAGGCGATCGTGAAGATGATCAGCTGGTTGCGGACAAAGCGAGTCAGCATCAGCCACCAGCTCCGTAGGGCCCGGCGAAGACCGTCGACGAGGTATCCACCTGCGCCGCAGGCGGTGCCACCGGCATCGGCGGCACCGGTGGCGCGGGTGTGCTGAGGGCTGGTGGCGGAACCGAGGCCGGGTCAATCGGGGCCATCAGCGGATCCAAGGTGGCAGGCATGTAGTACGGCTCCCCTGGCGCAGGCACCAACGGTGTGCCCTGCTGGCCCCACCTGGTACCCAGGAACGTGGTGCGCTTGAGCCGGGGAACGGTGAAGTCGAGGACGTCGTACAGGTTCATGAAATCGCCGCGCACGCCCTCGTCAATGAGGTTCTGCCCGAAGGGAAATACCGAGGCGTAGGCGATCGCATGGTCCAGTCCGTCGCCGACATCGGCCAGTGCGCGCAGCGTCGGGTCCAGGTTCTTGAGGTTGGTCACCAGGTCCGTCTGCACATTGTTGACGAGTTGGGTGGAGGTGTCACTGAAGGTGCCGAGTTTCTGCAGCGCGGTGGTGATACGCGGCCGTTCCTTGATCAGAACGTCCATCGCGGGGGGAATCTCGTTCAGTACCCGGGTGATCACGTCGCTCTGCCCGGCGAACGTGCCCGCGAGCCGGTCCAATGCCTTCAGCGATTCAATCAAGTTGTCGCGCTGGGTGTTCAGTATGCCGACGAAATCGTCGAGCCGGGCCAGCAGATCACGGACGTCACCCTCCCGCCCGGTCAGCGCGGCATTGAAGTTGTGGATGATGTTGCCGATCTGACCGAGCCCGCCGCCGTTGACCACCGCCGACAGCGACGACAGCGTCTGCTCTGTCGATGGATAGGTCGAGGACCGTTGCAGCGGGATGGTGGCGCCCGGCGCCAGGCGCCCGCTCGGCGCCTGACCCACCGGCGGATCCAGCGCCACGTGCATCGACCCCAGCAGGCTGGTCTGCCCGATACTGCCCACCGCGTTGGCAGGCACCACGACATCCGGTTTCACCGAGACGTCGACGTCGATGTGCCAGTTGGCGAACGCCATCTTTCCGACGCTGCCGACGATCACGTTGTCGATCATCACCGGCGAATTCGATTCCAGCGTACCGATATTGGCGAACTGGACGTGGTAGGTCTTGGCGTCCGAACCCTGTCCCACCGCACCGGGCAGGGGCAACGAGTTCAGGCCTGAGAACGCACATCCGCTGCTCGTCAGCGCGACGGCACCACCGAGCGCGACCAGGCGCCGCAGGGACTTCCATGTGGTGGTGATCATGCCGGCGGCGCCCCTTCGGCCGGCAGCAGCACCTGCGGCAGGGTTGGCCCGGCGTCCGGCGGCGGACCGCTGGGCGCGAGCGTCGAGTCGATGGTCGGCGGCCCGGGGATCGGCGCTCCCGGATACAACGCGGGCGACGGCGTCGCGGGCAGGTGATCGGGTGCCGACGGGCCGGGCGGATAGGGCGGGGGCACGCTGCCCGGACCCGGGTACGGGTTGTCCGCCAATCCGCTGTACGCCGACACCGACGGCGGGATCTCCGCCGCGGAGGGCCTAGGCCCCGCGCCACCGGGTGCGAGATCCGGATCGCTGTAGATCACGTTGTTCGGCGAGTGCGCGAGATAGGGATTGACCGGGAACGGCAGGGCGTTGAGGCCGACGGTCCGCAACGCGGGCCCAAGGTACTGCGAACAGAGTTTCCCGGTCTCAGCCGCCGTGACGTCGGCGATCGAGCCGATCAGGCCGCAGACGAAGGCCACCGGATCGGCAAAGTTATTGAGCACGAACGCCCCAACCATGCTTCCGGTATCGGGGTTGTAGATGTTGTACCCGTTGGCGATGGCGTTGGGCGTCACGTGCAGGACGTTTTCGAGGTCGGTCTTGTGGTCGGCGAGATTCTGGGTGACGTTGGCCAGGCGCTGCATCTGTTCGGTGGTCTGTGCCCGGCTGCCGCTGACGAAGCGCTGGACATCGCCGACCGCTGACGACAGATTGGTCAACGCCGCGTCCATGGTGGGCCGGTCGTCGTTGAGCACGCTGGTCAAGGTGGCGAACCTGTCACCGAACTGCACGATCTGTTCGTTGCTGTCCCGCAGTGCGCTGACGAACAGCTGCAGATTCTTGATGATGTCGACCAGACTGCCGCTGCCGTCGGCCAGGATCCGGCCCACCCCGGAGAGCTCGGCCAGTGTCTGGCGCAGCTTTTCGCCATTGCCCTGCATCGCGTTGGCGGCGCTGTCGATGAACCGTGAGACCGAGGTGCCCGAGACCCCGCTGCGCGGTCCCAGATCGGTTGCCAGGCGCATCAATTGGGTCTTGACCTCGTCCCATTCGACCGGGACGGCGGTGCGCTCGACGGGGATCACCGCTCCGTCGCGCATCGTCGGTCCGCTGTCGTCGTATGCGGGGGCCAATTGGACATACCTTGCGGCGACCAGGCTTTGGGCCACCAACACTGCCCTGGCATCGGCGGGAACGCTCACCCCGGAGTCGACGTCGAGCGTCATCCGCGCCTGTCCGCCTGCGGGCTCGATGGCGTCGATCGTGCCGACCTTCACGCCCAGCACCCGCACCTCGTCGCCGGGATAGATGCCGGTGGCACTGGTGAAATAGGCGGTGATCCGGGTCGGCCCGAAGTAGGTCTGCCTGATCAGCACTATCGAACCGGCCACGAATGCCACGGCCAACAGGCAGGCGACGACGACGGTCAACCTCCGCCGCTTCATCGCGAACCTCCGGGAATTCCGTTGTAGGGGAACGGGAACTCGGCTCGCGGCCCGGCATTGTCCGGCGGTTGCCCGGCATTGACGCCGCGCCGGAAGCCGAACGCGTAATCGAAGAACGGCTGCAGCGTCTGGGACGGTGACAGGTTGGCCTCGTAGGCGTCGTAGTAGTAACCGCTGGCCACCGACTCGCCCTGGGTGATCTCGAACTTCGCCAGCCCCGGCAGCGCTTCGGCGATGTTGTCGCGGTTGCGCTCCAGCATGGCCGTCACCGAGTTGAGCTTCTCCAGTGCGGGCGCCAGTTCTTTTTCGTTGTCGGCCACCAGGCCGGAAAGCTGTTTGGCCACCGTGGAAATGCTCGCCAGCAGGCTGACGATCGCCTCGCGTCGGGTGTTGAGCATCCCGATCAGGTCGTTGGCGTTGAGGATCAGGGTGTTGAGCTGCTGGCTGCGTTTGCCGAGCACACCGCTGACCTCGCCCGCGCCTTTCAGCAGGGCGCGCAGGGTGTCGTTGCGACCGTTGAGCGACCGCGACAACTCCGTCAGGCCGTCGAAGGTCGGGCCCAGCTGCGGCGCGATCTGGTCGATGGCGCCCGAGAGCGTGTCCAGCGAGGCGTTGAGATTGTCGGTGTCGGTGCCCGCGGTGTTGGAGGTGAGGTCACTGACCGCCTCGGTCAACGAGTACGGCGAGGACGTGCGGGATAGCGGGATGACGTCGGCGGAATGCAGCGTCCCGCTGCCCGCCGGTTCCACGGTCAGCACCCGCTGGCCCAGCAGCGTCCCGGTCCGGATGTGCGCGGTGCTCTCCGAGCCCAGGTGCACCGTGGCATCGACGGCGAAGGTAACCAGCACCTTGGCGCCCTGGAGCGAAACATCGCTGACCGAGCCGACTTTCATCCCGGACATCCGGACGTCGTTGCCGACGGTGAGCCCGCCCGCCTCGGCGAACAGCGCGTGGTAGCGGATCGACGTCGCCCAGGAGATAAGCTTCTCCGGCTGCAATCCGACCGTGATGACAAGCACGATCAGCACGAGGCCGATGATGCCCGGCCGAATGAGGGTGGAGCCACGGTATTTGAGCATCAGCGGAAGGCACACCTGCCCGTCGTCTGCGAGATCCACGGAATGACGACGGTGCGGCCCTCCAGGTCGCTCACCCGGATCGACAGGTCACAGATGTAGTAGTTGAGCCAACTGCCGTACGCCCCGAGCCGCACCAGCTTGCGGTAGTTGTTCGGTGCCTTCTGCAGCGCGACGTCGAGCTGACTCTGGTTCTTCTCCAGAATCGGTGCCAACCGGTTCAACTCATCCACCGTGCCCGCCAGTGGCGATCGCGCACTGCTCAGTAGGTCGGCGATCGACGCGGTGCCACTGCTCAGTGACGTGATGGCCGTGCCGATGGGATCGCGGTCCTTGGCCAGCCCGGTGATCAGCTGCTCGAACCGGTCGATGGTGGTGGAGAACTTGTCGCCGTCCTTGGCAAGCAACGCCACCACGGTGTTCAGATTGTCGATCAACTGCTGGATGACCTGGTTGTTGTCGGCCAG
>JBEVHL010000494.1:0-2776 GCA_040511255.1 Mycobacterium sp. | reverse complement strand
CCGCGGCCAGGACCTGCTCGGGGGTGATGACGTAGCGGTTCTCGTCCATCGGCAGATAGATCGGCTCGACGTCGAAGTAGCGGCAGAACTTCTCCCAGACCACCTGCACGTTGGACCCCATCACCAGATTGGGCCTGCGGGTGCGCCAGCCGTCCTTGCCGTCGCCGACCTTCGCGCGCCAGCGCCAGCTCATGGCCAGTCCGGCGAGCATCACCGCCTCGCTGGAGCCGACCGTCGACGCCCCGATGGCGGTGGACGGATCGTCGTCGCGCAGTCCCTCGGCGTGGAAGAGGTCGGCCACCATGCACACACAGCGCTGCTCGATCGCGGCCGTCGCGGGATATTCGTCCTTGTCGATCATGTTCTTGTCGAACGTCTCGGCCATCAGCTTCTCGGCCTCGGGGTCCATCCAGGTGGTGACGAAGGTCGCCAGGTTCAGCCGTGAGCTGCCGTCGAGCATCAGCTCGTCGTGGATGAACCGGTAGGCCGCTTGGGGATCCATCGCTTCGTCGGGCATCCGCAGCGTCGGGATCGGCGCCATCGACAACCTGCTGGTGTACGCCGGGGAGATGGTCGGCGCGGGCCTGTGCTTGTTGGGCATAACGATCCTTTTCTAGAGGCTGGCGACAGCGGCTCGAAGGTGGGCAAGAATGTGCGACGCCGAGGTGGGCGCGTCGGCGGGGCCGGGATCGGCCGCCGACAGCGCGGCGGCGCGGGCATGCACGTACGCCGCTGCGGCCGCGGCCTCACCGGGAGGCAGTCCGGCGGCCAGCAGTGCCCCGATGACACCGGACAGCACGTCACCGGAGCCGGCGGTGGCGGCCCACGACTGTCCGGCCGGGTTGAGGTACACCGACCCGCCGGGTTCGGCGATGACGGTGACGTTGCCCTTCAACAGCACGGTCGCGCCGAAGGCGTCGGCCAGCGACCGTGCCGCACCGACGCGGTCCTCCCCCGGCGGATGTCCGGCGAGCCGCTTGAACTCGCCGGCGTGCGGGGTGAGCACGGTCGGTGCGGTCCGGTTGCGGACCAGGTCGGGGTGGGCGGCCAGGATGGTCAGCGCATCGGCGTCGACGATGACGGGCAGGTCGGTGTCCAGGGCGAAGACCAGCGCGACGGCGCCGGCCTCGTCGGTGCCGAGCCCCGGGCCGACCACCCAGGCCTGCACCCGGCCTGCGGTCGCGGTGGTCGGCGTCGCGATGGCTTCGGGCCAGTGCGAAACCACCTCGGCGGCAGCACTTCCCGCGTAGCGCACCATGCCGGAGGTGGCGGCGACGGCTGCGCCGGTGCACAGGATGGCCGCGCCGGGATAGGTGGCGGACCCGGCCAGGACGCCGGTCACGCCCTGGGTGTACTTGTCATCCTTGGGTCCCGGCAGTGGCCAGTGCGCACGGGCGTCGGCGGCGTCGAAGCCCAGGATGTCGGTGGGTGGCAGGTCCAGTCCGATGTCGACGAGTTCGACGCGGCCGCAGTCACCCAGCGCGTGCACCGGTTTGAGGCCGCCGAAGGTGACCGTCAGCGCAGCGTGCACGGCGGGTCCCGGTTCGGCGCCCGTGTGCACGTCGATGCCGCTGGGTAAATCGACGGCGACCACCGGTACGTCGAGGTGTTCGAAGACTGCGGCCGCCGCGGGTCGCAGCGGCCCGGAACCGGAGATACCCACCACCCCGTCGATCACCAGATCTGTTGTGCTGTCGATACTTTCGACGATCCGGCCGCCGGACCGCCGGAAGGCTGCCAGCGCCGCGGGATGGGTGCGGTCGGAGTTGAGCAGGATCGCGTCGGCTGCCACGCCACGACGGCGCAGGAAGGTGGCCGCCCACAGTGCGTCGCCGCCGTTGTCGCCGGACCCGACGACCGCGCACACCCGGCGCCCGGCGAGACCGCTGGTGCGGCGCCGGAGTTCGCCGGCGATGGCGGTGGCCAACCCGTAGGCAGCGCGTTTCATCAGGGCGCCGTCAGGCAAGCTGGCCAGCAGAGGGGCTTCGGCGGCGCGTATCGCGTCGGCGGAGTAGTAGTGCCGCATCGGCCACCACGTTACGTGCTCAGTCCGGGAAAATACTGCCGTCTACCGAGGTGTTCTTGTTAGCGTCGGACATGACCGACGACGACCTGCTCGAGGAGCTGCTGGCGCTGGAACGTGCCGGTTGGCAATCGCTCTGCGACGGCACCGGCGCCAAGTTCTACGGCGGCATCATGTCGGACGACGCACTGATGGTGTTGGCCAACGGCGCCATCATGGATCGCGCGGCCGTCAGTTCCGCCCTGTCCCAGGCGCCCCCGTGGGCGCGATATGAGATCACCGATGCCCGACTGGTCAGTGTCGGCAACAACGCCGCAGCCCTGGTCTACATCGGCACCGGCTACCGGGAGGGTGCCGACGAACCGTTCGTCGGCGCGATGTCAGCGGTGTACCGGCGCGACGACCCCGGGTGGGCGTTGGTGCTCTATCAGCAGACCTCAGTGGCCGACTGACACCACTGCGGGGCCGGGTAGAACTGCGGCGCTTCGCGCCGGTCCAGCAGGGCGTAGTCCCGGATCACCCGGACTTGGCGGAACCTCGCCTGCGGCGGCGGCTCGGCCTGCTCCCGGAAGGCCTCGGCGTCCGCCAGCTCGCGCCAGGCCAGCAGCAGGATCACGTCACCGGGTGTCAGGACGGCGTTGAAGACGTCCCACCCCACCAGACCGGGCGCGGCCGCGTCCAGCCCGAGCCAGTGCGCCAACGCCGTCGGATCGTCGGTGTTCGCATCCTGAACATCGATCAGCGCGATCGTGG
>JBEVHL010000493.1:0-22238 GCA_040511255.1 Mycobacterium sp. | reverse complement strand
GGCGGGTCGACTGCCGCGCCGTACCCCACCATGCCTTGGGAGAACACCGGATCCGGGACGTCCTGCAGCGCAACCGCGCGCCCCGCGACGGGGGCGAGTACTGGCGTCGTGCTCACTGTCGTAGCTCCTTTGTTCGCACACCCCAACAATACGAGCGTCGCGGCAAGACGGTCTCGAGTTCACCGGTTCTCGTCTAAGCTTCCGCAGAGATTCGGTGCGGCACATTTGCGGCGGAGGGGGCTCACGACAATGAGCGAGACTACGAAAACTGAAGGGGCGCCGACGAAGTCGGGGCTGCGTATTCCAGGCTTCGCGCAACTGCAGCGGCTGGGCAAGAGCCTCATGCTGCCCATCGCGGTGTTGCCCGCGGCGGGTATCTTGTTGCGGCTGGGCCAAGATGACCTGCTCGGCAAGATCAAGGCTCCCGTCATCGGGCCGTTCTTCCAGGCCATGAGCGCCGCAGGCGGTGCGCTGTTCGACAACCTGCCGCTGCTGTTCGCCGTCGGTGTCGCCATCGGGTTTGCCAAAAAGGCCGACGGCTCAACCGCGCTGGCCGCGGTCGTGGGTTACCTGGTGGTGCAGCAGGTCTTCAAGAGCATGTCGCCCACGGTGCTCGCGGGTGTGCTGGACAAGTCGGGCGAACAGGCCCAGATCAACTACGGCGTCTTCGCCGGCATCATCGTCGGCCTGGTCGCCGCACTGCTCTTCGATCGCTATCACACCATCCAATTGCCGTCTTACCTCGGATTCTTCGGCGGTCGACGATTTGTGCCGATCGTGGTGTCGCTGGCGTGTCTGTTCCTGGCGTTCGCCATGAGCTACTTCTATCCGATCTTCAACGCCGGCCTGAACCACCTGGGCGCCTTCATCGGCGGCTCGGGAGCCATCGGTGCATTCATCTACGGGTTCGCCAATCGCATGCTGATCCCGCTGGGGCTGCATCACATCGTCAACTCGTACGTCTGGTTCATCTACGGCAGCTATCCCGGCGCGGACGGGAAGGTCATCCACGGCGACATCACCCGCTTCACGGCCGGCGATCCGACCGCAGGCGCCTTCACCGCGGGCTTCTATCCGGTACTGATGTTCGGACTGCCCGCCGCTGCGCTGGCCATGATCCACGTGGCGAACAAGAGGCAGAAGAAGGTCGCGGTCGGCATCTTGTCCGCGGCGGCGCTCACCGCTTTCCTCACCGGCGTCACCGAACCTCTGGAATTCGCGTTCATGTTCGTGGCCTTCCCGCTGTACGTCGTCCACGCCGTGCTCACGGGCCTGTCGCTGGCCATTGCCTACCTGCTCGACATCCACCTGGGCTTCTCGTTCTCCGCCGGGCTGATCGACCTGCTGCTCTACGGAGGCGCGCCCGCGGCCAAGAACATTCCGCTGCTGGTCGGGATGGGCGTGGTCTACGCGGCGATCTACTACCTGCTGTTCCGGTTCGCGATCACCAAATGGAACATGCGCACGCCGGGACGCGAGCCCGAGGAGGAATTCGACGCGGAGCAACAGGCGAACCTCACCGAGGGTGGCACCTCCGCCACCACCGTGACGGCCGACGCTCCGGTCACCGTCGCCACCGGCACGCTGACCGAGACCGCGCCCGGCGCGGTGGACAGCAAAGCCGAGCAGGTGATCGCGGCCTTCGGCGGCCGGGAGAATCTGGTGAACGTCGACGCCTGCATCACCCGGCTGCGGATGGAGGTCGCCGACAAGTCGAAGGTCGATCAGGCTCGCCTGAAGAGCCTCGGGGCGGCGGGCGTCATCGAGGTCGGCAACAACGTGCAAGCGGTCTTCGGCACCCAGGCCGATGCGCTCAAGAGCGACATCCTGGACATCCTGTAACCCCGCGAGCAGACGCAAACTGGTACTCCTGGAGGCGATTTCGTACCACTTTGCGTCTGCTCGCCGGAAGAACTCAGCCGGATCCGTCCAGATACGCCGCGATCGCGTTGGTCAGACCCCGCCGAGCCAGGTCGAGATCGGCGTAGGTGCCCAGTTGGCGTTCGGACGTGATGCCACGCATCGCGCCCGGGATGAACTCGGCGACTTCGCGGACCCGGCCGGGATCGATGTCCAGACCCGCGAAGGCCGTCTGACACTTCTCCAACCAGCCCTGCCCCCAGGAGAACAGCTCGGCGGCGGTCCGCGGGTACAGGCGTTCGAGTTCGGCGTGGTCGCGTGGCAGGGCGGCGCGCAGATTCTCGATGGCGCGGGAGTCGGTGCCGGTCAGTCCGTCGTAGAGGGTGTCGATGATGCCTGCGACGCGGTCGTGCAGCGGAGCCGCGGTATCGGTCTGCGAGAGCATGTTGGCCCGGTGCTCTGCCGTGCGGTGCAGCACCGCGGCCCAGAAGCCGTCGATATCGCCGAACTGGTACTTGATCGCACCCCAGGTGGCACCGATCTGCTTGGCGATCCGATTTCCCGACACCGCCCCGGGATCGCCGCTGGCCAGCGCGTGCAATGCCGCTTCCAGCATGTTCTCCCGGGTGGCATGACCGCGCCGGTTGGCCCGCCGTTCATGCACACCCGTGTCGGTCATGCCTGGATGGTAATCGCCGCGACGGGCCGCCAGCAGACGTCCGAACAATTTTCACAGAACCCTCTTTGAAAGGCCCGTCGATCCTTCTATGCTGACCTGATGGCGAAGCCACCACTTTCGATGAAGCCGACCGGCTGGTTCCAAGTCGCCTGGTCGGACGAGATCGGAAAAGGCGACGTGCACAAGATGCACTACTTCGGCAGGGAGATGGTGGCCTGGCGGGCGCAGTCGGGCCGGGTCACCGTGATGGACGCCTATTGCGAACACCTGGGCGCACACCTCGGTTTCGGCGGCCACGTGGAAGGCGAGGTCATCGAGTGCCCATTCCACGGCTGGCAGTGGAATCACGAAGGCCGCAATGTCTGCATCCCGTACGAACCCCGGCCCAACCGCGGCCGTCGCATGCGCACCTATCCCGTCACCGAATGCAACGAATCCATCTACATCTGGCATGACATCGAGGGCCGGGCGCCATTTTTCGACGCACCCGACGTCTTCGCCGGCTTCGACGACGGCAGCAGCCTGGCCGACTACTACCCCCGGGCGACGCTGTTCGAGCAGAGCCTCGAACTGCATCCGCAGTACGTGCTCGAAAACGGCGTCGACTTCGCGCATTTCAAGTTCGTGCACAAGACACCGATCATCCCGGTCTTCACCCGCCACGATTTCGACGAGCCGGTGTCCTACGTGGATTTCACCATCACCTTCGAAGGCGACGAGACACAGTCGATCGACGACATCAAGAGCGGTGTCGAGGCCATCAACGGCGGCCTCGGTATCGCGGTGACGAAGAGTTCCGGCATGATCGACAACCGGACCATCTCGGCCATCACCCCCGTCGACGAATTCACCTCCGACGTCCGCTTCACCGTCTACATCGGGCGCACCCCCGGCAAGGACACCCCGCGCCACGAGATCAAAGCGCAGGAGTTCGGCGCCGAGGTGATCCGGCAGTTCAGCCAGGACGTCTATATCTGGTCACACCAACGCTATTCGGATCCGCCTGCCCTTTCAGCCTCGGAGTTCAAGGGTTTCACCGCCATCCGCGAGTGGGCCAAGAAGTTCTTCTATCCCGACGGGCGCGGCGGCACCGCCGCCGAATTGCAGGCCGCCTCGGCCACCGCCGACCAATGACCGCCCCCATCCGCGTCTTCCAGGTGGCCACTGGCAATCTCGGCACCGAGATGGTCAAACGCATCGGCGCCCACCCTGATCTCGAACTCGTCGGATTACATTGCTACACAACCGAAAAGATCGGCCGAGACGCCGGTGAGATCGTCGGTATCGATCCGATCGGGGTGCCGGCCACCGGGACCGTCGAGGAGATCCTCGCCGCCAACCCCGACGTGTTGACCTTCCACGGCGTGTTCCCCGACGAGGACCTGTACACCCAGGTCCTTGAGGCCGGCATCAATATCGTCACCACGGCGGACTGGATCACCGGCCACCACCGCAATCAAAACCACCCGCACCCGTCGGGCAGGACCACCACCCAGATCCTCGAGCAAGCCTGCGCCACCGGTGGTGCGACGTTCTACGGCACCGGCATGAATCCGGGGCTGTGCCAGATCCTGGGAGTGGTGAACTCCTGCAACGTCGCCGACATCGAGAACATCACCGTCATCGAATCGGTCGACGTGTCGTGCCACCATTCGGTGGAGTCCTGGCAGATGTGCGGCTACGGCCTGCCGGTCGACGATCCCAGGATCCCCGGCATGCTGGAGGTGGGCACCCGGGTCTTCGCCGACGGCGTGTACCTGATGGCCGACTGCTTCGATCTACACCTTGACGACGTCACCTTCTCCTACGAATTAGGCGCGTGCACAGAGGATGTCGACCTCGGGTGGTATCAGCTGCCCAAGGGTTCGCTCGGCGCCAACTACCTCAAATACCAGGGCATCGTCGACGGGGTGCCCAGGGTCGAGGTGCACATCGAATGGCAGATGACGCGGCACACCGAGCCCCGTTGGAAAGTCCAACACGCCTACATCACCAAGATCGCGGGCGACCCCTGCATCACCAGCACACACAAGATGCACCCGAAGCCCGGCGTGGACATCTTCGACCCTGCAGCCGTCGCCTCCCTCGGCATGACCATCACCGGCATGCCCGCCCTCAACGCCATCGCGGCCGTTGTCGCCGCCCCGCCAGGGCTGCTCACCAGCGCCGACATCCCGTTGCGCGGGTTCGCCGGCCGTTTCAAGACCTGATCCGAACCATCCGTCGAGCGAAAGGCCCTTCTCAATGACCAAGCCCACCCGGGTATTCCAAGTCGCGACCGGAAACGTCGGCTCGGAGATGATCAAGCGGATCGGTAGCCGCCATGACATCGAACTGATCGGATTGCACTGCTACAGCGCCGACAAGATCGGTCGGGACGCCGGTGAGATCGTCGGGTTGCCGCCCATCGGGGTGCTGGCCACCGGGACCGTCGAGGAGATCATCGCGGCCAAGCCCGACGTGTTGACTTTCCACGGCGTGTTTCCCGACGAGGACCTCTACGTGAAAGTCCTTGAGGCGGGCATCAACATCGTCACCACCGCCGACTGGATCACCGGCTGGCACCGGGACAAGAACCACCCGCATTCGTCGGGTAAACCGGTGACACAACTGCTGGCGGAGGCCTGCGAAAAGGGCCAGGCCAGCTTCTACGGCACCGGGATGAACCCCGGCCTGAATCAGATTCTCGGCGTGGTGTGTTCGGCCGACGTCGCCGAGATCGAGAACGTCACCACCATCGAGTCCGTCGACGTGTCGTGCCACCACAGCAAGGACACCTGGATCGAGGTCGGTTACGGGATGCCGGTTGATGATCCGAGCATCCCCGGCAAGCTGGAGAAGTACACCCGCGTCTTCGCCGATAGCGTGCTGATGATGGCGGACTGCTTCGGCCTGGAACTCGACGAGGTGAAGTTCTCCTACGAACTCGGCGCGTGCACCAAGGATGTCGACCTGGGTTGGTACACCCTGCCGAAGGGGTCGCTGGGCGGCAACTACCTCAAATACCAGGGGATGATCGACGGGGTGCCGCGGGTGGAGACCCATCTGGAGTGGCAGATGACCCCGCACACCGATCCGAGCTGGGACATCAAGGGCTGCTACATCACTCAGATCAAGGGTGACCCCTGCATCTACAACAAGCACATGATCTTCCCGAAGCCCGGCGTCGACCTGTCCGACCCGGAGAACTTCGCCTCCATCGGGATGACCGTCACCGGGCTGCCGGCGCTGAACGCGCTGACGTCCGTGGTGGCCGCGCCGCCGGGGCTGTTGACCAGCGCCGACCTCCCTCTGCGGGGTTTCGCGGGTCGCTTCAAGCTGTAGGAGCCGGCGAGCGATCGCCATCGAGACAGAACTGGGTGCGACTTTCCCGCGGATTTATCGCACTCACCTCTGCCTCGATGCACGAACACCTACCATCGATTGATGATCCGGTCGGTGCTGGCTTTCTGGGCGATGTCCGCTGTGGTGCTGGGCGGCGTCGTCGTCGCCCCTGTCGCGTCCGCGGAGCCGCCGCCGCCATGTGCCTTCACCTTGTCGCCGCCGCAGGTGGTGCAGGTCGACGGCGCCAGCATGGTCACCACCACCGTGGCGATCGGAAACTGTGTGGTGCCGCCCGCAGGCCCGACGTTGAGCGTGGCATGCGTGCAACTCCAGGCCCCCAATGCCGCCACGCAATGCACGCAGGCGCACGGAACCGATGCCGCGCAGGTGTTCTACGCGCCCTATCAGCCCGGCGCGACCTATGTCGCCACCGGTCGCGGTTGCCCGTCGTGGATCGGACAGTCGATCGCGCCGCTGTGCCAGATCCTCGGTCCGGAGTCCGCCACCTTGTAGCCCGCGGAGGCAGACTGGTGGGATGAGCGAATTCCTATGGGGCGTCGCGACCGGCGCCCACCAGACCGAAGGCAACAACATCGCGTCGAACTGGTGGGTGATCGAGCACGCGGCCGATTCCTTCGTCAAGGAACCGTCCGGCGACGCCGTGGACAGCTACCACCGATGGCATGAGGACATGGATCTCGCCCAGGCCGCGGGGTTCACCGACTACCGGTTCGGCATCGAGTGGTCACGGATCGAACCGGAGGACGGTGCGATCTCCCGCGCCGAGGTCGACCACTATCGGCGCATGGTCGACGGCGCGTTGGCGCGCGGGCTCCGGCCGTTCGTGACCTTGCACCACTTCACCCTCCCCCGCTGGTTCAGCGACACCGGTGGCTGGCTGCGCCCGGATGCCGCCGCCCGGTTCGTGCGCTACATCGAAGCCCTTGCCCCGGTGCTGAGTTCGGGGGTGGAGCACGTCGGCACCATCAACGAGCCGAACATCGTCGCCATCTTCGCCAGTCTGGCCGCCCACGGACCCGAGGCCCTCCAGCAGGGGTTGCCCGAGCCGGACCGACAGACCGCCGCGGCCATGGTCGTGGTGCATCGCGCGGCCCGCCAGGCCCTCAAGGCCATCTCTGCCGACCTCAAGGTGGGGTGGGGCATCTCGGTGCAGGACTTCCAAGCCGAGCCGGGCGCCGAGGCCGCCCTGCGGGAGTACGCCCAGCCTCGCGATGAGTTCTTCGCCGAAGTCTCTCGGGACGACGACTGGGTCGGTGTGCAGACCTACACCCGGGTACGCATCGGGGTCAAGAACGGGCGCCCCGTCGAGATTCTCGACAAAGACGCTCCCACAACGGTTTCGGGCTGGGAGTACTACCCGGCGGCGCTGGGCGGCGCGGTCCGCAGGATCGCCACCGTGGTGGGGTCGGTACCCATCATCGTCACCGAGAACGGCATCGCGACCGCCGATGACGAGCAGCGCGTCGAATACACCCGTGGTGCACTGCAGTCTTTGCGCGCTGCTATCGACGACGGCGTGGACGTCCGCGGCTATCTGCACTGGAGTTTGCTCGACAACTACGAATGGGGCGACTACACACCGACATTCGGGCTGGTGTCGGTGGACCGATCGACGTTCGAACGCACGGCCAAACCATCGCTGGGCTGGCTGGGCGCTCTGCGGCCGCTGTCGGCGGGTCAGCTGCTGGGTTAGCCGCATTCGGCCCTGGGCATCAGCCGCCATGTGGGACCATCACGCGGTGGAAGCCGAAGACCCGCAGGACCGCATCGCGGACCTGGAGCGCCAGCTCAGCGAGGCAAGAGCCGCCGCCTGGCGCGCCGAAAGCCTCGGCTCTGATCTCCCGTCGGCCAATGACTTTGGCTACGAAACTTTTTCGTCGCAAGAGCCCGACGGCGCGGCACTGGCACCCGCCCCGCGCCGGGTCCCGTTCCGGTTCCTGCTCGCGGAGTTGCTGCCGTTCCGCTGGTGGTATCTGTTCGCGATGTTCATCGTGACGATCCCACCGATCATCGTCTGGATGATGGCACCCCAGTTCGTGCTGCCTGCGGCGATTCTGGTCCTGGTGGTCATCTACGGCATCCACATCCGCGGCGCGCTCACCCGCATCGCACTGCTGAAGTGGGGGCAGGCCGCGACCGTCACGGGGTCGGAGTTGGCCTCCCAAGCCACCTATTACGGCGGCGTCACCTATTACAACGTGATCCTGCCCGTCGCCCGCGGCTGGACGGTCAGTCGACCCGTGTGGAGTGGACCCAAGACCAAGACCCGGGTCCGCTACCAGCTCGACGGCTACCGGGGCGAGCTCACCGTCGGCGGCCGCGAGTACATCGACGGCGTCATCCTGGCCGATCAACGCAAGCCCGAACGCGCCCTGTGCGTGACGTCGTTCCCCTACGACCTGGACCGGGACAGCTCCGGCAACTGGACCGGCCGACTGCGCATCCGCCTGGTGATCGGCATGCTCTGCTGGTTGCTGGTCATCATCGGTTGGGTGTGGGGCGCCGTGTTCATCGCCCAACAGGCCGCCATCGCCAACATCACGTCGCATTCTGCGTCGTCCCCTGGCGCCAACGGCCCGACCCCCGCGCCGACGTTGACGCCCGCTCCAGGCGATCAGGCGATTGTTAACGGCGCCAACGAAACCCGAGCAATTGTCTGCACCATGAACGACGTGACCGTCAACGGAAGCGAGAATGTGGTCACCATCACCGGGCACTGCGGCAGCGTCACCGTGACCGGCATGAAGAACCGCGTCAGCCTCGACATCGCCGATTCGATCACCGCCAACGGGATGGACAACGTCGTGACCTTCCGGGCCGGCGCACCGGTGATCAACACCGGTGGCATGTCCAACGTGGTCAAGCCCGGCTGACCCGAGCGACGTCGCGGAACGCCGGAGGCACTAGTTTGGCCGCATGGAATCTGGTCCGAGCCCGCTCGTCAGCACCGCGTCGCGACCACATCCCGCCCGGCTGGCGGTCACCGCCTATCCCGTCCGGAATTCCGCCGACGCCAGGTACGGCGATATGGACGCCAACGGCCATCTGAACAATCTCGCGTTGGGCGCCATGCACGAGAACACCCGCGCCACGCTGCAGGCCACCGTCTTCCCCGACGTGTACGGCCGGACGTCGAGCCCGCTGCGCATCGTCGCGGCCTCGAGCGTCGTGCACTTCCTGCGTGAGGCACACTGGCCAGCCACCATCGAGACCGCGGTGGGCATCGGCCGGATCGGGCGCACCTCGTTCGTCGCATCGACCGCACTGTTCATCGACGACGCGTGCATCAGCCTGTGCGATGCGGTCCTGGTGCTCTTGGACGACGACGGCCCGACCCCCATCCCCGCCGGGGCCAGGTCGCAACTCGAAGCCTTGGCACTGCGGGCCGAAGACGCCTGATGACGGCGATACCCGTGATCGCGCTGACCGGCTACCTCGGGGCCGGGAAGACCAGCCTGCTCAACCACGTGCTGCGGGCACCGGGGGCACGAATCGGGGTGGTGATCAACGACTTCGGCGATCTCAACGTCGATGCCGCCCTGGTCACCGGGCAGGTCGACGAGCCCGCGTCGATCGCCGGCGGCTGCATCTGCTGCCTGGACGACGACGGCGGGTTGGACGCCGCACTGGAGAAGCTCACCGATCCCCGCCTGGAACTCGACGCCATCATCATCGAGGCCAGCGGGCTGGCCGATCCGGTCGCGGTCTCGCGGCTGATCCGATTCAGCGGGGTCGACCGGATCCGGCACGGGGGTGTCGTCGACGTGATCGACGCCGCCAGGCATTTCGAGACCGTCGACCGCGACGTCGCCCCGCTCGCCCGGTACGGCGCAGCCTCACTGGTGGTGGTGAACAAACTCGACCAGATTCCGGAAGCCGATCGCGCGGCGGCACTGGACCGCATCGAAAAGCGGGTGCGCGAACACAATCCGGATGTGCACATCGTCGGCGCGGTCGGTGCCCGGATCGATCCGACCCTGTTGTACGACGTGTCGACCCCTGGCGCGGACACCGGCCAACTCTCCTTCCGGGAATTGCTGCTCGAACCCGCACCCACCGCGCACTCCGATGACCACGATCATCTGCATGCCGCATCTGTCACCGCGACCAGCGACGGCTGCGTCGACCCCGACGCCCTCTTCGATCTGATCGAGCAACCACCCGCCGGTGTGTACCGCATCAAAGGGACGGTGGCGATCCGCTATCGCGCCCGCGTGCGCACCTACGTGGTGAACATGGTCGGGACATCCGTGCACATCGCCGCCGCGCCATCGGCGGCGCGCACCAATGCCCTGGTGGCGATCGGGACCCATTTCGACGTCGACGGCGTCCGCGCCAGGGTTGATGCGGCACTGCTCTCCCACGACGGCCCGGCGCCCGCGTCCGGCATTCGGCGCCTGCAGCGTTATCGTCGACTCAGCATCTGAGAAGTTCCTGCCGATAGGCTGTGAATCATGGTGATGACGCGATGAGTGCGGGTCTGTTCGGACTGCTGGACGACGTCGCGGCGCTCGCGCGGTTGGCGGCAGCCTCGATCGACGATATCGGCGCCGCTACCGGACGCGCGACGGCCAAGGCTGCCGGCGTGGTCATCGACGACACCGCGGTGACACCGCAGTACGTCCAGGGCATCGCGGCCAAGCGTGAGCTGCCGATGATCAAGCGGATCGCGCTCGGCTCGCTGCGCAACAAACTGCTGTTCATCTTGCCTGCGGCACTGCTGCTCAGTCAGTTCGCGCCGTTCCTGCTGACGCCGATCCTGATGCTGGGCGCCACCTATCTCTGCTACGAGGGCGCCGAGAAGGTGTGGCACTGGTTCCACAAGGACGACGGGCACGCGGCCCAGGCTGCCTCCACCGGCCCGGTCACCGAGGACGTCGAGCGCCAGATGACGTCCAGCGCCATCCGCACCGACTTCATCCTGTCCGCCGAAATCATGGTGATCGCACTCAACGAAGTGGCCAGCCAGCCGTTCGTGCCCAGGCTCGTGATTCTCATCGTCGTGGCCCTGGTCATCACCGCCGCGGTGTACGGCGTGGTGGCCCTGATCGTGAAGATGGACGACATCGGGCTGAGCCTGGCCCAGCGCACCTCGCGGGCCGCGCAGAAGATCGGCCGTGGTCTGGTGGCGGCCATGCCGAAGCCGCTCACCGCGCTGTCGACCATCGGCACGGTCGCCATGCTGTGGGTCGGCGGCCACATCCTGCTGGTCGGTACGGACACCCTGGGCTGGCACCCGCCCTACGGCTTCGTGCACCACGTCGAAGAAGACATCCATCACGCCGTCGAGGGCGTCGGCGCCGTGTTGGCGTGGTTGTTCAACACAGGAGTGTCGGCAGTGATCGGGCTGGTGGTGGGGGCGCTCGTCGTGGCAATTGTGCAGTTGCTGCCGTTCGGGAAGAAGGCGGCGCACTAGCGCCCAGCAGGCTCATCTCAGCCGGCACGACTACAGTCGCCGCCGTGTCGCCTTCTCCCAAGCCACGCCCGACCTGGGGTGGTGTCCCGCTGGACCGTCGCAAACTACTGATCGGCATGGCCGCGATCGGTGGGTTCCTGGCGGTCGATCTCGGTGCGGTGGCATATGCGGGCGGCTGGATCGACACGGCTCACCGTCTGACACCGGACAGCTTCATCAGGGCCTTCGCCTTCGTCAACGGCAAGCAATCCGGTTTCCGTAAGAACCATGGCAAAGGCGTGTCCGTCGCCGGCTATTTCGAGAGCAACGGCAGCGGCCGCGAGGTCTCCAAGGCTGCGGTGTTCCAGGCCGGGCGCACCCCGGTGCTCGGCCGATTCTCACTGGCCAGCGGCAACGCCCATGCCGTGGATACCCCGACCACCGCGCGGGGTTTCGGGCTGGCGTTCGGATTTCCGGGCGGGCAGCAGTGGCGCACCGCCATGCTGAATCTGCCGGTCTTCCCGGACAATTCACCGCAGGGCTTCTACGACCGGCTGCTGGCCTCCAAGCCGGACCCCGCCACCGGCAAGCCCGACCCGCAGACCATGGCGAAATTTCTGGCCGCGCATCCGGAGACGGCGAGGGCCATGAAGATCATCAGCCAGCAGCAGCCCTCCTCCGGGTTCGCCGACAGCACCTTCCACAGCCTCAACACGTTCTATTTCGTCAACGACGCCGGTACCCGCACTCCGGTCCGCTGGTCGCTGGTGCCGGTCGACGCCCCACCACCGCAGACTTCGCCCGGCCCGAACGCGGTGTTCGACGCCGTGGTCCGCCAGCTCCATTCGGCCCCGCTGCACTGGACATTGCTGCTCACCCTGGCCGACCCGACGGATCCTCTCGACGACGCCACCCTGCCCTGGCCCGCCGACCGAAGGACGATTGCCGCAGGCACGTTGACCTTGACCTCGATCAGTACCGAACGGGCAGGCAACGCCCGTGACGTCAACTTCGATCCGTTGGTCCTCCCACCCGGTATCGAACGCTCCGATGACCCACTGCTGAGCCCGCGGTCCGCCGTTTACGCGGCGTCCTACCGGATCCGGGCCCGCGAAACCCCGGGTGCCCCCGCGGTCGACGTCGACCAGGTGGCCCTGTGAGCACCGAGGTCGACGAGGCCGCAGCCACGGCCACGCCCCCGCAGAAGTTCACCGGGTTGAGCCGGGTGTTGCACTGGCTGACCGCGATCCTGATCTTCGCCGCGCTCTTCATCGGGTTCACGATGGTCAACTGGCTGGCCGGCTATGCCACGCTGCGGGTCATCCACATGTCGATCGGTGTGCTGATCCTGGTGGTCGTCGTGGTCCGGCTCATCAACCGCGCCAGGCACCATCCACCGGCCTGGCCTGCGACGATCGGCAAGCTCGAAGGCAAGGCGGTGATCTGGTCCGAGCGGGCCATGTACGCCCTGCTGCTGGCTCAGCCGCTCGTGGGATGGGCGATGGTGTCCGCCAGCGGAACACCGGTGCGGGTATTCGGCGGGCTGCGCCTGCCTCCGATCGCGCCGGTCGATATCGACGTGTTTTCCGTGCTGCGCGAGGCACATTCAGTGCTGGCGTACCTGCTGGTCGCCGTGGTGGCGGCGCATGTGTCGGCCGTACTGGCGCATTCCATCGTGCTCGGCGACGGCCTGTTGCGCAGGATGACGTTCCACCTCGGGCGGCGTCAGGGCTGAGGCTGAGGCGAACTTTCGCCTTTCAGCAGCCCGTCGGTGGTGCCCACCAGATGGCGCAACATCTGGTCCGCCGCCTTGGTGGGTTGACCGGCTCGGATCGCCGCGAAAATCGCCTGATGGTCGCGCAACGACTTCGCAGGTTGCCCGCTGCGGGTCAGCGAGGTCTCCGAGGTGCGATCCAGCGATCCCCGGATTCCGGTGAGCAGCTGGATCAGGATGGGGTTGTGGGAGGCGGTGGCGACCCCGAGGTGAAAGCGCCGGTCGCCTTCGAGGCCGGCCTGACCGTCCTTGATCTCGGCCGCCATCAAGGTCAGTGAATCGTCTATTTCGGCCAGGTCCTCTGGTGTGGCTCGACTGGCCGCCAGGCGCGCGCACTGAGTTTCCAACGCCTGCCGCGTTTCCCAGATGTAGGGGTGATCGACATGGGTCTCCACCAGTTCGGCGGCGAGTGAAGAGATCAGGTCTTCGGGCCGGCGCAGCAGATAGATGCCGTCGCCGTGGCGGACGTCCACCAGTCCCTGGGCCCGCAGCGCGGTGATCGCCTCGCGGATGGAGGATCGCCCGACCGAGAGTTGAGCAGCCAGTTCCCGCTCGGCCATCAGTCGATCACCGGGCTGGAGTTGATTCACGTCGATGAATTCGCGGAGCCGATCGCTGACTTGTTCGTAAATCGGTTTGCGATCTACCGGCCGCATCTGTGCTCTTGGCCGCGTGGTGGCCATTCCGCACCTCCTCATCCCGATGACCTGATGGTCTGATCACTGTAGTTGGCATCGCAGCGGATGGGCAGTTCGGTGAGACCATGCATGAGGGCGCTGTTGCGGTATCTGATGGGTTGGTCCGTTGCCAGCTCGATCCGGTCGAACCGTGCCAGCAACCGGCTCAGCGCGACGCGTCCTTCGAGTCGTCCGAGGGCGGCACCGACGCAGTGGTGGATGCCGTAACCGAAAGCCAGGTGAGAGTTGGGTTTTCGCGTGATCTGCAGTTCGTCGGGGTTGTCGAAGGCAGCGGCGTCGTGGTTGGCGGCGAGCAGGGAGATCATCACGAACTGATCTGCGGGGATCTCGACATCCTCGACGCAGATCGGCTCGGTGGTGAATCGGAGGGTCGCGATGTTGACCGGGCTGTCGAAGCGCAGGAATTCCTCGATCGCGCCCGGCATCAACAACGGATCGGCGCGTAGCGCTGCCAGCTGGGTGGGATTACGTAACAGCGCCAGCATGCCGTTGGCGATCAGATTGACCGTGGTGTCGTAACCGGCTGCGATCAACAGGAAGATCGTCGCCGTCAGCTCCGCCTCGGTCAGGCGTTCGCCGTCGTCGCCGGCCGCAATGAGCGCGCTGATGAGGTCCTCCGACGGGTGTTCGCGCTTGTCGGTGATCAACTCGGTCAGGATGGCGGACAGCTCCGCAGCAGCGCGCTTCGTTTGTTCGGCGCTCGCTTCATTGACGAACACGTCCACCATGGCGATGAAGCCGGCCTGGTATTCCTCGGGAATGCCGAGCAGTTCACTGATCACCCGCACCGGAAGGGGACCGGCATAGGCTTTGATCAAGTCGACCGAGACGTCGGTATCGATCGCGTCGAGTAGTTCGTCGGCGATGCTTTCGATTCGCGAACGCATCTGCTCCACCGACTTGGCGGTGAAGGCCTTGACGACCAGCTTCCGCAACCGGGTGTGGTCAGGTGGATCGCTGTTCAGCATGTTCGCCAGCGGCCCGTTGACATAGTTCCCGTTGTTCTCCGGCGGGAACAGCTTGACCGCGCGAGCGTGGTCCTTGCTCAATCGCGGATCGGTCAGCAGCCTCTTGGCGTCGGCGTGGCGAGTGATCAGCCATACCGGGACGCCACCCCACATCTCGGCGCGGCTGACCGGAGCATGCGTCTGGAGCCGGCGCAGAATGTCGAGCGGGTTCTCGGTGAAGGTTGAGTCCACTTTTACAATGTCAGTCATCGGTCCTCCGTTGTCGCAGCCCCTGGACCCGCCGAAACATGGTCGAATTCAGCAGGATTGGGCCCTATCCGCCCTCCCTCAGAAGATGAAACGAGCGCCCGACTGGATTCCTTCGCACCGGCGATGAAGCGGTGCTGACGTGGAGCAGGCATCACGCTCTGGGTTGCGACCCTCCCGCACCTACGGCACTATCAGTGGTCAGACCATCAGGTCATCGACAAGGAGTGTCATGGAATCGTCCTTCATCGGTCGCAATGCCCTGTGGTCGGCCGAGCAGCAGGAAGCTTCGGAGCGGGTCGCCGCCCAGGTCAAGGAACTGGGATTGCGACAGGTCCGGATCAGCTGGGGCGACCAGCACGGCATCCTGCGCGGCAAGACCCTCGAGATCGACCACTTCTTGTCAGTTCTGAAGAACGGCAAGGACTTTCAGACCGCGACCCTGATCTTCGACACCACCAACAATCCGGTGGTCGCTCCATTCGAGGCCAGCGCGCTCGGTGATCCGCGGATGACCGGCCTGCCCGACGCCGTCCTGGTCCCCGACCCGACGACATTCAAGATCCTGCCCTGGGTGGACGGCACCGGCTGGATCCTGTCGGACATGTACTACCGCTCGGGTGAGCGCGTGCCGTTCGACACCCGCGGCGTTCTGCAGAACCAACTGAAATTGCTCGCCGGTGAGGGTTTCGAGTACGTGGCCGGTATCGAGATGGAGTTTTACCTGACCCGGCTCGAAGATCCGATGCTCTCGTTCGAGGATTCGGGATATCCGCCCGCGGCGCCGCGAGTTACCGCGGTCTCGCACGGCTTTCAATACCTGACCGAGAACCGCGGCGACGAGATCGACGGCATCCTGCGCATCTTGCGCGACAACGTCGTCGGCCTAGGTCTGCCGTTGGCCACCGTCGAAGACGAGTGGGGCCCCGGTCAGGTGGAGTTCACCTTCGACCCGATGACGGGGACGGGTGCCGCCGACGGGGCGCTGCTGCTGCGCAGCGCAATCAAGCAACTGTCCCGGCGCAATGGCTATCACGCCACCTTCATGGCCCGGCCCGCGCTGGCGAACGCGTTTTCCAGCGGGTGGCATCTGCACCAGTCGCTGAGCACACCGGAGTGTCCGAACACCTTCGCAGGCAGCGGCGGCGAACTGTTGTCCGAGAACGGGTTCCACTTCATGGGCGGACTGCTGGAGCACGCGCTGGCGTGTTCGGTGCTGACCACGCCAACCATCAACGGCTACAAGCGATTCCGGCCAGATTCCTTTGCCCCCGACCGGGTTGCCTGGGCCGAGGAGAACCGCGGTGCCCTGATCCGCATCGCAGGCGCCCGCGGCGACTCCACCACCCACCTGGAGAACCGGATCGGTGAACCAGCGGCAAATCCGTACCTGTACCTGGCATCCCAGATCGCCAGCGGTCGGCACGGACTGGCCAACCGGACCGACCCGGGACCGTCGGCCGACGAACCGTATCTGGCCGCGCAGGCGTCCCCCCTGCCTGCCACCCTCGAAGCGGCGCTGCCGGCCTTCGAAGACAGCGCCATGCTGCGTGCCGAGTTCGGAGCCCCGTTCATCGAATATCTGAGCCGGATCAAACGTCACGAGGTGGCCCGCTTCAACGCCGAGGTCACCGACTGGGAACAGCGCGAATATTTCGAAGTTTATTGATGACGGCTGATCTCCTGCGTGTCCTCGCCGAACACCGGTTGCCCGAAGTTGGTCCCGACTCGGTACTCACCGTGGCGGGCGCACAACTCGGTGGGCCGTGGTTGGACATCGACGCCCGGATGGACCGGCTGATCGAGGCCGCCGAACTGGCGGCGGCGCACGGCTGCGAGCTGCTGGTCCTCCCCGAGACGTATCTGTCCGGCTACCCGTTCTGGCTGCCGAGAACGGACGGCGCCCGATTCAACGATCCGCAACAGAAGGCGTGTTACGCCTACTACCTGGCCGCGGCCATCGCGATCGACGGACCGGAGGTGGTCCGACTGCGGCAGCTGGCCGGTGACCTCAACCTCACCCTGATGGTCGGCGTCACCGAACGGGGGCAACGCAGTGGCCGAGGTTCCACCTATTGCTCCCTGCTGACGCTCGATCCGCAGCGCGGCCTGGTCGGGCATCACCGCAAGCTCATCCCCACCTACGACGAACGCCTCGTCTGGGCCAACGGCGACGGCGCAGGGCTGGTCACCCATCAGGTCGGCGGCGCACGGGTGGGTGGCCTGAACTGCTGGGAGAACTGGATGCCGCAGGCCCGGCAAGCCCTGTATGCCGACGGGGAGGACCTGCATGTAAGCGTCTGGCCCGGATCGACCACCCTAACCGCCGATATCCCCCGCTTCGCCGCGATGGAAGGCCGGGTGTTCAGCCTCGCCGTCTCCGGTGTGCTCCGCCGTGATGACATCCCCGACGACTTCCCCCTGGCCGCGGAGCTGCGGGCCAGTTCTTCGGCGATACCGTTCAACGGTGGATCGGCGCTCGCCGGCCCCGACGGATCCTGGCTCATCCCCCCGATCGCCGATGAAGAAGGCCTGATCGTGGCCGATATCGATCTGCGTCTGGTCGCACAGGAGCGCCTGACCTTCGACCCCACCGGCCACTACAGCCGCCCCGACGTTTTCCACAGCACGGTCTTCCGCGGCCGGCGGGACGCCGTCACCTTCATCGCCGAAGGTGAGCCACCCACCGATTCGACGCCGACGGCGATTTCTCAACCGCCCGCTGGTTGAGCCCGCCCCATCGAGATTCGCCAAGATTGGCCCCACTACACCAATTGATCGTAGGGTGCTAGACGTGGGACGTCACAGATTGGCCAAGACTCGGCGAACATCGCCGTCGATGCTGGCTGTGGCGGTCGGACTGGCAGCAGCGTTCATTACTACCGGAGCCGACACCCACCCGTTCGCCGCGGGCACCGCCCCTGCCGCAGTGATCGCTGATGCCGTGCCGTGCTGTCTGCAGATCGTGGGCGCGCCGTCGACCGCGATGAGTGTGAGTTCCGTTCCCGGCCAACTGGTATGGGCATCACGCAGACGGACCGTCGACACCATGGCGGAGCGGCTGCTTCCCGCCGGGGTCGCTCCCGAGCGCGGCCTGCAAATCCGCACCATCCTCGCCGCCCGCAGTATCAGCGCGGCGTTCCCCGAAATCCACAACATCGGCGGCGTCCGGGCCGACGCGCTGCGGTGGCATCCCGGCGGCCTGGCTCTCGACGTGATGATCCCCAACAACGGCACCGCCGAAGGCATCGCCCTGGGCAACGAGATCGTCGCGTTCGTGCTCAAGAACGCGGATCGCTTCGCCATCAACCACGTCATTTGGCGCGGGACGTTCTACACCCGCAACGGCGCGGAAGGACGCGCCAGCGGCCACTACGACCACGTCCACGTCGCCACCAACGGTGGCGGCTATCCGACCGGCGGCGAGACGTACTTCCGCTGACACCCGCCTGTCACCGCCATGACACCATCCGAGGCGTGACCGAGCTGCCCAGTGGCCTCCGAAGCCAACTCGAACAATGGCAGCTCCGCGCGGACGGCGCACCCAGCCAAGGGTCCGGCCCGCTGGTCCTGCCGGTGCGCACCGCGGAAGCCGCGCCTGCCGTGCTGAAGGTAGGTCCGACCGACGCTGAATCAGAACACGAACATCTGGTGCTGCGGCGCTGGGCCGGCGACGGCGCCGCCCGGCTGCTGCGTGCTGACCCTCATCACCGCGCCCTCCTGCTGGAACGGCTGCGGCCAGAGAGCCTGGACACGCTGTCCGACATCGAAGCCTGCGAAATCGTGGCCGGCCTCTACCGTCGTCTCCATGTGCCCGCTCTGCCCCAATTACGCACGCTCACTTCATCTGTCGAGCGATGGATAGCCGAGTTCCAGGCGCTGCCGCGCAGTGCCCCGATTCCCCACCGGCTGGTCGAACAGGCGATGACACTGGGCCGGGACCTCATCGCGGACTCCGGTCGCGACACCGTGTTACATGGCGACCTGCACTACGGAAATGTGCTCGCGGCCGACCGGGCACCATGGCTGGCGATCTCCCCCAAGCCGATGAACGGCGATCCGCACTACGAAGTTGCCCCGATGTTGTGGCACCGCTGGGACGAGCTCGCCGGCCACATCCGCTCCGGCGTCCGGCACCGCTTCCACACCGTGGTCGACGTCGCCGGTTTCGACGAAGATCGAGCGCGCGCCTGGATCATCGTCCGGGTGGTACACGAGGCGACCCGCGAACTGGGCCGCGATGCCGACGCTGCTCGCCTGACCATGTTGGTGGCGCTGGCCAAAGCGGTCCAGGACTGAACTACGCCCTGATCGCGAGTGTCCGAACGTGGCCGTCGGCGGTGACGGAGAACAACACCGCACACTGGAGTGATGCAAGGGCGGTTGAGCATCGGCGATTTCTCGAAGATGACGCACACGTCGGTGAAGACGTTGCGCAAGTATCACGACTCGGGCCTGTTGGAACCGGCCGAGGTCGATCAGTGGAGCAACTACCGGTACTACGCACCCAGCCAGATCCCGATCGCCCAGACCATCCGGCGGTTCCGTGATCTCGGGATGCCGGTCAGGGAGATCAGCACGCTGCTGGCCACCCGCGACCCCGACGAACGCAGCGAACTGATCGCGGCACACCTGACCCGCCTCGAAGCCCAGCTGTCCCAGACCCAGGCCGCGGTCAGCTCATTGCGCCGGCTGTTGGACCCGACGGCCGCGGCGATCGTCGTCGAGCGTCGTCGCACCACCGCGACCGTGGTCGCCGCCATCCGGGCCGAGGTATCGCTGCCCGACGTGTTGGATTGGTATTCCGAGGCGATGGTCGAACTCGACGCGGCCATCGCCGGCGCCGGTCAATCCCCCGCCGGCGCACCCGGCGGCCTCTACGCCAACGACCTGTTCACCGACGAGCGCGGCGAAATGATGGTGTTCGTGCCGGTGCCCGACCCACCTCACATCGGCCGGGTCCATCGCGAAGTGATCGGGCCGACGGACCTGGCCATCACCGTGCATCCCGGCGACCACAGCGATCTCGACGTCACCTACGGCGCGCTGGGCATCTGGGTGGATCAGCACGCGCTGGCCATCGCCGGACCCGTGCACGAGACCTATCTCGTCGGCCCCAGGGATACCCCGGACCCGGCCGCCTGGCGCACCGAAATCGGTTGGCCCGTAGCCGACATCGCCTAGTCACATCTTCGTGTAGCGGGCCATCACGAAGCTGTAGAGGCCGTAGGTGATGATGCCGATCCCGGCCAGGACCAGCAGCACCACTCCGTAGGGCTGGGCGCCGAGGGCCTTCAGCGCGCCATCGAGCCCGGTCGCCTTGTCCGGTTCGGAACGGCTGGCCGCGATGATCACCAGCAGGCCGGCCACCGCGATCGTCGCGCCCTTGGCGACGTACCCGACCAGACCCAGCCGGGTCGCCCAGTCGCCGGACCTGCCTTTGAGATCGTCGAGAAAGTTCCGGCTCACCCCTTTGTAGACGTGGTAGGCACCCACCAGGACGATGATCACCCCGGCGATGATGAGCACCGCGGTGCCCGCCGCCGACCCCATCAGTCGCGCGCTCATCGTGGAGTTCTGTTGCGCCGACGACTCCCCTGCGCCGCGGGCGAACCCGAAGGTGGAGTAGGCGAACGCGAAATAGACGATGGCAAGTGAGAACGCCTTGAACCGGTCCACCGTTTCCGCCAGGGCGCCTTGCTTTTTCGGGTCGGTCGACCGTCCGAGCGCGGTTTCGACCAGCCGCCACAGGGCCATCATCAGAAACGCCACCGCGGCGACCCACAGCGCGATGCTGCCGCCGGGCTGGGCGGCGATAGCGGCCAACGCGCCCGACGGATCGGCGTCACCATCGTTGGAACCGAACGCAATCCGAATGGCCAGATACCCGATGATGAGGTGCAGGATGCCGCTCATCACGTACCCGCCGCGGGCGAATCTTTCGAAGACACTGTTCTGCGCCAGCTCGCTGACATCGGCGGGTTCGACCACTCACGCCATCATAGAGATGCGTCGGCAGCGCCGGGGAGGTCAGGGCCGGTGGTTGGTGCGGCCCAGGGGGCGCATCTTCACGACGACGTCTGCCCGTCGAGTGACTCGCGGATGATGTCGGCCTGCCCGGCATGCTGCGCCGTCTCGGCGATCAGGTGAATCAGCACCCGTCGCACGCTGTGTACCGCGCCCGGCTGGTTCCACGGCGCCTCCGGCAGTGGATGGGTGGACGACAGGTCGGACAGACCCGCGATCACCTCCTCGCTGTGGGCCGCCACCTGCTGGTAGCGCTCGATGACTCCGGTCAGCGTGTCGCCGGGCAGCATCTGAAAGTTGTTCTGGTGGTCGATCGCCCACTGCGGGAACTCCCGCGCCGTGCCGGCGGCCATGTCCGCCCAGGTGACGCCGTCGGGCAGGGGGTAGCTCATGGCTGACGGGCCGTCGAGGACAAACCGCAACCAGCCTTCCTCGATGGCGGCGACGTGCTTGATCAGGCCACCCAGGCACAGCGCGCTGACCGACGGGTGTGCGGCGGCTTGTTCGTCATCCAGGCCGCGGGTGGTGTTGATCAGGGCGGTGCGCGCGACGGCGAGTTCGGCGAGTAGATCGGCGTGTTCGGTGTGGTCGGTGTTCGTCATGGCGTAACCATCGCAGTACAAGCGGACAGGATGTGTCCTCTTCTTCGCGCAGGATGAGAATCATGCCGACGACTTCAGCTCGACTCCTCTCGCTGCTCTCGTTGCTGCAGGCCCGCCGGGACCGGCCGGGGGCGCTGCTGGCCGAGCGCCTGGAGATCAGCCCCCGCACGGTGCGCCGCGACGTCGACCGGTTGCGCGGACTCGGTTATGCGATCGTCGCCGTCAAGGGTCCCGACGGGGGTTATCGCCTCGACGCTGGAGCGGAGTTGCCCCCGCTGCTCTTCGACGACGACCAGGCCGTGGCGCTGGCGGTCGCGCTGCAGACCGCCGGCCTCACCGGCGCCGGTATCGAGGAAGCGGCGGCCCGCGCCCTGAATACCGTCCGACAGGTGATGCCCGTGCGGCTGCGTCATCACATCGACTCCCTGCGATTCACCGCCGTCGAGCCACCCTCGATCGGAGCACGGCCACAGGTCGACAGCGCGGTCTTGATGACGGTCAGCGCTGCGGTGCGCGCGAGAGAAGTCCTGCGCTTCGACTACGCGGGTGCCGACGCACCGCGTCGGGTGGAGCCGCAACACCTGGTCACCTGGGGTGGCCGCTGGTATCTGGTGGCGTGGGATCTCGATCGCTCAGACTGGCGT
>JBEVHL010000492.1:0-2948 GCA_040511255.1 Mycobacterium sp. | reverse complement strand
AGTGCGCCCGAAGGGACTCGAACCCCCAACCTCCTGATCCGTAGTCAGGTGCTCTATCCATTGAGCTACGGGCGCCTATGTTCAGTTATTGGTGGCTGACCTGGGTCAACCGCCGCGGAGGCGAGAGGATTTGAACCTCCGGTCCCCGCGAGGGGACAACTCATTAGCAGTGAGTCCCATTCGGCCGCTCTGGCACGCCTCCTGACGTTACCGCCGAGGGGAAAGAGTACACAGGCCGGACGAGGGAAGGCAAAGCACATGCCCGGCCTGGATCCGCCACCCCCTAAACTAACTCCGTGACTGCCCGCCTCCGCCCCGAGATGGCCGACATCCCGGCCTACACCCCGGGCAAGACTGTGCCGGGCGCGATCAAGCTCGCCAGCAACGAAACTGTGCACGGCCCACTGCCCAGCGTGCGGGCCGCCATCGAGAAGGCCACCGAGACCCTCAACCGCTACCCGGACAACGGCTATGTGGATTTGAAGGAGCGACTGGCCAAACACGTTGACTTCGCACCCGAGCACATCGCGGCCGGGTCGGGTTCGGTCAGCCTGTGCCAACAGCTCATTCAGATCACCTCCTCGGTGGGTGACGAGGTGATGTTCGGCTGGCGCAGCTTCGAGATCTACCCGCTGCAGGTCCGCACCGCGGGCGCCACCCCGGTGCCGGTGCCGCTCAAAGACCACACCCACGATCTCGACGCGATGCTCGCCGCCATCACCGACCGCACCCGGCTGATCTTCGTGTGCAACCCCAACAACCCGACGTCGACCGTCGTCGAGCCCGCTGAGCTCAACAACTTCATCGAAGCGGTGCCGGACGACATCCTGGTCGTCATCGACGAGGCCTACGTCGAATACATCCGCGACGGCCTGCTGCCGGACAGCCTGGGGCTGGTCCGTTCACACGACAATGTCGTTGTGCTGCGGACATTTTCGAAGGCGTACGGGCTGGCAGGCGCCCGCGTCGGCTATGCCGTCGCCGATCCGGACATCATCACCGCGCTCGGCAAGGTCTACGTCCCGTTCACCGCGACCACGCTGTCGCAGGCCGCGGCAATCGCCTCCCTGGACGCCGCCGACGAACTGCTCACCCGCACGGACACCGTCGTCGCCGAACGGGCCAGGGTCAGCGCGGCGCTGCTCGACGCCGGCTACGAACTGCCGTCGTCGCAAGCCAACTTCGTCTGGCTGCCGCTGGGACCCGGTCGGACCGCCGACTTCGTCGAACAGGCCGCCAACGCACGGGTTCTGGTGCGGCCCTACGGCACCGACGGGGTACGGGTCACCATCGGCGCCGCCGAAGAGAACGACACCTTCCTGGACTTTGCCCGCAACTGGATCTGAGGAGCGACCGTGAGTGACGAGTTGGCACGCAAGCAGTTCACCGAGCTCACCGAACGCAGCGGCGAGATCCCCGACGCCGAGCTCGACGAGTTCTGGGCCACCCTGCCAGCAGTCTCGACCGATTTCATGATCGGCGAATGGCAGGGCGGCGAATTCCATACCGGCCACCCGGCCAACGGCTTCATGGAGAGGGGCCGCTGGTTCGGCAAGACCTTCAACTCGCTCGACGATGCCCAGCCGCTGGTCTGTCTGGACGAGGACGGCAACAAGTTCTCCAACACCGAATGGATGAACGGCGAGGCCAGCCTGTGGATGGAAGAGTTCCGCGGCGAGGTGACCGCCACCATGGTCTACGACGGGCAACCCATCCACGACCACTTCAAGAAGGTCGACGATGACGCCGTGATCGGAATCATGAACGGCAAGAAGGCGGTTATGGACGGCCGCTACCTCTATTTCTATCTGCAGCGGCTCTAACCGCTCCGACGGCCGGTGAACGCCAGCAGCCGGTCGAACGCGGGTGCTTCCGCCGGCAGCTCGACCGGCGGGTCGAAGCCGACGTTCTTGCGCCCCTCCGGGGTGATGATGCCGCGCGCCAACTGCTCGACGCGGGCGGACACCTCCTCCGGCACATCCAGCTGCTGACCGGTGGCCGCCGCGTAATCCCAGGCATGCACCAAGAATTCGATCGACAGGATGCCGACGGCCACCCTGGCCGGCAGCGGGTCCGGCCCCAGCGCCACGTTCCCGTCCACACCCCGCTGCCGCCACGCCGCCAGCGCCGGCTGGGCCGCCGCCGTGACCTGACGGTGCACCGAAGCATCGGGGTCCGGCTGCGGGAACTGCGCACCCGCCGCGCCACCCAGTGTGGTGATCGAGTTCAGCAGATGCCCGGTCAGGCTCGCGACGTCGTATTCGCGGCACGGCGTCTGCCTGGCCAGGTCGCCGGCCGTGACCGGCCGCAGTACCCGGTCCAAGACCGTCAGCGCCGCCTCGGCGGTAACCAGCTCGTCCATCTCAGTTGCTCCTTTTCGGGGTAGGTAACCTCACGTCCATGGCTGACGTTTACGAATCCGTCCTGATCGAGACCAAAGACCAGGTCGCACAGGTGACGCTGCTCGGCCCCGGCAAGGGCAACGCGATGGGTCCAGCGTTCTGGGCCGAACTGCCGCAGGTGTTCGCCGCGTTGGACGCCGACCCCGGCGTACGGGCGATCGTGCTCACCGGCTCGGGTCGCAATTTCAGCTATGGCCTCGACCTGGCAGCGATGGGCGACACCCTCGGGCCGATCATGGCCGAGGGCGCGCTGGCCAAGCCGCGGGCCGACTTCCACGCCCACCTCAAGACCATGCAGCAGGCCATCACCGCGGTCGCTGACTGCCGGACCCCGACCATCGCCTCGGTGCACGGCTGGTGCATCGGCGGCGGCGTCGACCTGATCAGTGCCGTCGATATCCGCTACGCCAGCGCGGATGCGAAGTTCTCGGTGCGCGAGGTCAAGCTCGCCATCGTCGCCGACGTGGGTAGCCTCGCCCGGTTGCCGCTGATCCTCAACGACGGGCATCTGCGCGAACTGGCGTTGACGGGGAGAGACATCGACGC
>JBEVHL010000491.1:0-3965 GCA_040511255.1 Mycobacterium sp. | reverse complement strand
CTCCGGGCGCACGGCGACCACCAAGTCCATGGGCAAGGGCTCTACCCAGCACCAGCATCTCGTGCAGACCGAGGTGCCGAAGAAGCTGCTGGAGGACTGGCTGGCAATGTGGAGTGAGCACTACCAGCTCGGCGAGAAGCTCCGCGTACAGCTACGGCCGCAGCGCGCGGGCGGGGAGCTGCTCGAGCTCGGCATTTATGGCGAACGGGCCGACGGCGAGGAGAAGCTCGCCAACGTGATCGTCGATCCCATCAAGGACCGGCACGGCCGCAGCATCTTGACGGTGCGAGACCAAAATACCTTCGCCGAGGCGCTGCGCCAGAAGCGCCTGATGACCTTGATCCACCTCTGGCTGATACACCGCTTCAAGGCCGACGCGGTGTACTACGTCACCCCCACCGAGGACAACCTGTATCAGACCGAAAAGATGAAGTCTCACGGCATCTTCCGCGACGTCTACCCGGAGGTGGGCGAGATCATCGTCGCCGACGTGAATCACTCCCGCATCGAGGAGCTGCTGGCGCCCGATCACGAGGCACTGCAGCGATTGATTCGCAAGGAAGATTAGGGGCGCCTCTATCGCGCGCCCTGCCTAGATGAGTAATTCCAAGGTTCAGTGATCGTAGGCGGTTAGCGAACGTAGCGTGGGCCGGCCGAGTTGGTCGTTGTGCCAGATCGCAGCAGT
The DNA here is from genome assembly GCA_040511255.1 of Mycobacterium sp. Taxonomy (GTDB): domain Bacteria; phylum Actinomycetota; class Actinomycetes; order Mycobacteriales; family Mycobacteriaceae; genus Mycobacterium. Next base: position 3,280 of record JBEVHL010000491.1, on the reverse strand, counting down.
GAGGGCGAGGATGCGTTGCATTACTCGCGATGCGACTCCGGCGATGGTGCGCCCGCCGTGGCGTTCCAGGTCGAGCTGGGTCTTGAGCGTGTTGTTGATCGACTCGATGACCTGCCGGAACGGCTTGAAGTAGCGGTGTCCGGGCCGTGGTTTCTCGCCCTGGCGGGCCGGGCGCAGCAGCTCGAGGTCGGCGTCGGCGAGGGCGGCCTCGAACGCCTTCCCGTGGTAGTTCTTGTCCGCCATCAACTTCTGCTTCGGCCGCGCGGCAACCAGATTTGGGTCGGCCTCGAACATGGCGAGCAGCACGTCGCGTTCGTCGGCCTTGGCGCCGGCCAATGCGAACGCCACGGGCAACCCCGACAGCGTGCACACCAAGTGCAGGCGCAGGCCCCAAAAGAAGCGCGAGTGCGAGGCGCAGTAACCGTACTCGGCCCACCCGGCGAGGTCGGAACGTTGCGCCGTTTCCCGCGACCGCCCGCACTCGACCGGGGTCGAGTCGACCACCCACACATCATCGCTGGATCTGCTGGTACACGCGACCAGGTACGCGATCACCGCCCGCAGCATGCCGGTCGCCGCACGGATCCGCTTGTTGTAACCCGATTGTGTTGGCAGATAAGGAAACATCCCGCGCAGACTCGCTTTCGCGTAGCGGAGGAACCGGGCCTCGGAGGTGAATCCGAGTAACGCCTGCAACACCACCAGCGTGACCAGCTCGGCGTCGCTCAGCCGCGGTGCCAGCCCGACCCGCGGCCGCCACGGCCGATGTTGAGGATTGTCGGCGAGGAAATCGTCACTCGTCACGTACAGTGCGGTAGCGAGGGTGTCCAGGTCAGCGTCCACTTCGGCCTCCAGTGCCAGGTTGGGTTAAGCAACGCCGATCCTGGACACCCTCGACCTCAACTACACGTTCAACACGCCGTACCTCTTGGAATTACTCATCTAGCCGGGGGGCCTTCGGGAAACTTGAGCAGCGAGCCGGCGTCGATCCGGATCTGCTGACCGGTGATGTACCGAGATTCGTCGCTGGCGAGGAACACGGCCAGGTTGGCGACATCCTCGGGCTCGATATACGGAATGGGCATCGCCTGAAAATAGGTGAACGCCGGCTCCGCGTCTTCGCGGGTGGGATGTTCGAGGTCCGGCCGGAAGACTTGTACATCTCGTCGTTGTGAAGCAGGTTGGTGTTGACAGTGGTGGGATGAATCGCATTGACCCGGATGAACCGTGGCGCAAGATAAACCGACATCTGTTCGACGTAGCCGACGAGCGTGCGCTTGGACCAGCTGTAGCCGGCACCGCCGGAACCCATGACAGGGTTGGCCGTGGTGTTCGGCATCATCGCCGCCGTCGAACCGGTCACGATGCAGCCGTTCATGCGGGCTTATTTTGATGCGTTCGTCGAGGCTGCGGATGATCTCAACGAGCCGATTGCGCTGTTTGGGGTCGACTCGCAGCACCCAGCGACCGCGACCCGGCGAGTTCACGCAGCCCTTCGGACCTTGCGGAATGCCCTGTTCACAACAACCGCTCTACGGTACCGTAGGTTACGGAACCGTAGGTTTGGCCGCCGTGAGTCCCAGACAAGAGTGGGAGTAGTAGATGGTCACCGTGCAGACGGCAGTGTTGACGGAGTTGGAGCCGATCGTCGAGGCCAACCTCAACCGGCATCTGGAGCAGGCAAAACCGTGGAATCCCCATGAATTCGTCCCCTGGAGCCGTGGGCGTGACTTCGCCCTCCTGGGCGGCCAGGACTGGGCCCCCGAAGATTCGAGCCTCGACGAGGTCGCGAAAGCTGCGATGGTCGTGAACCTTCTCACCGAGGACAACCTGCCGTCATACCACCGCGAGATCGCCCTTCGGTTCGGGCTCGACGGTCCATGGGGTCGATGGGTCGGTCAGTGGACGGCCGAAGAGGGGCGCCACAGCATCGCGATCCGCGACTATCTCATTGTCACGCGTGGCGTCGATCCGGAAGCACTGGAGCGCCTTCGCATGCAGCACACCGCCGCCGGTTACGACTCGGGCGATAAGACCCCGCTGGAAGCGCTGGTCTATGTGTCGTTCCAGGAGTTGGCGACGCGGGTCAGCCATCGCAACACCGGCCGGGCCTCGGGGTGTCCAGTCGCCGAACAACTCCTCACCCGGGTCGCAACCGACGAGAACCTGCACATGGTGTTCTACAGGAACTTGGTACGGGCCGCCCTCGACATTGCACCCAACGCAACTGTTCAAGCGATCGCACGCGAAGTCATCAATTTTCAGATGCCCGGGGCCGGCATGCCGGGCTTCGCCGAGAACGCGCTCACGATGGCCAAAGCCGGGATCTACGATCTCCGATCACATCTGGACGACGTGCTCCGCCCAGTGCTGCGGTTCTGGAACGTGTTCGAACTCGAGGATCTCGGCGACGAGGCTGCTCGCGCTCGAGAGGACCTTGCGGCATTCCTCGACGCGCTCGACGCTAGAGCGTCGCATTACGAGCAGCGACGTCTCGAGCGGCTGGCCGCTGCGGCCTCCCCCGCCTACGCCTGACGGCATCTCACTCGACCCACCGCCGCACTGCCGACGGATCGAGCCGGTGGGCATTCAGGTTGCGCTGTAACCAAGCACGCGCTGCTCAAAGAGGTCGGCGCCGCGGGCCGCGCCGCCGGTGGCCGCGAAACCCGCCGCCACCCTTCTCGCACCGTCGGCCATGGACATCGCTTCTCGCACCTTCGCAAGCAGTCGCGCCGGTGACAGTTTCTTGGCCGGTAGTCGGGTGCCGCACCGGGCCACCTCGACGCGTCGGGCGACCTCGAATTGATCGCGTCCGAATGGGACGACGCATACCGGTATGCCACGGGCCAGTGCCTTCTGCGTCGCGCCCATACCGCCGTGCGTCACCGCGCAAACTGCACGATCCAGCACCACGCCATGGGGGACGAACCGGCACACCGTCGCGTTGGGCGGTGTCGTCATTCCGTCTGGTTGCCCGGCGGGCAAAGTGGCGACGACGTGCACCGGCTCGTCGGCCAACGCAGCTAACGCGGTTTGGACAAGGTTCGCGTCGGCCTGCTTTCCCGACGACGTCGTGACGAGGACGATTGGCCGTTCGATTGAGCCCAGCCAGTCGGGTGCCGTGTCCGGCGCGGGCTCAACCACGCAGGGCCCAAACATCTGCACCGCAACGCCCCAATCGGGTTGGGGGTACTGGAACGGCTTGCCGCTCGCGATCAGCACCAGCGGCGCCCGGCGCAGGAACTCGTCCACCGACGCGACCGGCGGTACATTGACGTCC
>JBEVHL010000490.1:0-17806 GCA_040511255.1 Mycobacterium sp. | reverse complement strand
GGCGAAGGTGCCGAGCTGCAGTTGGCCGCCGGCGGGGTTGCCTGTGGTGACCGGACCGATGCCGTGCCAGCCGGGCACATCGTGGGTTGTCGTACCGTCTGACTCCGAGCCGTCGAGACGATAAAACACACCGAGCTCGGGGCCGTGATCGCGCAGGGTGCGCAGCAGCCAGCTGATCGACGCGTGTGTCTCTTCCCGCAGACCGAACCGGCGAAGCGCATCCAGCGCATAGGCGGTGTCGCGGATCCAGGCGTAGCGATAGTCCCAGTTCTTGCCGCCCGCAAGGCTTTCCGGCAGCGACGTGGTCGCCGCAGCCGCGATGGCACCGGTGGGACTGAAGATCAGCAGCTTCAGGGCGAGTGCACTGCGCCGAACGGCGTCGTGCCAGTCGCCTGCGCATTCGAATTGAGCGGACCAGTCCCGCCACGCTGCGACCGTCCGGTCGATACCCCGGTCGATGTCGTCGACCGGGGACAGCATCAGCGGCTCGGCGTGGGCGGCGATCACACCGATCACCTTGCGCTCACCCGCTTTGACGGTGAAGGTGCCGAACGCCGACTGGTCGGTGAGTTCGACATCCATCCCCTCGGATACGCACACACCGAGGCTCAGTTCCTGCACTCGCAGGACTGTTCCGTAGGGAGTCTGGCGGGCCCACGGCGACGCGGTGTCAAAGCAGGTGCCGGGCGCGACCCGCCACCTCATCGGCACCTCGCCGTCGATACCGTCGACTCGGCGTGCCAACTCAGTCCACGGCAACCGCCCTGCCACACCGACATTGAGCGCATCGGTGACGCGAACCCGGCCGGCGGCCGTGGTGAACGTCGTCTGGAGCACATTGGTATCGGTGAGATAGCTCCGCTGCGACTCGAACGCGACCGTCGGGATCAACTCCAGTCGGCCGCCGTTGCGTTCGTCCAGGATCGCCGCGAACACCGGAAGCGAGTCGAGGTCGGGAAGTGGTAACCAGTCGATGGCACCGTCCTGGGCGACCAGGGCCACCGTCCGGCCATCACCGATCGCCGCGTAGCTGCGTAACGGAGCAAAGCCGTTGGTGCGCAACGGAGTCTGCTCCACCTCGGCGGTGTTCTGGTCGAGTTCCGGCCGCACAGCCGGAACGTCCTGGTCAACGGGTGTCGGCACAGGCTGGGGCGTACCCACGCTGCAACGCGCTAATCAAAGCGTGTCGATGATCTGTTTGGCGATGATGCGCACCGGGGTGTTGCTGTTCTGCGACAGCTTGCTGAGCATGTCGAAGGCGCGCGGGGCATCGATCTTGTAGTGGTTCATCAGGATGCCCTTGGCCTGTCCGATGATGTCCCGGCTGGCCAGCGCGGTTTCGAACTCACGTCGGCGATCGGAGGTCATCAACGCGACCGCTGCCAACGTGGCCAGCAACGCACCGATGGCCTCGGCCGCCGGGTCCAGGATGCGCGTGTTCTTGCCGAACAGATTGAGGGCGCCCACGCCGTCGCTGCGGGTGTAGAGCTGATACGACAGCATGCTGTGTACACCGACTGCGACCGCGGCGGCGGCGAAACCTGGCCACCGTCGGTCGTCACTGAGATCGTCGCAGCGGATCATTGCGCCGCCGACCGCCGCCTCCAGGCAGGGGCCTTCCTGCAGCCGTACCTGGACTGCGTCCAGTTGGTACAGCAACGGCGAGGTCACGCTGACCGATTCCGAGCGTCCCTCGTTGATCAAGATGACGTCGGCGTAGTCAACGCCGTCCACCAATTCCACCGCCGCAGCAGTGACACTCGACAGAGATTGATCCAGCGGTGTGCCGATGGCGAAACCGGCAGTCAGATCGGATATGGCGGCACGAGACGAAGTGTCCAGTTGGGCTCGGTTGTCGGCCATGAAGCCTTCTTCCCGGACGGATTGAATAAGCATCCAGGTGCGCCCTTGGTCCGACCCACGCTACGCGCCTTTGTCCGGACACCCTAACTTTCACCCACCAACCGCAGCACGCAGAGCGGAATCGCACCTCCCACAACGGCAATTACCCACCACCAAGTGGTGGCCGTTTCGCACACCGCACTGAGCACGTAGCGCGCTCCCAACGCGCCGAGCGCGCCGACTCCGGCGTCGGCCCAGATCAGGTTGCCCGTCTTCAACGCCCGACCGGCCACCCACCCGGCAAGGGCGCCGACGAACAGGTAGCTGATCAGGCCGGGGGACGTCAACACGGTGTGGTCACCGGCTGGAGGTACCCGGGTTGCGCAGGGCCAAACGACAGGGGTGGCCTGCGCAATAACGGGTACACAGTGTCTTCGCTGTCAACTTGTGAGGCCCGCTATGAGAGTGTCGCTGATGCAGGGCTGGCTTCCGGTAGCGGTGCAGATCCTCGCCGTCGTCGCGCTGCTGTGCGCCATCGGCTGGCGGTCGCGACGCTGGCGCACCGGGTGGCTGCCGGTCTCGGTGCTGTTGGGCGTGCTGACAAGTGTTGTGGCGCAGTGGATTTTCCGCAGCCTGGGGATCGCCAGTGAACCCGCACCCTGGCTGTTGTGGCTGTGGGTCGCCCTGACCGGAACGGCTGCGGCCGTCGCGGTGGCCGGCTGGGCCGGCGCAGGCTGGTCGCGGCGCAACGTGTCGATCTTCGCCGCCTCGATGTGCCTGCTCAGCACCGGGTTGGTCGTCAATGGCTGGATCGGTTATTTTCCAACCGTTTACACCGCCTGGAACCAGTTGACCGACGGACCGCTGCCGAACCAGACCGACTGGGCAGGGGTGGTCGAGCTGCAGCGCGGTGGGGCCCAACCCAGCACCGGGGTGCTGCTGCCGGTGACCATTGGCGCCGAGGCCTCCCAGTTTCCCCACCGCGAGGAGTACGTGTATCTGCCGCCGGTCTGGTTCACCAGCAACCCGCCCCCGCAACTGCCGGTGGTGATGATGATCGGCGGCCAGTTCAACACCCCCGCCGACTGGGTGCGCGCGGGCGACGCGGTCGCCACTTTGGACGCGTTCGCGCAGGCCCACGCCGGTAACGCGCCGGTCGCTGTCTTCGTCGACTCCACCGGCACCTTCGGCAATGACACCGAATGTGTCAACGGCCCGCGCGGCAATGCCGCCGATCATCTGACCCAGGACGTCGTCCCGTTCATGACCGAACACTTCGGGGTGAGCTCTGACCAAACCCATTGGGGCGTGGCCGGATTCTCCTCCGGTGGCACCTGTGCACTCAACCTCACGGTGATGCACCCGGACATGTTCAGTGCCTTCCTCGACATCGCGGGTGATCTGGGTCCCAACGCAGGCACCAAGGCGCAGACCATCGACCGGTTGTTCGGTGGTGATGCCGAGGCCTGGGCAGCATTCGATCCCGCCACGGTCATCGAGAAGCGCGGAACCTACGACGGCGTCGCTGGACTGTTCGTCGTTCCCGGAGCCGGCCCGGGGGGCTCCGACAGCTACCGCCTCGCGGCCAGCACCCTGGCCGAGCTGGGCAATGCGCATGGCATCAGATCGTCGGTGTCGGCGCTGCCGGGTAGGCACGTCTGGCCCTTCGCCAGCACCGCGTTCGCCGCGGCGCTGCCGTGGCTGGCCGGTGAGCTCGACACCCCCGGCACCCCACCTTCAGCCGTCCCCCGATCGACGACGTGATTGCATCTCGGCAAATCGGGCAATGAGTAGGCCAGCAACGCAGGGCGCCGCGACTCGGCGAGCCGTGGAAAAGGAGCATTCGTGGCGCGATATCTGCTGGCAGCCAGCCCACTCGCCGGGCACGTACTGCCGATGCTGCAGATCGCCGTGGACCTGCAGCGGCGCGGTCACAGCGTCCGACTGATCACCGGGCAGCAGTATCACCGCGCGGTGCACCGTGCCGGGGTGACGCCCGTCGCTCTGCCGCCAGAGGCGCAACCACAGTCGACGGCCCGGGGGTCCGCGCTGTTCGGTTCGCCGTCGATGATCGATCTGTGGCGATCGGGCCGGGCCGATATGCGGTCGGTGTTCATCGACCCGCTGGGGGCGCAATACCGCACCCTGCACGACGAGCTGCAGCGCCACCAGGCCGACGCCGCGCTGGTCGATGTCGCCTTCACCGGCGCCCTGCCGCTGCTGCTCAGCGACCGCAAGCGCCCGGCAGTGGCGGTTTGCGGGGTGGGCCCGCTGATGCTCTCGAGCGCCGACACCCCGCCGTTCGGGGTCGGGTGGCAACCTGCGCCGGGATTCGACTACCGGCAGATGAACTGGTTCGTCCACCACGTCCTGTTCGCCGACATCCAGACCCGGTTGAACACGGCGCTGCGCAGGGCGGGGGTGGGTCCGGCACCGGTGTTCCTCACCGACTGGCCGAAGCTGGCGGACCGCGTCATCCAGCTCACCGCCCCGGCGGCTGAGTACCCGCGTCGTGACCTGTCGGAGTCGGTGGTGTTCGCCGGGCCGGTCACCGCCAACCCGGTGGCGGCGGGTGAGCTGCCGCAGTGGTGGCCCGAAGTGCAGCGCACCTCTCGGACGGTGGTCCATGTGACCCAGGGGACCTGGGACAACCGTGACCACGGTCAATTGATCCGGCCGACGCTGCAGGCCCTGGCCGGCCGCGACGACCTGCTCGTCGTCGCCACCACCGGATTGCCCGAGCAGCCCGCGTTCAGCGGCCCGGTGCCGGCCAACGCCCGCATCACGGACTATCTGCCGTATGCGGCGCTGCTGCCGGTCGTCGACGTGATGATCACCAACGGTGGCTACGGGGGTGTGCAGCAGGCGCTGATGCACGGCATCCCGCTCGTCGTCGCAGGCCGAACCGCAGACAAGCCAGAGACGGCCGCCCGCGTCGCTTTCACCGGAGCCGGCATCGATTTGAAGACGGCCCGGCCGACGTCGGCGGCCATCGCAGGCGCGGTGCAACGGATTTTGACCGATGGCAGTTATCTCGTTGCGGCGCAACGAATCAGCCGCGAGATGGTGGCGGCCAGCCCGCTGGACACCATCGCCGGTGTGCTCGCCGGCCTGCATTCCGTCGGCCTGGACAGACCGCTGGCCACCGGGGCTTAGTCGCCGGAGATGTTTGCAAAGTGGTGGTACGGGTATTGCGTGCCACAGTGAGTGCGGCGGGCTGAACCTGGGTTTCCGATCGTCGAGACTGGAGGCCCGCGTGACAGTTACCGCCGATGTTGCTCCGGTGGCGGCACGCGATCTCGACGCCGGCGACGTCGAGGCCGTGACAAGCCGGTTGAGACCCGTCGAATTCACTCGCGGCCATGTCTTCTTCACCCAGGGCGAACCCGGGCAACAGCTGTACTTCCTGCTCGCAGGCAAGGTCAAGCTGTGTCGACGGGCGCCCGACGGTCGCGAGAGTTTGTTCGGCGTGCTGGGCCCGTCCGACATTTTCGGAGAACTGTCGGTGTTCGATCCCGGCCCGCGCAGCTGCACAGCGATCGCGATCGGCGATGTGTGCGTGGCCCCGCTGGACCGTGCCGCCCTGCGGCAATGGATCGTCGAGCGCCCAGCCATCGCAGAGCGGTTGCTGCGGGTGTTGGCGCGCCGCGCGCGCCGCACCGACGAACAGTTGTCGAACCTCGCCCTCAACGACGTGCCCGCCCGGGTGGCCAGGCAGTTGCTGCGGCTGGCCGAGCAATTCGGCGTACAGGAAGGCGGCGCGGTACGGCTGACGCACGGGCTGACCCAGGAGGAACTCGGGCAGCTCGTCGGGTCGTCGAGGGAGACGGTGAACAAGGCACTCTCGGATTTCGGCCAACGCCGCTGGATCCGCGCGGAAGGCAACAGTCTGGTGATTCTGGATTCCGAGAGATTGGCCCATCGAGCGCGGTGACCGGCGTGATCCAGGTGTATCGGGCGCCGCTGCGTTCCCGCAACGACGACATCGACCCGCAGGCCACGCTGGCGCGGGCGAAAATGGCGGGAGTCTGCGGATTCGGCGGCGTCATCACGCCGCCGCCGGACGATCTGTTTTCCGCACTGGACTCCGCCGGGCAGTACTACGGCGACGGGTTCAGCCGCCGGTTGGCGCGCTTCGCCGACGTGTTCAACGGGTCGTTCGTCTGGACGCGGGACGAGGATCGGCAGCTGTGGCTGGGCATGTTGATCGGGCCGTATTTCTACGATCGAGCCGCAGCTGCCGCGGAGGTGGACCTGGTTCACGTGCGTCCGTGTTCCTGGCGAGCGACGCCGGTGACCGAGTCGACGGCGCCTGCCGCGGTGGTGGCCACCTTCGACCGGGGTGGGCGCAACTTCCAGCAGATCCACCACCCGGGAATCGTCGATCTGACGCGCGCGATCTGGGAATCAGCCGACTAGACCGGGCAGCATGCGCGGCGGCCCGGCGATCGTAAGGTTTCGGTCAGATTTGCTGAGCAACCCGTTGCAGGCGTGAGATCGCCGAGTGCGGGTACTCCCGGACAGATATTTGGCTACCTTGGGAAGGACTTATGACTGCACCGCGACCGCGTCTTGCTCAGCAGGATCTGACCGACGCCGAGCGTTTCGTGGACGCAGTGTCAGCGGCATTCTCGGCCAAGGTGGTCGGTCAACACCAGCTGCGAGAATCGCTGTTGATCAGCCTCCTGGCCGGGGGACACCTGCTGATCGAGAGTGTGCCCGGGCTGGCCAAGACCACCGCCGCCCGGGTTCTGGCCGAGTCGATCCAGGGTGGCTTCCGGCGGATTCAGTGCACGCCGGACCTGCTGCCCAGCGACATCATCGGCACTCAGATCTACGAGGCGGCATCGAGTTCGTTCGTCACGCAACTCGGCCCGGTGCACACCAACATCGTGTTGCTCGACGAGATCAACCGCTCCAGTGCGAAGACCCAGAGCGCCATGCTGGAGGCGATGGAGGAGCGCCAGACCACGATCGCCGGCGTCGAGTACCCCATCCCCGAACCCTTTCTGGTCGTCGCCACGCAGAACCCGGTCGAGCAGGAAGGCACCTATCCACTGTCGGAGGCGCAGACCGACCGGTTCATGTTGAAGGACGTCGTGCAGTATCCGTCCGTCGACGACGAGGTCGAGGTCATCGCCCGGATGGACGCGGGGCTCTACAAGAAGGAGCACCACACGCCGCCCGCCGTCGGGATCGACGAAATCCTGCGTGTCCAGGATCTGGTGCAGACGGTGTTCATGGACCGTGAGCTCATCCGGTATGCCAGCCGGCTGGTCGGTGTCACCCGCGAACCTGAGCAGTATCTGCCCGCAAACATCGCGCGGTTGATCGAGTACGGCGCCAGTCCCAGGGCCACCATCGCGTTCTGTCGCACGGCGCGCGCGTTGGCCGTGCTGCGTGGCCGCAACCACGTGGTGCCCGACGACATTGCCCGGCTCGCGCATCGTGTGCTGCGGCACCGGTTGATCCTCGGGTTCGAGGCGGCCAGCGTGCAGATCACGCCGGACGTGGTCATCGACGCGGTGTTGACCACGGTCCGGGTGCCGTGAGCAGATGGGCCAGCACCTCAACCGAGCGAAGGAATTTTTCGGCCGCGACACCTCCGGGCTGCTGGAGGGTGGCCGGTACGCCCTGGTGCACACCCGCAGCCTCGAATTCGATGATCTACGACCGTATGTGCCCGGCGACGACGTCCGCGATATCGATTGGAAGGCCTCCGCCCGCTCGGGTCAGGTGCTGATCAAGCGGTTCGTCTCGGAGAAACACCACAAGATCTTGGTCATCGCCGACGCCGGGCGGAACACCACCGCGCAGGCCCCGTCCGGGGAAGCCAAGCGCGAGGTCGCCGCCCATGTCATCGGCGCGATCGGGCTGATCACACTGCAACGGTCCGACGAGATTGGCATGGTGTTCGGTGACACCCGCGGGTGCGTGGATATCCGGCTGCGGCGTGGTGAGACGCACATCGAGAGCATGCTGCACCGGTTCCATCACCACACCACCACCAACCCCGGTCCGAGCAGCGTTCTGACGCAACTGAATTGGGTGGCGCAGCACTATCGGCGCCCGCTGCTGATCTTCGTGGTCTCGGACGAACCCGATGTCGACGACCGATTGGGCGATGTGCTGAAAAGGTTGGCGGCCCGCCATGACGTGATGTGGGCGATGATCGCCGATGCCGCTGCGGTGGGCTCTGTCGACGACGACGAAGAGGGTTACGACGTCGTCGGCGGCAGCGTCGTGCTCAGTGGTGCGGAGCTCGGCCCTCGCGTGGTCGAAGCGTACCGGCGTGCCGAACTAGCACGGCGGGAGAGCCTTTCGGAATTTCTGACGGTGCACGGGGTGGCCCACGCGAGGATCACCGGGAGCAGGCGCATCAGGGCCGGACTGACCACGATGACCGGGGTGTTCGCCCGTGCCGGATGATCTACTGCGCTTTGTCAGTGGGCCGAGCCCGTACTCGTCGTGGTGGCTGTGGGTGGCGGTGGTGCTGCTGCTCGTGCTGATCGGTTGGTACGCAGCAGTTTTCTTCTTCACCGTGCCGGGTCGGCAGATCCGCGATCTCCCGGTCGTGGGAGCCACCCGCAGCGAGCTGCTCAAGCGTCGATTCGCCAGGGCCGTGCATGCGATCGGTGATCGCTACCGTGCCGGTGAACTCGCCGCCGCCCCGGCTGCCGAGGCCGTCAGCCGTGAGCTCAGGGCATTCCTCCACCAGGCCACCGGCGCTCGCGCGGAGTACATGCAGGTCGATGACATCGCTGCGGGCCGGCTGGCCCCGGCCGCGCCGCTGCTGACAGAACTGATCGACGCGCAGTTCAACGCCGACTCGGCAGTGGACGTCGGTGCGGTGAGTGATTCCGCTGAGGAGTTGATCCGGGCGTGGACCTGATCTGGTGGGTGGTGCTGATCGCCGGCCTGCTCGGTCTGGCGATCTGCATCGTCGCGGTGCTGCGACCCATGGCCACCGAGCGCCGACGGTTTCGCCTGTTGGCCAATGCCAGCCGGCTGACCCGGCTGCCGGAGTATCGGCGCGCGGCCCGGCTGCGGACGTTGTCGGCAGTGGTCGCGATCGTCTTGCTGGTGGTGATCTTCACTGCGTCGATCGTCACCGCCGCGCGACCGACCGGATTGCCTTCGGCGACGCGGGAATCCGAGGGGGCTCAGCCCGAGGACATCATGTTGTGCGTCGGCGGCCCGGCGAGCGATCCCGCCGCCGGTGTCATGCTGCGCTACTTCGCCGAGCGTGCCCCCACCTTCAGCACGCAACGCATCGGGTTGACCGCCCCGAATCGCCGGCTGGTCCCGCTCACCCGTGACTACCAGTACGCAGCAGCGCAATTCAACGATTATGCCGCGTTGACCGAACGTCAGGGTGACGCCGTCAGCTGGGGGCCGTCGGTGACCTACGTCGACTACGCAGCCGGCGTCGAAGACGTGCTGGCCATGTGTCTGACGGGCTTTCCGTCGTTCGACCAGAAGACGCCGCAGCGGCGTTCGTTGATCTACGTGGGGCCGGGCACGCTGCGGCAGCCCGGCGAGACCCGACCGGCGTTGTACACCGCTGCCGGGATCCGCGACCTCTCGCAGGCGGCGGGTGTCCAGATCAACCTCATGACCACCGGTTCGTCCGACGACGCGCTGGACGCCCTGGCCCGGGACACCGGCGGCCAGTCGTTCGTAGCGGATCCCGCTGTGGTCGCTGCGCACCTGTCGGAGATCAGGGCACATCCGCCTGCGCCGACCACGGCGGTGGATCAGGCGGCCGTCACCCGCTCCGTCGAATCGCCTGACCTGCCCGTGATTCTGGCGCTGGCGGCCCTGGTCGCCCTGGTGTGGTGGCCACTGGTGGTGCGACTGTGACGCTGCACCCCGTGCTGCCTTTGGCGGTGTTGGCCGTTGTCGCCGGGCTGCTGGCCGCGGGCCAGATCGTCGCACTGCGCCGCTGGCAGGCAGGCAACCGTCATCGCGCGTCGCTGTGGCGCTGGCTCGGAATGACCGCCGCCGCAGTACTTCTGCTCGTCGCCGCCGCCCGGCCGGTCATTGTCGATGCCGACCAAGCCGCTTCCCGGACGGCAGGCAGCACAGAACCGAATGTGTTCCTGGTCGTCGACCGGTCACCGGACATGTCGGTGCGCGACCTGGACGACCGTACCCGGATGGAGATCGCACGCGCCGACATCGAGGCGCTGATCGACCGCTATCCCGGCGCCCGCTTCGCCGTCATCGGGTTCGCCTCGGCGCCGTCGCTGGACTGGCCGCTGTCGGCGGACACCTGGAGCCTACGACCGGTGATGGACGCCATCACCCCATACGCCTTCGGCCCCGACACCGTCACGCAGACCAACGCCGGTGCGGCCAATACGGTGCTGCGCTACCAGTTGATCACCGCGGCCCAGCAATACCCCCGGGCCCGGAACCTGGTCTTCTACCTCGGTGCGGGTGCACCCGAATCATACTTCCCGGCAAGGGAATTCGACCCGCCCGCGGGTTCGGTCGACGGCGGTGGGGTGCTGGGATACGGCACCGCGGCCGGTGGACCCATTCCCGGCACCGAGACCGAACGATCCGCCGTCGACGACCCGGTGCTGCGTGGGGTCGCCGAACAGCTGGGCGTGCCCTTCGTCCCGCGGTCCGATGCCGCGCCACTTGCCGGGGTACTGCCAGACGATCGTGATTCCGGCGGGTCGGCAGCATCTGTGGCCACGACGGACGGACAGACCGAGACGTACTGGCTGCCCGCCCTCGGGGCCGCGGTCCTCATCCTGGTCGAGCTGTACCTGGTGCTGCGTGCATTTCGCCGCAGCCGGCTCGTCGGCGTGGACGTGCTGCCGTGACGGTCGGGCAGTGGCGCCGTCGGCTGCTGGTGTTCTCCGCGCCCGGCGTGTTGGTGGTCGTGGTGATGATCATCAAGGCGGTCTCGGTCGTGATCGCAGGCCAGGCGGCATCCTCCGCTTATGCCGACCGCGACACCGCCGCGCTACGGTCGGCGGTCGGGACGCTGACCGTGCTCAACATCGGCGAGCCCGCCAAGACCGCGTTCGCAGCAGGAAGCCTTGCGGTACTGGACAACCGGCTCGAGGATGCGGACCGTCAGTTCACCGAGAGCCTGGCCCGCACGGATGCGGGCGAATCCTGCCCGGTGCGGGTCAACCTCGAACTGGTCAGGGAAACACTGGGGGATCGAGCGGCCGGGCGTCTCGACGGCCGCACGGCGGTGGCCGAGTACCTCAGTGCGCGAACGATTGTCGAGCAGGCGCCGCCGGGTTGTTTCGCCGGGAACACCGATCCGGACCCGCAACGGCGGGCGGTGCGCAATGACGCGATACCGCGCCTCGACGCCAAGCTCGCCGCCGCGCAGGTGGCGCCGCCGCCACCCCCACCGCCTCCTGGGGGCGCTGCACCACCGCCCCCACCGCCGCCCGGACCTGGCGCGGTACCGGTCGATCCGGACACCGCGCTGCGGCTCAACCCTGGTTCGGCTCCGCCGCTGGACCGGCTGCAGCAGATCCTGCGGGATGCCGCGGCGCAAGGCGGCTGAGCGTCAGAGCGACTTCTGCAGCACCGTCACCGTATCGAGGTCATCGAATGCGGCGACGGCCCGGCGGACGCCCTCGAAGGCGATCTCCTCCGATTGCATGCCGCCCAGTCCTGCGGTGGTCAGCGCCGCCATGAAGGGCTGCACCGCCGCCTGCCGGTACCAATCCCACAGTTCATCGCGATCGAGCTCGGGTCCTCCGTTGGCGGTCAGCGCTTTTCGATACAGATCAAGGAGGTCGCGCTGATCAGAGCGGCGCGCCTCGGTGGTCATCCCGGTGACCAAACTGTAGGCGACGTCGCGCATGGGATTTCCGCGCTTGACCACCTGCCAGTCGAGCAACCCCGCTTTTCCGTTGCGGAAGAAGACATTTCCCGGATGTGAATCACCATGCAGGACGGTGTGTGGGCCGCTGTCCAGGAATCGAACGATGTCCGGATAGTTCTCGATCACGAACCGCCCGTCCTGGACCGGGATGGTGGTCTTACCGGCAAGGCGGCGCGCCGAGAGCCGCAAGAGCGGCCTGGTGATCGGCAGGCTGCGTTCGTCCGAGGTGGCGGTGAGCCAGCCCAACGCACCTGCCCCGCCCCGGGCGGGCAGGTGATTCCAGAACGTGCCGTGCACGTGTGCCAGCAGTTCGACGAGCTGGCCGGCGTGGTCGCCGTCGAGTGGACGCAGGGTGTCGTAGAACTCGCACGAATCCTGCGGCAGATCCTCCAGCACGATGACAAAGCGGCCGGTGAGCGGATCGAAGTCCGACCCGTATGACGTTGGCACCCCGGACAGCTGGGACGACAGGTCCTGGTAGAAGCGTGCCTCGTTCTCACCGAGGCTCGCCAGTTCACCGAGCATCCGGATCGCTGCCGTCTCGGCGGACATCTTCACGAAGACGGTGTCGGGAACGCCGTCTCCGGTGAGCGCCAACCGGGCGCGTGAGGAGGTGCCCGCTGACCCGTCGAGGAGGGCAACCGAGGTGACAGTGCGTCCCATGATCGTCGACAACGCGGGCGCGTCCAGGTCTGCGACGCTGCGGGGAAATGCCCGGCGACCGCCGACCGCGGCGTCGGTGGCCAGGCGCCGAATGCCGCGGCCGATGTGTGCGACAAATCCGACCAGCGGAGCCACCTGACCCGCCGTCTCGGTCGCGATGGACCACGGTCCCTTGCTCTGCGCCACATCTACCTCCGCCGCCGGGGAGCACTCTGCCTGACGATGAGCATTACAACTTATTGTCGACATGTAAAACTGCGAGTTCTCTGGCGATTCCGGCGTGGTAGCTGTCGATGTGTGCGGGATTGACCATCCGGAAGAACCCGTCATGCAACGGAGCGTCTCGGTAGGCCTCGATCGTCATGCTGCGGGTGAACAGGGTGAACCCCTCGCCCGGTTGGGTGAAGTGGTACGTGATCGTCATCCGTCCTGGGAAGCCACCGTTGCCCTGGCTGTCGTGGCTCAGGTTGCCCACCGAGTTGAACACGAACATCTTCGGTCGCATGGCGATGGCCAGCTGCCAGGTGAAGATCCGGTCCTTCTCGGGGTGTCCCTCGGTCCAGGTATCGCCGACCTGTAGCGGCAAGCGTTCTGGCACATCGGCGATGCGAGGGCCACCGGGATAAGTCTTGGTCCAATTCGCCGGAGCGGTGACGAAATCGTAGATGACCTCCGCCGGGTAGGGGAACGCGGTTTCCGAGCTGGTGGTGACGATGCCCATGGATGGCCTTTCGATGATGTCGGTTCAGTGTGAGCTGGCGGTGCGCGTCTCCCGCTCAAGGGCCGCCAGGATCGCCCCGTAGGCCAGGTCGGCCGCGGCATTCCACGGCTCGCCGGCGTCGATCATCAGCGCCGCGGTGAAATGTGGACTGAGATGCGCGGTGACGGCCACCTTGATTCCCCGCGGGGTGCGGCCGCTTCGGCCCGATGCAGTCCACAGAGTGTGCGCGATCTCGGCCATCGCCTCGCGAAAAGCGCTGCGCCGCCGGTCTTCTACGTCCCTGAGATCGGGCGGCAGGTCCGGGCGTGAGGCGAGGTCGAAAAACCCGGGGCCGATGGTCGCATTCATCCGATGGGCACTCTCGCAGGTGGCGCGGAGCCAACCGGTCAGGTCGCCACGGTAGCTCGGAAGTTGGAGACGGTAATTGGCCATGCCGGCCTCGAACGCCGCCGCGAGCAGCTTCTCCCTGCTGCTGAAATGGCGGAACAGCGTGCGCCTGCTGACCCCGGTGGCCTCCGCGAGCTCATCCATGGTGGCGTCGATGCCATTGGTCAGGACATGCGTGCGGGCGGCGGACAGCACATGGTCGATGACCGCTTGCCGCTTGACCTCGGCCAGCGCCACCCCTGCCTGCTCAGCCATTTGGTGAGCCTAGAACATCACCGCTTGACACTCAACAGTGCCATCCACAACACTGGTGAATGCCACAGCGGTGAATGGGCAGGGGAATCGATGGCGGATCGTCACATCAGGACCGAGCCGGTCGTCGACGGCGACGACGTGATAGCGGACGCACTGGAAGCGACGTCGGTATCCGCCCTGATCGCCTCGGTTGTGCAGATCACCGGCGACCCGTCGTATCTGCGCGGCCCGACCCGACCGCGTCAGTTCATCCAGAATGAGTTTCAGGGCAAGCTCTCCGAAGACGAGAAGGGCCAACTGCGTCGCGATGCCCTTGAAGCGATCAGCGCCTGGCGCGACGCCGGCTGCCCGGCGCCGGAACCGCTGAGCACCGAGCTCATCCGCGAGACCATGGACTGGATCGCCTGCGAACACATCCCTGACGACTACGCGGCGATGTACGTCGACGAGATGGACCTGGCTGGGCACAACCCGCGCGCCATTCAGCTGCAACGCAAACGGGCCCAGGCACAGGACTTTTCGGTACTAATCATTGGTTGTGGCGAGTCCGGACTGTTGGCCGGCATCAGATTGAAAGAAGCCGGTATCCCGTTTCGGATTCTGGAGAAGAACGGTGATGTCGGCGGAACGTGGCTGGAGAACACCTATCCCGGCTGTCGCGTCGACGTGTCCAGCCACTACTACTCGTATTCGTTCGAGCGCAACGATTACTTCAGCGAGTACTACGCCCAACAGCCGGAACTGCGCCGCTATTTCCTGGAGATGTTCGACAAACACGCCATCGGTGCGCACGTGCAATGGAAATCTGAAGTACAGCAGGCATTCTGGGACGATGACGCCGCCATGTGGCACGTCACCGTGCGCGGTCCCGAAGGCGACGTCCAGACCCACTCCGCCAACGCGGTGATCTGCGGGGTCGGCATCCTGAATCGGCCGCATATTCCGGATCTGCCGAACCTCGACCGCTTCACGGGACCGGTGTTCCACTCGGCCGAATGGGACCATTCGGTAGACGTGACCGGAAAGCGGATCGCGCTGATCGGTGCGGGCGCCAGCGGATTTCAAATCGGGCCCGCGATCGTCAACGATGTCGCGCAGTTGACGGTCTTTCAGCGCACACCGCAGTGGATGGCGCCCAATCCCCGATACCACGCTTCGGTGAAGCCGGGCGAGCAGTGGGCGATGCGCCACCTGCCCGGGTATTCACGGTGGTACAGGTTCATGCTGATGTGGCAGTCCAACGACAGGATGCTCGAACTGGTCCGCGCCGATCCGGACTGGGCCGATTTCCCGCGGACCGCCAATGCTCAGAGTGCAGCCCGCCGTGAGATTTTCGCCGGCTGGATCGAGAATCAACTCGGTGACGACACCGAACTGATCGCCAAGGTCACCCCGACCTATCCACCGATGGCCAAGCGGATGCTGCAAGACAACGGCAGTTGGCTGCGTTGCCTCACCCAACCTCACGTCGATCTCGTCACCGACCCCATCGTGGACATCGGTGCCGACTCGGTTGCCACCGCCGAGGGTCGGTACGGCGCCGATATCATCGTGCTGGCCACCGGCTTCCGGGCCAGTGAGGTGTTATGGCCGATGGAGATCATCGGCCGCGACGGTCGGTCGATTGCCGACGTCTGGGACGGCAAACCTGCCGCCTACAACGGCGTCTCCATAGCCGGGTTTCCCAACTTCTTCGTCATGTCAGGCCCGGGAACGGGGCTGGCCCACGCGGGCAGCGTCATCACCATGTCGGAATGTCAGATGCGCTACATCGGTGACGCGCTGCGGACCCTGCTCGACGGTGGGCACCGCTCCATCGAACCGACCGCCGCAGCCTACGAACGTTACCGCGACGATCTGCTCGCCGAGGTCGCCACCTTGATGTGGGGCCACCCGTCGATCGAGCACTCCTGGTACAAAGCCGCCGACGGTCACGTCTACGTGCTGTGCCCGTGGCGGCTGGTCGACTATTGGCAGATGACCGCAGCTGCCGAGCCCGCGGACCATCTGGTTCGGTGACGGCGAACTACGTCAGGGCCGGACCGATCCACCGCCGCAGGTAGGCGCGCAGCTCCGGGCCCGACCGGGGTGGGTCGAGTGGTGCGATCACCATGGACTGGATCATCCGCAGCAGGAACTCGACCAACTCGTCCACGGTGCGGTCGTCGTAGCCGAGGGTGTCCCAATCGATATGGGTGTGCTGGAGCATCGCCCGGCAGCGGGCGATTTCGTTGGGAGCCAGCATAGTTCGGCTGAAGGTATGAGATCTGTCGTTGGCCAGCAGCAGTGCCAGCTGAGGTGAGCGCGGCAGCCGTTCGATGATGTAGGCCACCACCTCGACGAGTTGAGCGGTGACATCCAGATCTGCTGTGAGGCCTTCGATCTCGGCGATGAAGCTGTCGAGAGCGACTTCGGCCACGGCGGTGAACAATTCTTCGGTGCTGACGAAGTAGCGGTAAACCGTCCGGCGGGTGATGCCCAGGGCGTCGGCAACATCGGTCACCGTGGTCTGTGCGGCACCGCGGCGCTCGACGATGCGCAGCGTGGTATCGACGATCCGTTTGCGCGCCTCGTCGTCATCCGCCGGGGGCGCACCGGCCCATCCTTTACGGCCCATTCGCTTGACTCTTTCGCTCGGATGCCTTCAGATTACACATATGACACACACATGGGCATTGTGTGTAATCAGATGTGACCCGGAGGAATGATGACCGACCTCGAGATCCGTCGCCCCAAGTTCGACTTCACCGAGGACGTGCCGTGGGAGTGGAACCCGCAGAACCCGACGTTCTCGTTCTTCATGAACGCCACATCGATGATCGCGATCTGCTTCGAGCAGATGATCGTGGCGGCAGTCCAGGAGGCCAAGCCGCTGATCACCGATCCGGCCGTGGCCGCTGAGGCGACGGCATTTCTCCGGCAGGAAGCCCAGCATTCGAGCACGCACCGCAAGCATGTCAATGCGTTGATCAAGCGCTATCCCGGTCTGCAGCAGACCTTCGACGATGCGGTGGTCAGCTACGAACACGTCACCAACACCACGCCGCTGGAGTTCCGGCTGGCCTACGTCGCCGATCTCGAAGCGACCTTCACCCCGTTTTTCAAGATGCTGTTGGACAACGAAGAGGCTCTCTTCCGCCCCGGCGACGAGCGGGTGGCGTCCCTGCTGATGTGGCATTTCGTGGAGGAGGTGGAGCACCGGAGTTCGGCCCTGGTCATCTATGACGCGGTGGTCGGTCGGAAGTGGTACCGAACCAGGATGCTTCCCGGCATCGTCCGGCATCTGATGGAGGTGATGACGATCATCACCGACGGTGTCAACGCCCATGTGCCGCTGGCGGATCGGAAGGTGGACGCCCGGACGATGCTGCCGGCCTACGGCCTAGAGGACAAGTTGCGGCGACTGCGGCCGGCCGCTCGCGCGGTGCCAGCGCCACCTTCGGCGTTCGCGCAGGTGCCGCGTAAGCAGGTCGCGCTGACCGCCGTCCGGGTGCTGCTGAGCCAGACTCCCTTCCACGATCCGGCCGACGACGTGCTGCCGGAATTCGCCGCCCGGTGGTTCGACCGGTGGGAGCGCGGCGGTGACGTCACCCGCTGGTACACCGCCGAGATCGCCGGCTGAGGCACTTCGATGGCAGAGCAGTGCAACGCCACCTTCGACCACCTCGCCCGCCGACTCGGCGACTTCACCTGTCAGGACGCGCCTGCGATCCTCCACCTGCGCAGTCCGTTCGGGTTGTCGAATTGGACGCTGCCGGTGCTGGAACTGATGATGGTGGCCGGAGCTGTGCTGGCACTTGTGCATTCGGTCCGCCGGCTGCGCCGAGACAATGATCCGACCAACCTGGCGCTGTGGTTCGCCACGGTGCTCTATCTCTTCTTCATCGAGATTCCGCTGTACTTCCCGAACATCTTCGGTGTCGAGGATCAGATCGGAGTTGTGTTCGCGAACAACACCTTCACGGTGCAGTTCCTCTTCGATCGTCTAGCGCTGTACATCGTCGCCCTCTACCCGGCCGTCGTCACACTGGCCTTCGAGATCGTGCGCAGCCTCGGCGTGTTCCGTGATCGGG
>JBEVHL010000489.1:0-3752 GCA_040511255.1 Mycobacterium sp. | reverse complement strand
GCTGGCGGTGCGGGCCGTCGCCGACGAGTTCGGTCCCGATACGGTGCTCGGCTCGGTCGGTTCGTTCACGGTGGAGCCGAACTCACCGGTGGTGGTGCCCGCCCGCGTGCGGTTGGCCGCCGACCTGCGGGCGTTGGACGGCGACACCGTCGCGGCCGCACACGAATCGTTCCTGAAGCGGATCGCGCACATCACCGAGGCCGGTGAGGTCACCGTCAAGATCGAGTCGGCGGCCTACCGACCGTCCACCCGCTATCAGGAGTCCGGCATCGCTCTGGCCGGCGCCGTCGCCGACGACCTCGGCTTGCGGTGGCGGGCCCTGCCCACGATGGCGGGCCACGATTCGGTGAACCTCAAATCCGTGGTGCCGACGGTGATGCTGTTCGTGCCCAGCGTGGACGGCATCTCCCACAACGAATACGAATACAGCACCGACGCGCAAATGCTGGCCGGTCTGCACACCCTGACCGCCACCGCGCAGCGCATGGTGACCGGCGCGCTCGAGGCGGCTGCCCTGACATGACCGACGACGTGTTGGACTCCCCCGCCGAAACGGTGCGTCAGGCCTACCGCAGCGGCACCCTGACTCCGGTCGACGTCCTGACCCGCACCATGGCGCGGATCGAAGCCCGCAATCCGGCCATCAACGCCATGGCGTATGTGGACACCGACGGTGCGCAGACGGCGGCGTTGGCGTCCAGTCGCCGGTGGGCGGCAGGTCAGCCCCTGAGTCCGCTGGACGGCCTGCCGGTCACCATCAAAGACAGCGTGCACGCCGTCGGCACGCCGTGGCGGCACGGCTGCGCGTCGTTTGCCGACCTGCCCGATTCCACATCTGACTCCCCGCCCGCCGCGCGTCTGAAAGAGGCCGGGGCCGTCATCGTCGGCAAGACCACGATGCCCGACTTCGGCATGATGGCCGCCGGCGTCAGCTCGCTGTACGGCATCACCCGCAATCCGTGGAACCTGTCCCGCAGCACCGGCGGGTCCAGCGCGGGTGCCGGAGCGTCGCTGGCCTCGGGGATCGGGTTCTCCTCGGTGGGCACCGATATCGCCGGCTCGGTCCGGCTGCCCGCCGGGCACTGCGGCCTGGTCGCACTCAAGCCGACCCAAGGTCGCGTTCCGCACACTGCGCCGTCCACCATGCGCTCGGCCGGGCCGATGGGCCGCACCGTGGACGATGTGATGGACATGTACGACGTGCTGACCGGGCCCGACTCCCGCGACCTGTGGAGCTTGGCTCCCGATTCTGCGTCGCTGTCCCGGGAAGCATTGCCGCCGAACGGACTTCGCATCGGGGTCCTGACCGAGTTGGGTGCCGGCTTCGGCGCTGACGACGCCGTGTTGTCGGTGCTGGCCGACGCTGCGGCGGCGGTCCGGGACGGTGGCGCCGACGTCCGCACCATGGCACCGGTATTTTCCGACGACCCCTACCCCGCCCTGGACCGGCTGTTCCAGGTGCGGGCGGCCGCCGAACTCGAATCAATCCGCGAAGATCTACAGGAGCTGGTGCATCCCGCGATCCGGCAGTGGTGCGCGCCCGGCGCGGGCTTCTCCGCGACCGACTTCACCCGCGACGGTGAGGCGGTGGCGCGCTCGGCCGAGCGGATGCGCGCTGCGTGCGCCGAGTTCGACTACGTGATCTCCCCGGTCATCCCGACGGTGGGTTTCGCGGCGGAGGACCCTGGACTGGATCCGGCATACCCGTTGGCGCACTGCGGTTTTACCGCGTGGTTCAACCAGACGGCACAACCGGCAGCGGCGCTGTGTTTCGGGTTCAGCGATGGCATGCCGATCGGGATTCAGGTGATCGGGCCGAGGTTCGCCGACCCGCAGGTGCTACGACTGACGAAATGGCTGGAGAGCCGTCGCCCCAGCACCATGGTCTGGCCCGAACCCGCCGCCGTCCTGCAGACCGGAGGCAGCTGATGGCCGCTCCTGCGATAGCCGGCCCGTTGGGCACCATGGGCCTGTTCACCGACACCGAGATCACCGCCGACGCGGCCCCGACCATGGCCAGCCCCAGTTGGTGGGGTGCGGACTCGGAGTGTTTCGATGTCCGCACTGTCGACGAATCCACCTCGCCGTCAACGGCTTTCGTCAAGACGATGATCGGTCACGCCGGCGCCTATATCGATATCCCGCAGGCCTTCGCGGCCGCCACCGAAGCCGGGGAACTCGGTATCGGCCCCTTCGTGCACGCGTCCGATCCGGTGGCCGGGATCCTGGTGCTGGAGAACCTGGTCGACACCAGCTCGACGGCCACCCTGAACGTGTTCGACGACGACGCGCGATTGGAACAGCTGATCCGACTCCGCGAGCAGGTGCGGGGTTTCAGCACCATCACCCGCACCGCGACCGTGTTCGACGACATCCGCACCCTGAGCGACCTCGCCGCCGCCAACGCGGTGGTCCTACCCACGGACTTCGAGTGGATGGCCCGTATGCTGGCGATGGCCGAAAAGCGAATCACAGCTACCGGTTTCGACACCACACCCTGCCACGGCGACGGCAACGTCTCGAATGTCCTGTTGACCGACGACGGCCGGCTGCTACTGCTGGACTGGGACGTAGCGGCGGTGATGGACCCCCTGCAGGATCTCGGCACGCTGCTGGCCGAGGTGCGCCCGTTCGACTCGACCGCGCGGGAAGCCTTCGAGATGGCCTGGGGCAGCTTCGATCAGTCGTTGTTCGACCGCGCCCGCGTCTACGGCGTGGCGGACTGCGTCCGCTGGGGCCTGATCGGCGCCTACGCGGACGCGGCGCGGCCGGGCACCCTGGAATACTCCAAACTGTCCGACTGGCAGTTCCTGCGCGCGCGAGCAGGCTTGAGCGACATCCACTTTCAC
The DNA here is from genome assembly GCA_040511255.1 of Mycobacterium sp. Lineage (GTDB taxonomy): Bacteria > Actinomycetota > Actinomycetes > Mycobacteriales > Mycobacteriaceae > Mycobacterium. The sequence goes on along the minus strand of JBEVHL010000489.1, from coordinate 903 downwards.
GATCGGTTGAAGAACCTGTGACCGGTACCGAGACCATCCGTGACACCACCGGCAACCGGGCCATCGGCTCGGCCCGCAATGCGACAGAGCGCAAGGTCGAGGCCGCGGTGGCCGCGATCGAGCCGTGGCAGGGCAAGCGACTCGAATACGCCCCGGTGTTGGGCGGACTGCAGAACAGCAACTGGCGCATCACCGTCGAAGGCACGGACACGCGCTACTTTCTGAAGATCCCCGGCGAGGGAAGCGACACGTTCATCGATCGGGCCCTGGCCAACGAGGCCGCCCGTCGCGCAGGCGAGAAAGGCATTGGCGCGGAACTGGTGCATTTCGATTCCCAGAGCGGTGTCGAGGTGATCGAGTTCTTGGAGGGCTACCGAGCCTGCACCAACGGAGATTTCAAGAATGTCGCCATTCCCCGCCAGATCATCGACATCTACCGGGTGTTGCACGAAGGCGAGTTACTGACCGTCACCAAGACGATGTTCGACATGATCGACGAGCATCTGGCCCAGGCCGGTGAGCTCGGCGTGCGACTTCCCGACGACGCCGAACTGATCCTCGGTGAATATCAGGTGGCCAAGTCCGCGCTGCTGGCCTCCGGGCTGGATCTGGCGGCGTGCCACAACGATCCGATGCCCGGCAATTTTCTGGTCGCCGACGGTAAGCCGATGAAATTGGTGGACTACGAGTTCGCCTCGAACAACGAACGCGCCTACGAGCTGGCGCTGCTGACCACCGAAATGTTCTACACCGAAGAACGCACCAACGAGCTGATCGAGGAGTTCTACGGCCGGGCCGACTTCAGCCTGCTGGCGCGGGTGCAGGTGTGCAGTGCGCTGGCCGACACCAAGTGGGGGCTGTGGGCGTGCGTGAACCAGCAGCTCAGCTCGGCGTGGGACTTCG
>JBEVHL010000488.1:0-8366 GCA_040511255.1 Mycobacterium sp. | reverse complement strand
CCCGCTTCGTCGAAGCTGCGCTGCTAACAGCCGGCTACGACCCCGGCGACCGGGAGTCGAACACGTTCTACCGCGACCACATTCTGCCGCTCGAATACGATTCACTCTTCGACGTCGCCGGGGACAACTTACGTCTCGGTAGGTCGGTGGTCCTCGACGCGCCGTTCAGTCCCTACCTCGACGAGCCTGAGTTCATCTCCGCCTCTGCGCGCCGGTTCAACTGGCCGGCCGTCGACGTCGAGGTGGTTCGAGTTCGGGTCTCCGCGACGACGCTGCAGCGCCGTCTGCGCGAGCGCGGCCTGGACCGGGACCGCTGGAAGCTTGCTCACTGGGACGAGTACTGGTCCGAGCACGGTGCGCGCCGGTGCTCATGGACGGGCGTTCGCATGACGGATTTCTCAAACGACGCCGTCGGCTCTGAGCCGACGCCTTGAGCGCCGCCCAGTCCGTGCGCGGAGTGCCCTGTGAGCGTTCAATACTCGATCTGTGCGCAGGACCGCACTTCGTCGGGGGTGGCCGTGCCGAAACCCAAAAATTCCAGATTCGCCGGCACCTGCTCGAAGAGCATGTCCACACCCACCTGAGTCTGACAGCCGCGTTCCCGTGCGGCCCGCAGGAACGGCGTCACCGCCGATTTCATCACGACCTCCCCGACGAAGGTGCTTGAGGAGAGCAGGTTCGTGTCGATCGGCAGCGGATCGCCATCGTTCATCCCAAGGGGTGTGGCATTCACGACAAGGTCGTAATTAGTCGGATCGGCAGACCCTGTATGAAGGGTCAGGCCCGGGTAGTGACTTGAAAGACGACTGCTGAGAGCCTCGGCCGCGCCACTCACGGCGTCAATCAGGCCCATCCGCGTCACACCCGCAGCCGCCAGCGAGGCCGCGATCGCCGACCCGACGCCGCCGGCGCCGATGATCAGAGCACTGGTGTTGTCGAGCTTTCGCCCCTTGCGGACAACACCCCTGACGAAGCCCTCGCCGTCGAACATGTCCGCGACAAGGCTTCCGTCGTCGCGCTTCCGCACGACGTTGGCTGCGCCCGCAATTTGTGCAGTCGGGCTCACTTCATCGGCGAGCTCGATCGCAGTCATCTTGTGGGGCATCGTGACTAAGGACCCACGAATGTTGGTGAGCTTGAACAACTCTCGAAAGAAGCTGGGGAAGTCCGCCGCTTGGACACCCATCGGCACCACCACCGCGTCGATGCCGGCCCTCTCGAAGAATGGGTTGTAGATCAGTGGCGACTTGAAGGTCTCGGTCGGAAAGCCGAGATGCGCGATCAACGTTGTCTTTCCCGAGATCACGATGCGAAAACTCTCTTCAGCTTCGGCCAGGTAGGCGGCGAACACGACACCGTCACGAGCGTACCGGCGAACGAATATCGCACGGTACGTTTCGGAACGTCTCCTTCAGAACCTGCTGCTTCTGTGGTATTCCGCTGCGGTGCCGCTCGGAGGTAGTGATCGACCAGGACTGCCGATTGACTTGCGACGTCGTCGAGCGTGGCGACAAATCTCTGGGCCCCGGACACTCGTTTGCCACCTTGAGGGCGCATATTCGTTGCGGCGCGGCAGGCTGTCGCGCGGGAGCGGGGTCGGAGCTCCGGGCGGACCCTATGCGTTTCTGGACTCGAGTTCGATGTCGAATTCTGAGAGGTATTCGGCGAAGACCGGCTCGAGCTCGGTCACTGAAAGCCTGTACTGGTCAAGTGAGTAGTTGTTCAGGCCGAATCTGGTTTGCGGGTGCTCGGACAGCCAGGATCGCATGCGCTCCTCGGTGTTGACCGTGAGATCGTCTCCGGCCCAGTCGTAGATGCGCCGCATGACACCCATGGGGTCTCGCATCATCTCCGAGTAGTACATGTGGAAGAAGCGGTCGTCACCAATCCGCTGGCGCGTCCGAAGCGGCCTCTGCACGTGTTCCTTCATCTGGGCCAACACGTTTCGGCCCAATGCCTGGCGGTCGATCGCCTCGGCGTGCTGCACCGCGCTCTTTCCCGACCAACTCCCCACCCAACTCGTTGCCGCCAACCGTTCACCGGGGACACCTTCACCCTCGAAGGTCACGACATAAACATCGTCAGACACGCGCGCACCGACACCGTGGACACCACCTCCGTCCACGTTCCCGCAATCGACCTCGTCGTCGGCGGCGACGTCGTCTACAACCAATGCCACATGTTCGTCGGCGACACCACACCCGAATCGCGCGCGAACTGGATCGCCGCACTCGACCGTCTCCAAGCGTTGAACCCCATGACGGTCGTCGCCGGCCATAAGAAGACCGGCGCCCCCGACACACCGGACGCCCTGACGGCCTCCAAGCAGTATTTGACCGACTTCGACCGACTACTCAAGCGAGGCAACAGCGAACAGCACGTCTACGACGAAATGATCAGCCTCTACCCGGACTGGGTCAGCCCCCAGTCCTGGCTCATGTTCCACTTCCCCGAACTGAACGCCACAGCCCAATGACGCTGCGAGAGCATCTGATCGGTGCATGGGAACTCACGTACTACGCCGAACGATTCGGCCCCGACGGGCCGATCACTTATCCGCACGGTGAGAACCCGACCGGCCTCATCATGTACACAGCAGACGGCTACATGTCCGCCCAAATCATGACCCCAGACCGGCCCGCCTACGACAAGCCGACGGCCGCAGGCGGAACCGAGGACCAACGCGCCACGGCCGCAGCCGGATACCTCGCCTACAGCGGCAGCTACTCGGTCGACGAACTCACCGGAGTCATTCACCACCACGTACTCGTCTCATTGATGCCCAACTGGATTGGCGGCACACAACTGCGGCACAGCCGGCTCGCCGAGCACCGACTCACATTGACCGCACAATCAGCAGCACCCGGCCAAATCGACGTCTCTCCTATCGACATTGCACTGGACAAAGACAGGACAAGAATCAGCCCGCGTTGCACACGCATAAGGTTCACCGCTCCGCCGTGACTCCGTCGCACCGTCGCCTCGGGGGACACGCCATCACCACTGTTCAAGGGCCAAGTCGACGCGTGAGGTTAGGTGTCAAGTGCGCTCTGGGTGAACGGTAACACCGCGGTATTCACGTCGCGCGCCCTCGACGAACCACCGGCAGTCCCCAGCACTGAATCGACGGCCAGATCCGTGCGAGAACCACTGAGCCGGGCAGTTGGGCGGTACCCAACGCAGCCAGGCCGGGTGGCGATGAAGTTCGCACATGCGGCGAACTGACGCGGCACTTCGACGAGCTGGTGCAGGTGCTCACCGTAGATGTCACGGCCACGTCGGCCCCAACGCCACCGTGGCGTAGTCGGTTCGTGAACGATTGCGAGGCAGGACATTCCGCACACGTTGGCGATCATCCGCGAACACCACCTGGTCCTCCGTCGACATCCGTCAAGCGTGCACTTCACCTCGCCCACTGAACGATCCGAGGGCCGAGGGCTGACACTCGCGCGCCGGCGGATCATCGAGCGGTTCACGGATCTGCTCGAAGAATCCCACCAGTAGAGCTCTTTGGTGCCTCGGCGTCCGCTGGGGACCTACCGTGGACATAGGCAGGTCCCCAGCGGAGCGTTACGCGCGAGATGCTTGCAGGTCGCCACCGGTGGCTGCGGTCCGGTACGCCAGTGGCGCCCAGCGGGGCACATCGAACTCGCGGCGCGATCTTCCATACATCTTGCTACTGCTCAACCCCCGGCGTACATGGCCCCTGGCGGTTGGGCCAGCAGCGCTTTCACTGCTCTGGTTTCGTTGTCGGCCAGTACTTCATCCAACCCGGACTCTAGGCCGTCGAGTGCCTGGCGGATCACGTTGGCCGGGTTGTTCTTGGGCATGTCAATGCCGTCGAGCATGTCGGTGTCCGTGGCTGACAGGTGTAGTCCGAGAACGTGGGTGCCTTGGGCCGCCAACTCGAGTCGTGTGCTGTTGGTCAGCTGCCACGCGGCGGCCTTGGCGGCGGCGTAGGCGCCGTTGCCGGGGAAAACTTGGAAGGATCCGATGGACAGGACGTTGAGGATGGCGCCACCGCCATTGCGCGCCAAGATTGGCGCGAAGGCGCGTGTCATCGACAGTGTGCCCCAGAAGTGGGTGGCAAGTTCGAGGCGGATGGCATCGAGATCGCCCGTGACGAGGTTCTGCATGGTGCTGACGCCAGCATTGTTGATCACCACGTCGACGTCGGTGGCAGTGCCGGCGATCTCGACTACGGAAGCGTCGTCGGTGACGTCGAGGTAGGTCGGCACGATGCGCGTGTCGCCTCCGGTGATGGTTTCCGGTCGCCGCGTTGCGGCATATACCTTGGCGGCGCCCCGGTCGATCAACTGGCGGACGAATTCCGCACCCAACCCTCGGTTGGCACCGGTCACCAGGGCCGTCGCGTTTCGTAGTTCCATTCTTCAACCGTAAAATGTGACATCAATGGCAGGTTCAAGCCTTAGGCCAGTGACATCGCGCACATCCATCTTCGACAGGAGACGCATGAAGATCGGTGAACTCGCCCGAAGTTCGGGCGCCAGCGTGCGTTCATTGCGCTATTACGAACAACGGCGGCTGCTCTTGGCGCGTCGGACCCCCGGCGGGCAGCGAATCTATGAGCCGGATGCGGTCGAGCGCGTAGTGCTCATCAAAGAGCTGTTCGCCGCCGGTCTTAGTAGCGACGACGTGGTGCAGTTGCTGCCCTGCGTCGACTCGGGGAAGGCAACGCCGGCGATGGTGGAGCGCCTCGTCTGCGAACGCGCCCGCATCGACGCCGAAGTCAGCCGGCTGGCTTCCACGCGTGACCGGCTTGACCAGATCATTGTCAAGACGCGGCGCCATGTCCCGTCCCGCACCGCAGTCGTGCGACCGTGAACTCTCGTCACCGGCTTGCGGCGATCATCGACGCACGCGTTCGCTGAAGCCGGTAGGCCGACATGGGCACTGCCAGGGGACCATGGTCCGGCGTTCATTTTCTCGTGCGCTGCAGAAGTTCTGCGCCGCTAGGTTCTTCGCACGCTAGACATGGTGTGGTGAGTTAATCCACGGAACCAACTGGGGGTAATCCCCCACCAAGATGGGGGTTATTCCCGGCGACGCCGACCATTTCGAGCGGCATGCTGGCGGTCATGACCCTGGTTGGCGTGGTGAGCTGCACAACCACTGCGCGACGAACTGCGGGGTCATCCCTCATGACACTGGCATTGTTGAGCGGCGTGCTGGTGGTCATGACCTTGGTTGGTGTGCATTCGGCGCGGGCCGACGGCATCGGCTCGGACGCAGACGTGCACGTCGCCCAGTCGCTCGGCGGTCGCGAACTGACAGTCACGATCCGGCGAATCGGTCCAGTCCTCGGGCCTCTGCACGTCGACGTCGTCACACATCGCGGCGACGCTCCCGGCACACTGCAACTCACCGCGGCAGCACCGGGAGCCACTATCAGCAGCGGGCAGGTGAAGCTCGGCACGCCCGGCATGTATTCGGCGACACTGAACGTCGACCGGGCCGGACCGTGGGAACTGATCGTCGACGACGGCCATACCGCGGCGCGCATCCCGTTTCTGGTTCCCGCACAGGTGATTCCGCCGTGGAAGAAAGCCAGTGACTACGGCTTCTTCGCCGCGGGAATGCTGCTGGTCGTCTCGCTGGCAGCGGCGCTGGGCGCGCGCCGCAGCTGGATGGCGTTAGTCCCGGCGACCGGCGTGATCGTCGCGCTGACGGTGGCTGTCACCGGCGCGACTCTGTCGGCGTACTCCCCACCGCCCCGGCAGCCCGGCCAAGACCTTGACCCCACCCTTGAGAACATCCGTGATCCCTACGCGCGGGTTGCGGCCAATTCGCTGAAGCCGGTTGACTATTCACGGCCGCCGGTGAACATGGCGGTGTCCGCTGGCCAGTCCACGCTGCGTTTGCGCCTCACCGACTCTGCCACCGGGCGACCCGCCGACGACCTACTGATCCACCACGGCGCGCTGATCCATCTCATCATCGTCTCACCGGTGGGCATAATGTCGCACGTACATCCGGTCCGCGTCGCGCCCGGACAGTACGAGGCGAAGTTTGACACCACCGAACGCGGGACGTACGCGATGACCGCCGAAATCGCCAGGCGTGGTGGTGGTTTGCAACTGCTACGCGGCTCGGTCGACGGAAGATTCCCAGCCGCACCGCCGAGCGCAGCGCCACCATCGCAGGGCGAGATTACTGCGACGGTCGCGCCGGCGGGGAGCCCGAGCACCATCCGGGCCAGGTTTGGAGACACCCCCGATCTGCAGCCGTGGCTCGGGATGGTCGGACACATGCTGGTCGTCGGTCCACTACCCGACGGCCCCGACGTCGGTAAACACGCACTGACAGCACCGATCTGGTCGCATGCGCATGCCATGGTGCCGCCCGCACCCGGCGCGGCAGGCGGGCAGCCCGACGAGTCGGTTGCCCGTTACGGACCCGAGATCGTTTTCACGTACTCGTTCGCACTGCCCGGCCGCTACAAACTATGGGTGCAGACCGAACGCGACTTCGCCCTCCTCACCGCGCCAACCGAAGTCGAGGTCCGCCAACCGTGAGCCGCCAGCGCCTCGTCGTCATCGCCGCGATCGCCGCCGTCGTCGTCGGCGCCGGAATCTTGGTTCTGTGGCCGAAGCCGATGGCCGTTAGCGCGCCCACTGCGACCGCAGGACCGTACCTGGTCCAGCTGATCGGTGAGTCGAAGGTCGGAATCGGCCCAGTCATCGTCGAGATAACCGGCAACGGCGGCCAGCCCCCCACACCGGACTCGGTCACCATCGAACCCGCGATGCCCCAAATGGGCCATGCCACAACACCTGTGGCCGCCACCGCCCAAGGCGACGGCCGGTACCGCGCCGACGTCGACCTCTCCATGGCCGGGCAATGGGATATCACGGTCCGCATCACCACAAACGGCCAAATGCAAGAGGCAGTTCTGCGCGTCACCACCAACGGCTAGAAAGGCACACCGCCATGACGAGTGCGCAATCGCACGGCAAGCTCCCAGCGTTTGTCATGCTCGCAGGCACCCTGATCTCGCTGTCGGGGTTGACCTGGGACATCGACTGGCACCTTGACGTCGGGCCGGACAGCTTTTTCACGCTGCCGCACCTGCTCATCTACTCCGGCGGCGCGATCGCCGGGTTGACCAGCTTGGTGATGGTGTTGCGGGCCACCGGCGCACAGCGCCATGGCCAGGATCCCGATCCGAACGTCGGCGGTCGCTCATTCAAGGTGCTCGGCGTATTCGCCGCGCCGATCGGCTATCTGGTCGGCGGCATCGCCGCGGCCACGTTCCTGCTGTACGGGCTGTGGGACGAGTGGTGGCACGGCCTGTACGGATTCGACGTGACCGTCGCGTCGCCGCCACACCAAGGTTGGTTGACGTCGATCTGCGTCACCATGATCGGCACCGCGATCGTCTTCGCCGCGGCCCGCGAATACCGCTGGGGCCGTTGGGGATTCATGGTCGCGATCGCTGCGCTCGGCCAATACGCCTCGATCCAAAGCGGAGCGCTGGCGGACATCAACCTGAGCGCGACCATCGACTGGCCCACCCTGACCTGGCTGGCCATTCCGCTCGTCTGCGTGCTGCTCGGATCTCAAGTCGTGCCGCGCAGCGGTGCCATCGGCACCGGCCTGCTCACACTGGTGCTGAACCTGGTGACCTGGTCCTTCGCCAGCTGGGCGGTCGGCTGGTATGCCGATCTGCAGCACTTGGCGCTTCGCGACTTCGTCGAGTTGGGCTTCCCTATCGACATGGTGCTGATCCCCGCAATCATTTGTGTGTTCGGCGTCGTCGTCGAGTTCCTACTGCGGTGGAGAGGCGCGAGCGCCTCCCTTTTGGCCGGTTCCGGCGCGGTGGGTCTGATCGCGATCACCTGGTTGCTCGACTCAATGGGATCCGGGGGCATCGACCTGGGTGCTGAGGACGGCGAAGGAGGCGCCGCCAGCATCTTGCTGACGTGCGTCGCCGGGGGGCTGCTCGCGGGGGTGCTCGGCGGCGCGACATGGCGACTCGGCCGGGCATTGCGTGCATCGAACGCGGCACCTGGTGTCGGTGCATCGGCATGACCATCCACCGCTGGTTGCAGGCCATCGTCGCGATGCTGTGCGCCGTCGCCGCGCTGTCCGTCGGCGTGGCACCGGCCGCGGGCGCCGATCCGCTGGACTACGTCGTGCACGCCGAACACGTCCAGGTGGGCCCCTACCCGGTGACGGTCGGGTTCACCGTGTGGCCGCTGCGCGCCATGCGGTCGTTGGACTTCACGTTCGAGCCGGATGGCGGGATCGCAGACAAGTCCGGCATCGTCGCGGCGATCGCCCCCGATGGCCGGCAGGACGCGGATCGACTGTCGCGGCATCCCCGCAATCGCGAGGTGTGGGGC
>JBEVHL010000487.1:0-4503 GCA_040511255.1 Mycobacterium sp. | reverse complement strand
AGAACAGCGCATGCCAGTCGAAATGCTGGGCGATGGCCGCGGCCAGCGGCAACCCGAGCGCCCCACCGACACCCAGCGATGAACTCATCATGCCCATGGCCGAGCCAACCCGTTCCGCGGGAACGCTGGCGCGCAGCACGCTGATGCCCAGGGGGATGATCGGGATGCCGAACCCTTGCAGGCCGCGGCCGATGACGACCGGCAGCAGCGAATCAGCCAGCGCGGCAGTCAACGAGCCCGCGGTCAACGCCAGCGCGCAGATCACCAAAATTGGTTTGGGCCCGAACATATCGCCGAGCCGGCCGAATACCGGAGTGGCCACGGCCGCCGTCAGCAGGGTGGCGGTGATGGCCCACGATGCGTTCGCCGGGCTGGCGTTCAACAGCCTCGGCAATTCGGGAATCACCGGGATGATCAAGGTCTGCATCAGCGAGACGCCGATACCGGCGACGCAGAGGACGGCAATCAGGATTCCGGGGTGCGGCGCCTTCTCGACGCCCGCTTGACGGACCGCCTTGACGGTGTGCCGACCCATCGGCTGGACTATACGCAGTTAGCTACCCTAGGCAAATTTCGCTGAGAGGCGGGCAACCGGAACATCCCCCGGGAAACGGGTCAGTCAGTCCGGTAAGGCGCGCAGCGCCGGCACCAACAACGCCAACGCACGACCCCGGTGCGACGCCGCGTCCTTCTCCGCCGCACTGAGTTCCGCCGCCGAACGTTCCGAACCGAGCGGCACGAACACCGGGTCGTACCCGAAACCGCCGTCACCGCGCGGCGCACGCGCAATGGTCCCGGGCCATTCGCCGCGAACCACTGTTTCCAGGCCGTCGCCCCAGACCAGCGCGCACGCCGACACGAACGCACCACCGCGACGGTCGTCGGGAACATCGCCCAGCTGCGCCAACAACAGCGCCGTGTTGGCGGCGTCATCGCCATGCCGCCCTGCCCAGCGCGCGGACAACACTCCCGGCATCCCGTTCAGCGCTGCCACTTCCAGCCCGGAATCGTCTGCGACACAAGCCAATCCGGTGGCAGCGTAGCCGTCGCGGGCCTTCGCCAGCGCGTTCTCTTCGAAGGTCGCACCGGTCTCCGGCGCCTCCTCAAACGGCGGCACCTCATCGAGCGGCACCAAGGTCAGCCGGTCCAGCCCAGCGGCCACCAGCACCCGCTGCAGCTCAGCCAGCTTTTTCCGGTTCCGGCTGGCCACCAGAACGCGAGTGCCCTCTGCGCCGCTGCTCTCCATCGTCACCGGCGCGTCAGCTACCGAACGCCTTCTTCGACGGCGGCCCGTCGGGCAACTGGCCCGGATACGGCAGTTCCAGTGCCGCCCGTTGCACGGCGAACAGCGTGTCGCACGCGGCGAGCGCGGCGTCGAGCAGCTTGTCAAGAGTGGACCGCGGGAACGTCGCACCCTCTCCGGTGCCCTGCACCTCGACCAGGGTGCCGGTATCGGTGGCGACGACGTTCATGTCGACCTCGGCGCGGGAGTCCTCTTCATAAGGCAGGTCGGTGCGCACGCGCCCGTCGACCACGCCGACACTGACGGCGGCGATCGCACAGGACAGCGGCCGCGGATCCGACAGCTGCCCGGCGGCGCCGAGGTAGGTGATCGCATCGGCGAGTGCCACGTAGGCGCCGGTGATGGCTGCCGTCCGGGTACCGCCATCGGCCTGCAGCACATCGCAGTCGATCGCAATGGTGTTCTCCCCCAGCGACCGCAGGTCGATGCAGGCCCGCAGCGAGCGGCCGACCAGTCTGCTGATCTCCTGGGTGCGGCCACCGACGCGGCCCTTGACCGACTCGCGGTCGGAGCGGGTGTGCGTCGCCGCGGGCAGCATCGCGTATTCGGCGGTCAACCAACCGAGGCCGGAACCCTTGCGCCAGCGGGGCACCCCGTTGGTGACACTCGCCGTGCACATGACTCTGGTTTGACCGAATTCCACCAGCACCGATCCAGCGGGATGAGCAGTGAAACCTCGGGTGATGACAACCGGTCGCATCTCGTCATCAAGGCGGCCGTCTACGCGTCTGGACACCAGCCAACCCTAACGACGTTCACCGACACCGCCTCAGGCGGCATGGACCTCGAAGGTTTCGCCGCACACCACTGCGCGCACCGGGCCGTCGAATTCGGCCTTGGCCTCACTGATGACATCCTCGCGGGAGGTCCACGGCGGGATGTGCGTGAGCAACAGCTCCGCGACGCCGGCCTTGGCCGCGATCTGGCCGGCTTCGGTGCCGGAGAGATGGACGTGCGGCGGCCGGTCGGGGGCGTGCGTCCACGACGCTTCGCACAGGAAAACGTCGGCGCCGCGGGCCAGGTCGATCACCGAATCGCAGATCCCGGTGTCGCCGCTGTAGACCAGCGTCGCACCCGACGGATCGGTGAAGCGCATTCCGTAGGACTCGGTGGGATGGGAGACCAGGCGCGGTTGCACCGTCAGCGACCCGAACGTGACGGACTGGCCGTCCTCCCACTGATGGATGTCGAAAATATCGCTGAAATCGTCGACCTCCCCGCCCTGCGGGGAGGAGGCCGCCGCCAGCCGGGACCAGGTGTCGCTCGGTCCGTACATCAGCGCGCGGCCCGCAGGCGGGTTGGGGTGATAACGCCGCCACACGAAAAGTCCTGGCAAATCCAGACAGTGATCAGCGTGCAGATGCGACAGCAGGATCTGTACTTCGCCGGGATCGGCGTGGCGCTGCAGCGCGCCCAGAACGCCGCCACCGAAATCGATCACCAGCGGAGGGGTGCCTGGCGCGTTCAGCAAGTAGCCAGACGCCGGCGAATCTGGGCCGACAACACTGCCGGAACAGCCGAGCACAGTGAGTCGCACAGTCACCAGCTTGCCATGCCCGATATCACTAGTGCGAAAACATCACCGCATTCGCACTGAAACGTTTTCACAGCGTTAGATCTGCGCGCCCACGTGACGTTGAACAGGCGCGACGCCGGTGATGACGGGCCCGAGAAATCGCGCCGCCAGTGTGGTGAATGCCTCAGGGTCACCCGTCGCCTCGAACACCCGCGTGGCGGCCGACGCGTCATGCGGGCGAAGCAGATCCCGTTCGGTCAGCACCCGCAACAGATCCTTTGCGGTCTCTTCGGCACTCGACACCAGCGTGACGTTGTCGCCCATCGCGAGTTGGATCAGTCCGGACAACAACGGGTAGTGCGTGCAGCCCAATACCAGGGTGTCGACGCCCGCCCGTTGCAGCGGTTCGAGGTACCCCTCGGCCAACCCGAGCACCTGCCTACCGCTGGTCACGCCGCGCTCGACGAAGTCGACGAACCGGGGGCATGCCACCGCGGTGATCTCGGTGTCGCGGGCGGCGGCGAACGCATCCTGGTAGGCCCGGGACGTCACGGTCGCCTGCGTGCCGATCACGCCGATCCGCCCGCTGCGGGTGGTGGCGACCGCGCGGCGCACCGCAGGCAGGATGACTTCGATGACCGGCACGTCATAGCGTTCCCGGGCGTCGCGCAAGCAGGCCGAGGATGCCGTGTTGCAGGCGATGACGAGTGCCTTGACGCCGCGGGCCACCAGATCGTCCATGATGGCCAACGCATGAAAGCGGATTTGGGCGATGGTCAGTGGGCCGTAAGGACCGTTGCCGGTATCGCCGACGTAGATCATGTCCTCGTCGGGCAGCTGGTCGATGATGGCGCGGGCGACGGTCAGTCCGCCGACTCCGGAGTCGAATACTCCGATCGGGCTCAGCGCATCGGCCGTCACGATTTGTAGTACGGCAGCTGGGTGGGATTCTTGCTCTTCTCGCGGGCTTTGCGTTCCGGACCCGACAGCAGATACGCGGCGACCACCCCGGCGATCCCGCCGCACAGATGGCCCTGCCAGGACACCCCGAAGGTGCCGGGCAGCGCGCCCCACAGGATGCCGCCGTAGACGAACAAAACGACGATGCCGACCGTGATCTGCCAGGCATGCCGGGTGAAGAAACCAAAGATGATCAGGAACGTCAGCCAGCCGAAGATCAGGCCGGAGGCGCCGATGTGATTGGTCTCTACGCCGGGCGGCGCACCGATGTTGCCGATCAGCCAGGTGCCGAAACCGCCGAGGAACCAGATGACCGCGGTCGCCCAGATGAACCGGGACAACCCAGCCAGGGTCACCAGGAAGCCGAGCACCAGGGCGGGCACGGTGTTCGCGGCCAGATGTCCCCAGTTGGCGTGCAGCAGCGGGGCGAACAGGATGCCGGTCAGACCGTCGGTTTCCAACGGCCGAATGCCGTTGTTCTCCAGGTGCTCTCCGCTGACCTGGTCCCAGGCTTCGATCACATAGAGCAGCGCGACGAACGTCAGGATGGTGACTCCACCGACCACCCACACCGGCCGTCTCTTCGCCTGCGGGTTCGGTCTTACCGGATACCCAGGCCCGGTCATGCCCATAACTGCCCTTCCAGAGCGTCTTCCGCTTCGTCCAGGCTACCGGCGTACGCGCCGGTCGACAGATACTTCCAACCCGCGTCACACACCACGAA
>JBEVHL010000486.1:0-25821 GCA_040511255.1 Mycobacterium sp. | reverse complement strand
CTGCAGGAAGGCGTAGGCGTCACCGCCTTCCCCACAACCGAAACAGTGGAAATGACCGTGGTTGGGCCGCACGTGAAACGACGGTGACTTCTCGTCGTGGAACGGGCAGAGCCCTTTCAGCGAATCGGCCCCGGCGCGCCGCAGTTGCACATAGTCGCCGACGACGTCTTCGATGCGGGTGCGTTCCCGGATGGCCGCGATATCGCGATCGGGGATGCGGCCGGCCATGGACTCAGTCTAGTGGCCGGGGCGACCGCGCTTCATACACTCGCTCCAACCGTCCCTCCGTGTAGGACGCGATCTGATCGATCACCACGCGCAGCCGGGCTCCGTCGTCGTCCGCGGCGACGAATTCGGGCACCAAAAGCGGGTCCAGGCTGCCTGGTGCCTGCGCCCACAGCAGCAGGGCCACCTCGCGGATACGGGTGCGCTGGTCGGCCTGGATCTGTAGGTGGTGATGGTCGGACATGATGAATTGCAGCGCCAGCATCTTCAGGATCGCCACCTCTGCGCGGACCAGGCTGGGCACCGCGAGATCGGTGTCGAATCGACCCAGCGGTCCCCCACCGGCGACGGCCCTGGTCTCGGTGATGGCCGCGTTGGCGAACCGGCCGACCAGCTCGCTGGTGAGCCGTTTGAGCGCCACCGACGCGGTGAGCGTGCCGTCGTACTTACCCGCCGCGGCCACCACCGGCATCTGCGAGAGCCGTTCGGCAGCGGCCAGCAGGTCCTCCAGAGTGGCCGCCGGGAAGGATTTCACTCCCAGCCGGGCCAACGCTGCGGCCGCTTCGGGATCGGCCAGCACCCGCAGGTCGATGCGCCCCGAGATGACTCCGTCTTCGACGTCGTGCACCGAATAGGCGACGTCGTCGGCCCAATCCATCACCTGGGCTTCCAGGCACGGCCGGCCCTCGGGCGCGCCGGCCCGCAACCATGCCGCCGCCGTCGCGTCGTCGTCGTAGAAACCGAACTTGGTGCGACCGGGGATGCGCGCCCACGGATATTTGGTCACTGCATCCAACGACGCCCTGGTGAGGTTGAGGCCCGCGGAACGGCCTTCGCTGTCAAGAACTTTGGGTTCGAGTCGGGTGAGGATCCGGAAGTTCTGGGCATTGCCCTCGAATCCGCCGTAGGCATCGGCGATCTCGGCCAGCGCCCGTTCCCCGTTGTGCCCGTAGGGCGGATGGCCGATGTCGTGGGCCAGGCCGGCCAGATCCACCAGATCGGGGTCGCAGCCCAGGCCCACCGCCATGCCCCGTCCGATCTGCGCGACTTCGAGCGAATGCGTCAGCCTGGTGCGGGGGGTGTCGCTCTCGCGGGGACCGACCACCTGGGTCTTGTCGGCGAGGCGGCGCAGGGCAGCACAATGCAGGACGCGGGCCCGGTCGCGGGCGAAATCGCTACGGTGCTCGGTATCGGTACCGGGCAGCGCGGCGGACTTCTCAGCCTCCCGCACCGGACGCTCACGATCGAAATCGTCGTAGTGGTCCTGCTGATTCGTGCTCACCGAGGCACAGTCTGCCAGGGTGGTAGGTCAATCATTGCGGGCCGTCCGCGCACCCGCACTACATTGACGGTCATGCGCATGACCCGCCTGCTCAGCGTGCTCCTGATCGCCGTGACCGCCGGACTCCTCGGTGCTCCGGCCGCGACCGCCGAACCGCCGTTCCGGCTGGCCGATCAGGTCACCGACAACGCCAACGTGCTCACCGCGGCGCAGCGCACCGAGGTACAGGGCGCGGTGGACAAGCTCTACGACCAGAAGCGGACCCGGCTCTGGGTGGTCTATGTCGACAGTTTCTCCGGCTCGTCGCCGGTGAACTGGTCGCAGTCGACGATGAACACCAGTGGCTTCGGCGACGACGACGCGCTGCTGGCGGTGGCCGTACAGGATCGCGCCTACTACTTCCAGCCGCCGACCTCGATGAGCGATTCGGCAGCACAATCACTGCGCCGCAACGATATCGAGCCGGCGCTGCACGGCAATGACTGGACTGCGGCGGCCATCGCCGCCGCCGACGGGCTGACCGCAACCGGTTCCAGCTCTGGCCTGTCCTGGGTGGGGGTGTTGATTGCGTTGGCTGTCATCGCGGTGCTGGTGGTGGCGCTGTGGGTGTGGACCCGCCGTCGTAAGCGCAAGCGCCGCGAGGCCGAGTTCGCCGCGGCCCAACGGGTGGACCCGACAGATCCGAATGCGTTGGCATCGGTGTCCCTCGACGCGCTCGACGACCTGTCCCGGACGATCGTCGTCGACGTGGACAACGCGGTGCGCACCAGTGAGAGCGAGCTGGCGCTGGCCGTCGAAGAGTTCGGCACCCAGCAGACCGAGCCGTTCTCCACCGCCGTCGCGAATGCGAAAACGACGCTGGCCCAAGCGTTCAACGTCCGTCAGATCCTCGACGACGCCTCTCCCGAGACACCGCTGCAGCAGCGTGACCTGCTCACCCGGGTGATCGTCGCGGCCGCGAAGGCCGACCGCGCACTCGATACGCAGAGCGACGCCTTCGACAAACTGCGTGACCTGTTGATCAACGCTCCGACCCGACTCGATGCGCTGACTCAACAGCTGGTGGCGCTGACCGCGCGCATCGCTCCCGCCGAGCAGACGCTGGCCGGATTGCACAAGCAGTTCTCGGATGCGGCCCTGGCCTCGGTGGCGGGCAATGTCGACGTGGCGAAACAGCGCCTGGCGTTCGCCGATCAGAACATCACCATCGGCCGGGGCCTGGTCAGCCGGCCCGCCGGCAATCAGACCGGGCTGATCGACGCGATCCGGGCCGCGGAGGGCGCACTCGGCCAGGCGCAGACGCTGCTCGATGCGATCGACAGCGCTGCCACCGACATCAACCGGGCCATCGCCGGGCTGCCCGCCGCGATCGCCGACATCCAGGGCGGCATCGACAAGGCGACGGGTCAACTGGCGCAACCGAATACACCGCAAACGGCGGAGCTGACCGCCGCACGCGACGCCGCGGCCGAGGCAGTCGCCGAAGCCAACAAGGCCGGCAGCACCGATCCGCTGGGCGTCTTCATCCGGGTGACCAAGGCCGACGCCGACCTGGACCGGGTGCTGGCCGGCGTCGCCGAACAACGTCAGGAGGCGGCCAAGCTGGCCAGGACGCTGGAACAGGCGCTGTTCACTGCGCAGTCCCGGGTCAAGGGCGTGTCCGATTTCATCGACACCCGCCGCGGCAGCATCGGACCCGAAGCGCGCACGCGGCTCTCGGAGGCCTCGGTCCAGCTGGAGGCGGCCCAGGCCAAGCGCACCAGCAATCCGGCCGAGGCGGTGGCGCATGCCAATGGCGCGGCTTCGCTCGCCGCGCAGGCTCAGGCGCTGGCCAACGACGACGTCCGCGCGGCCCAGCGGGCCTACGCGCCGCAGTACGGCGGTGGCGCGGGGAACTCGGATATGGGCGCGGTGATCGGCGGGATCATCATCGGCAACATCCTGCGCGGCGGGTTCAGCGGAGGCGGCATGGGCGGCGGCAGTTGGGGCGGCGGGTTCGGCGGCGGCCGCAGTTCGGGCCGGCCGGGCTCGTTCGGCGGGTCGTCCCACTCGTCGGGCCGCAACTACAGCGGCGGTGGTGGCGGGCGGTTCTAGCGGCTGGCCGGGACATGCCGAGCAGACGCAAACAGCCCCATTTCGCCGAAAAATATGGGCCGTTTGCGTCTGCTCGCGCTGAAACTCAGCTGCCTTTGAGCCGGACCGCCAGATAGTCGCTGACCGCGTCGAGCGCCACGCGTTCCTGCGACATGGTGTCGCGTTCGCGAATGGTGACCGCGTGATCGTCGAGCGAATCGAAGTCCAGCGTCACACAGAACGGCGTGCCGATCTCGTCCTGGCGGCGGTAGCGCCGCCCGATCGCACCGGCGTCGTCGAATTCCACATTCCACAGCTTGCGCAGCTCGGCCGCGAGATCCTTGGCCTTGGGCGACAAGTCGGCATGCCGGGACAGCGGCAGCACCGCGGCCTTCACCGGCGCCAGCCGCGGGTCGATGCGCAGCACCGTGCGCTTGTCGACTCCGCCCTTGGCATTGGGTGCCTCGTCCTCGTGATAGGCGTCAACCAGGAACGCCATCAGCGAACGGGTCAGTCCCGCCGCTGGTTCGATCACGTACGGCACGTACCGGTTGTCGTTGGCCTGGTCGTAATACGACAGGTCGACTCCGGAATGCTTTGTGTGCGTGGACAAGTCGAAGTTCGTCCGGTTCGCCACGCCTTCCAGCTCACCCCACGGGTTGCCCTGGAAGCCGAACTTGTACTCGATGTCCACGGTGCGGTCGCTGTAGTGCGACAGCTTCTCCTTGGCATGCTCGTACAGACGCAGGTTGTCTGGATTGATACCGAGGTCGACGTACCACTGCAGCCGGGTGTCGATCCAATACTGGTGCCATTCCTTGGCGGTCGACGGTTCGACGAAGAACTCCATCTCCATCTGCTCGAACTCGCGGGTGCGGAAGATGAAGTTGCCGGGGGTGATCTCGTTGCGGAAGCTCTTGCCGATCTGTCCGATACCGAACGGCGGCTTCTTGCGCGTGGTGGTGACGACGTTGGCGAAGTTGACGAAGATGCCCTGCGCCGTTTCGGGCCGCAGATAGTGCATGCCCTCTTCGGTTTCGATCGGACCGAGGTAGGTCTTGAGCATCATGTTGAAGTCGCGCGGTTCGGTCCACTGGCCCTTGGTGCCGCAGTCCGGGCAGACGATCTCGGTCATCGGCACCGCATCGGGGTCGTCGAGACCCTTCTTCAGCGCGAACGCCTCCTGCATATGGTCCTGGCGATGCCGCTTGTGGCAGTTCAGGCATTCCACGAGTGGGTCGTTGAACACCTCGACGTGGCCGGAGGCCACCCACACCTCGCGCGGCAGGATGATGGCGCTGTCCAGGCCGACGACGTCGTCACGACCGGTGACCACCGAGCGCCACCACTGGCGCTTGATGTTCTCCTTGAGCTCGACGCCGAGCGGACCGTAGTCCCACGCCGACTTCGTGCCGCCGTAAATCTCTCCGGACTGGAACACGAGGCCACGGCGCTTGGCCAGATTGGCGATGGTGTCGATGACGGACGCCACGGGGGTGAACTCCTTGTCTAGCGGGGATACAACGCGCTCAGCCTAGCGGTGCGGTCGCGCGGCTCCTTTGACATGCGTGATGGTGCATGTAAAAGTGGAGGCGTAAGTGAAAACGATTTCCAATAGATCGCTCCGGAGGTGAACGGGTGCCCACTGCCACCGACGACGGACTCGACCGGAGCCTGACCGAAACCGATCACCGGCATTCCGGGAGTTTTCCAGCCCCGCCGTCCCGCGAGATCCTCGACAGCGCCGGGGACATCCTGCGCGCGCTGGCCGCCCCCGTCCGCATCGCGATCGTCCTGCAGCTGCAGGAGTCCCAGCGCTGCGTGCACGAACTGGTGGACGCACTCGAGGTGCCGCAGCCTCTGGTCAGCCAGCACCTGCGCATCCTGAAATCCGCCGGGGTGGTCGCCGGGGAACGCTCCGGCCGCGAGGTGCTCTACCGACTGGTCGACCATCACCTCGCCCACATCGTGCTCGACGCCGTCGCCCACGCCGGCGAGGACGCGTCATGACCGGTGCCACCCGCGCGACCCGGCAGCGCTCCGCGATCACCGAACTGCTTGGCAGCATCGAGGAATTCCGCTCCGCACAGGAACTGCATGACGAGCTGCGCCGTCGCGGTGAGAACATCGGCCTGACCACCGTGTACCGCACGCTGCAGTCGATGTCGGCGGCCAACCTGGTGGACACCCTGCGCATCGACACCGGCGAATCGGTGTACCGCCGGTGCTCGTCGCACCATCACCATCACCTGGTCTGCCGCCACTGCGGCGCCACCGTGGAGGTGGCCGGTCCCGAGGTGGAGAAGTGGGCGGCGGAAGTTGCTGCGGCTCAGGGCTTTTCGGACGTCAGCCACACCATCGAGATCTTCGGCACCTGCGCGGCCTGCCGGCTACAGCGCTAGGACAGCTCAGGACAAGAGCGAGCGACGGACGTCCGCGCCGGCCGCCAGGACCATCAGGATCAGGGTGCGCAGCGCGTCGTCGGTCAGGCCCGCGCCGGGAAAGTTGTAGCGCAGCATCACATCACCGACCTTGCGGTTCGACGATTGGCGGGCGGCCGTCTTCGCCGACGCCCCGTTGGTCGCGGTCTCGGGACCGTTGGGCACCTTCTCCACCAAGGCCACCGTGCCGAGCAGGGTGCTGCTGGCGTGCTGGGCGACCCGTTCGCGGACCTTGGCCGTCAGCGGCAGATCCCACGCCAGCGGCTGGGACAGCGACACCATCTCCAGGCCCTCGGCAATGGTGACCACCCGCAGCGACGCGACGATGCCGTCCTGGCTGACCGTCAGTGCGCCGTCGGTTTCCTCGACGATGGTAAGTGCCTCACCCAGTGCCGAGGACAGGCGTTCGATCAGGGTGGGCATCAGGCCCTGCCGAACCGGCGGTTCCGTGAGACGTACTCCTCGCAGGCGGCCCAGAGGTCGCGGCGGTCGTAGTCCGGCCACAGTTTGTCTTGGAACACGTACTCCGCGTACGCCGCCTGCCAGAGCATGAAATTGCTGGCCCGCTGCTCCCCTGAGGTTCGGATGAACAGGTCGACGTCGGGAATGTCGTTGCGGTGCAAATGCTTCTCGATGGTGGCGTCGGAGATCCGGCTGGGCTTGATCTTGCCCGCCACGGCCTCTTCGGCGATCTGCTTGGCCGCCTCGACGATCTCGGTGCGCCCGCCGTAGTTCACGCAGTAGTTGATGGTGATGACGTCGTTGTCGACGGTCATCTGCTCGGCGATGTCGAACTCCTTGATGACGCTCGACCACATCCGCGGCCGGGACCCGACCCAGCGCATCCGGACGCCCATCGCGTTCAGGTTCTCCCGTCGCCTGCGGACCACCTCTCGGTTGAAGCCCATCAGAAAGCGGACCTCTTCGGTGCTGCGCTTCCAGTTCTCCGTGGAGAACGCGTACACCGTGAGGTGCTTGATGCCTATTTCGATGGCCCCGCAGGTGATGTCGATCAGCACCGCTTCGCCCATCTTGTGGCCCTCGGTGCGGCCGAGATCCCGCTGGGTGGCCCAGCGGCCGTTGCCGTCCATCACGACGGCCACGTGGTTGGGCACCTGACCGGCAGGGATCAGCGGCGCGGCTTCCTTCGACGTGTGCTGCGGGGGGCGGGCGAACTTACCGTTGGTGCGCTGCGGCAGATCCGGAAAGAGCACCGGCCAGGTCGACTTGTCCGGGAAAGTCGGATAGTCGTCAGGCGCCGGCGGCAGCTGGGGGTAGGTGTTCTTGCCCTCCCTCTTCAAAGCCATGCGCCCTATCCTGCCCGAACAGCGAAAGACGGTGATCAGCGACCGCCCGGTCGACTCGATGTATGCGCTCTACCAGAGGCAATGTCCGCAGCTGTCGTTCCAGGTGCCACTGCAGGTGGGCGGCCACCAGGCCGCTGGCCTGGCTACGATGCGACGCCTGCGAGGCCTGCGCGATATCCCAGTCCCCGTCATGCAGGGCTGACATCAGGTCCAGCACACCTTGGGGCGGCGTGGTGGAACCGGCGGGCCGACAGTGCACGCACACGCTGCCGCCGGCAGCGACGTGGAAGGCCCGGTGCGGGCCGGGAGCGGCGCACCGCGCGCATTCGGTCAGCGCCGGGGCCCAGCCGGCGATCCCCATGGCTCGCAGCAGATAGGCGTCGAGCAGTAACTCACGCGGGCGGGTGCCGTCGGCCACCGCGCGCAACGCGCTGACCGTCAGCCGGTGCAGCTCGGGGGCCGGGGCGCGCTCCTCACCCGCGAGGCGCTCGGCGGTCTCCAGCACCGCACACGCACTGGTGTAGCGGCCGTAGTCGCTGACGATGTCGGTGGTGAACGCATCCAGGCTGACGACCTGGGTGACGATGTCGAGGTTGCGCCCGGGATGCAGCTGCACATCGACATGGGAGAACGGTTCCAGCTTGGCGCCGAACTTGCTGCGGGTGCGGCGCACACCTTTGGCCACCGCGCGGACCAGGCCGTTATCGCGGGTGAGCAGGGTGACGATGCGGTCGGCTTCGCCGAGCTTGTGCTGGCGCAGCACCACCGCCCGATCTCGATACAGCCGCATCAGACCAGTTTCCCACTGCATTGGGACAAATCCGGTATCCGCGCCGATAGTCTCCACGAGATGCGGGCCTCATCGCAGCGGTTCCCCACGCTCGGCGACCAGCTGTATCAGCTGGCCAGCGGTGTGATCAGCTCCGCCGAGCTGGTCAGGAACTCGCTGCATGCGATCACGGTCAGCCAGTCCACGCTGAACGCGTTTCGGGTGGTGCTGACCGGCTCGGCGCTGGCCGAGGCGGCCGAGGCCGACCGCCGTCGAGCCGACGGCGAAGACGCGCCGCTGCTGGGCATCCCGATCGCCGTCAAAGACGACGTCGACATCGCCGGATTACCAACCTTTTTCGGCACCTCGGGGCGGGTGCTGCCCGCGACGGCCGATGCCGAGGTGGTGCGCAGGCTGCGGGCCGCCGGGGCGGTGATCGTCGGCAAGACCAATACGTGTGAGTTCGGCCAGTGGCCCTTCACCAGCGGGCCGGGTTTCGGGCACACCCGCAATCCGTGGGCGCGCAAGCACACCCCTGGTGGTTCGTCGGGTGGCAGTGCGGCGGCGGTGGCGGCGGGGCTGGTCGCGGCGGCGATCGGTTCCGACGGCGCAGGCAGCGTCCGGATTCCGGCGGCCTGGACCAACCTCGTCGGCATCAAACCGCAGCGCGGCCGGATTTCCACCTGGCCGCTGCCGGAGGCGTTCAACGGCATCACCGTCTACGGGGTGCTGGCGCGCACGGTCGCCGACGCGGCCCTGGTGCTCGACGCCGTGTCCGGCAACGTCGACGGCGATCTTCACCAGCCGCCGCCGGTGTCGCTGTCCGAACACGTCGGGATCGGCCCGGGCCCGCTGCGCATCGCGATGTCCACCCGGTTCCCGTTCACCGGCTTCCGCGCCAAACTGCACCCGGAGATCCGCGCGGCGTGCCAGACCGTCGGTCAACAACTCGAAGACCTCGGCCACACGATCATGGAGGGCAATCCCGACTACGGCCTGCGGCTGTCTTGGAACTTCCTGTCCCGCTCGACGTCCGGGCTGCTGGACTGGGCGGACCGCGTCGGCGACGGCGTCACCCTGGACCGGCGCACGTTGGCGAACATGCGGATGGGCCGCCTGCTCTCGGAGCAGACCCTTCGCAGGGCTCGCGCTCACGAAGCGCAGACCCAGCGTCGCATCGGCACGATCTTCAACTCCGTCGACGTGATCCTGGCCCCGACCACCGCGCAACCGCCGCCGCTGGCGCGGGCGTTCGACGGACTCGGCGGCACGGCCACCGACCGGGCGATGATCGCCGCATGCCCGGTGACCTGGCCGTGGAACGTGTTGGGCTGGCCGTCGATCAACGTCCCCGCCGGGTTCACAGCCGACGGGCTGCCCATCGGCGTGCAACTGATGGGCCCGGCGAACAGCGAGCCGCTGCTGGTGTCGCTGGCCGCCGAACTCGAGGCGGTCAGCGGGTGGAGCGCCCGGCAGCCGGAGGTGTGGTGGAACACGCCGCTGGCCAAGGAACCGTCGGACTGACCTGTTCCCCTGCCCACGTCACCGCGGCTCGCGTATGGTCATCGACCATGACTGCGGGACTGACGGCGGGCCGCCGCGGGATGGTGATCTCCGCGCTGGCGGTGCTGAGCGTGACGGGCGCTGTGCTGGGCCTGCCTACCGCGCACGCCGACAACCGCCGGCTGAACAACTCGGTGGTGGAGAACGTCTACACCATCCAGGGCCAGGCCGGCTGCGCCACCAAGATCAAGGTCAACCCCAAACTGCGCCTGGCGGCCGAATGGCAGGCCAACGACGTGCTGAACAACCGCGCCCTGGACGGCGACATCGGTTCCGACGGCACCACCGTCGCCGACCGGGCGCGCAATGCCGGCTACGCGGGCGTCGTCGCCGAGACCACGGCGATCAACCCCGCGCTGGCGATCAGCGGCGTGGAAATCATGAACAACTGGTACTACCGTCCCGATTACTTTGCCACCATGTCGGACTGCTCGAATGTCGACATCGGGGTGTGGTCGGTCAACGCGCTGGATCGCAGCGTCGTCGTCGCGGTCTACGGCAAGGGTGACAGCGCGCAGCCCGTGACGGCGCCCCCGGTCCGCGAGTTCGGCCAGGTCCCAGGCTGGACGCCCTAGCTTCAGCCGCCCTAGCTTCAGTCGCCCTAGAAGCCGAGTCGGCCCAGCTGTTTGGGGTCGCGCTGCCAGTTCTTGGCCACCTTGACCCGCAGATCGAGATACACCTTGGTGCCGAGCCGTTTCTCGATCTGGGTCCGCGCGGCGGTACCGACCTCGCGCAGGCGCTCCCCACCCTTGCCGATGACGATGCCCTTCTGGCTGTCCCGCTCGACGTAGAGGATGGCGTGCACGTCGATCATGTCGTCTCGGCCCTCGTGCGGTTCGACCTCGTCGATCACCACCGCGAGTGAGTGCGGCAGCTCGTCGTGCACCCCTTCCAGGGCGGCTTCGCGGATCAGCTCGGCCATCAGGGTCTCTTCCGGCTCGTCGGTCAGCATGCCGTCGGGGTAGAACGCCGGGCCCTCCGGCAGTTTGGCGGCCATCAGCGCGATCAGATCATCGACCTGCTCACCCGACAGGGCCGACACCGGAATGATGTCCGCGGCGTGTTCGCCGAATTCCTTCTGGGCCGTCATCAGCTGCATGGCCACCCGGTCGCGGGACACCTTGTCGATCTTGGTGACGATGACGATCAGCGGGGTCCGCGGGGCGACGCCGCAGATCTGTTCGTAGACCCAGCGGTCACCGGGCCCGATGGTCTCGTCGGCCGGAATGCACATACCGATGACGTCGACGTCGGAGTAGGTGCCCTTGACCAGTTCGTTGAGCCGCTTGCCCAGCGTCGTGCGCGGGCGGTGCAGACCGGGGGTGTCCACCAGGATGATCTGGAACGCCTCGCGGTGCACGATGCCGCGGATGGTGTGCCTGGTGGTCTGCGGTCGATTCGACGTGATGGCGACCTTCTCCCCCACCAACGCATTGGTCAGGGTCGACTTGCCGGTGTTCGGCCTGCCCACGAAACATACGAAGCCGGAATGGAATTCGGTCATCTGACTACTCTCTTCTCGCCGAGACTGCGGTCAGATCGGGATTTCGCGAGATACGGCGTTCTCACCGCAGTCTCGTCGTTCATTGCAGCACTCCTGCGCGGTCGGTCATGATGATCGACGCCGTCGGCGACAGCTCACGTACCGCGGCCACGCCGGCATCATCGGCTGAACCGTCCACCAACACCGCCGCCTCGAAGCCGGTGGCGCCACTGGACACCGCCGCCGACACCGCGGCCTGCAGGGCGGTCAGCGTCAAGGCGGCCAACGTGACCGGGGCGCCGGCGTAGGTGCGGCCGTCGAGATCGCGCACCGCGGCACCACTGCCCGCTTCGGTGCGGGCCATCGCACCCCGCGCCAGCGTCACCAGCTTGGCGTCCTCGGCATCGAGCGGTTCAGTCATCGCCATCGGACTCCCTATCGGCGTCGGCGTCACCGTCTGGATCCTCGACTTCGACCGGACTGATCAGCACCGTGCCCACCCGCACCCGGCCGCGGTGGTCATGGCCGCCTTCGGCTTTCAGGCGTAACCCGTGTGATTCGACTTCGGCACCCGGCAGCGGCACCCGCCCGAGTTCCAGTGCCAGCAGCCCGCCGATGGTGTCGACGTCCAGGTCGTCATCGAACTCGACGTCGTAGAGCTCACCGACGTCCTCGATGGGCAACCGCGCCGAGACGCGGAAATTCTTGTCCCCCAGGTCCTCCACCGGCGCCACCTCGTCGGTGTCGTATTCGTCGGCGATCTCCCCGACGATTTCCTCCAGCACGTCTTCGATGGTGACCAGGCCTGCGATCGCACCGTATTCGTCGACGAGCAGCGCCATGTGGTTGCGGTCGCGCTGCATCTCGCGCAGCAGATCGTCCAGCGGCTTGGAATCGGGGACGAACACCGCGGGCCGCATCAGCTGCGAGACCGTGGTGTCCTGGCCGCCGTTGGTGGAGTAGTAGGTCTGCTGGACAAGATCTTTGAGGTACACCACGCCGACCACGTCGTCGACGTTCTCGCCGATCACCGGCATCCGGGAGTGCCCGCTGCGCACGGCCAGCGACGTGGCTTGGCCTGCCGACTTGTCGTTCTCGATCCACACCATCTCGGTGCGCGGCACCATCACCTCACGGGCGGGAGTGTCGCCGAGTTCGAAGACCGACTGGATCATCCGGCGTTCGTCGTCGGCCACCACCCCACGCTGCTGGGCCAGGTCGACGACTTCACGCAGTTCGATCTCGGACGCGAACGGCCCGTTACGGAAGCCGCGGCCAGGAGTGAGCGCATTGCCGAGCAGGACCAGCAGCCGGCTGATCGGCGTCAACAGCACCGAAATCGCTTGCAGCGGTAGGGCTGTCGCCAGGGCGATCGAATAGGCGTTCTGCCTGCCCACGGTGCGCGGACCCACCCCGATCCCGACGAAACTCGCCACCACCATGATCGCGGCGGCGGCGAACAGACCCCAGTTCAGGCCGAGGTCTTCGTAGAAGAAGGCGACCATCAGTACCGTCGCGGTGGTCTCGCAGGTGATCCGGAGCAGCACCACCAGGTTGATGTAGCGCGGCCGCTCGGCCATCACCTTGCTCAAGGCGACCGCGCCGGGCCGTTCGTCGCGGACCAACTCTTCGATCCGGGCCATCGACACGGTGCTGATGGCGGCGTCGATCGCCGCGAAAAAGCCGCCCAGCGCTATCAGTGCGATTGCGCCGAGCAGCGACGTAAGTCCGCTCACGATTCGTCGAAATACCTTGACTTGTCGAGCAGGCGGCGGTCCTTCTCGGTTTGGCGCACCTTGTGAAAGAGCTTGGCCTGATCGGCGTACCAGTCTTCGAGGAGCTGGCCCTGCAGGGCGAACATCTCTTTCTCCTCGTCCGGTTCGGCATGGTCGTAGCCCAGGAGATGCAGTACGCCGTGGACGGTGAGCAGCGCGAGTTCGTGCTCCAGCGGGTGACCGGCGGTGGCGGCCTGATCGGCGGCGAACTGCGGGCACAACACGATGTCACCCAGCATCGACGGGCCGGGATCCGACGCGTCGGGGCGCCCGCCCGGTTCGAGTTCATCCATCGGGAAGCTCATCACGTCGGTCGGACCGGGCAGGTCCATCCAGCGCATGTGCAGATCGGCCATCGCCGCGGTGTCGAGCAGCACCATGGACAGCTCCGCGCCGGGGTTGACCTTCATCGCGGCGATGACGAATCGCGCGACGCTGATCAACTCCTCCTCGGAGACGTCGAGCCCGCTCTCGTTGGAAACCTCGATGCTCATCGTCTGATCCCCATGGGCGGCCTCATCGCCGATGGCGGGTGGACCCGCCGGGGGCGTTATGCGACCGGCGTTGCGCCCGGTTCATCGAGCTCGGATCTTCGGCCCGCGCATAGGCGTCCACGATCTCCGACACCAGGCGGTGCCGCACGACGTCGGCACTGGTCAACTCGGCGAACGCGATGTCGTCGATATCGTCGAGGATGTCCACCGCGGCCCGCAGCCCGGATTTCGCGCCACCCGGCAGGTCCATCTGGGTGATGTCACCGGTGACCACCATCTTGGAGCCGAAGCCGAGGCGGGTGAGGAACATCTTCATCTGCTCAGGTGTGGTGTTCTGCGCCTCGTCGAGAATGATGAACGCGTCATTGAGGCTGCGGCCGCGCATGTACGCCAGCGGAGCCACTTCGATGACACCTGCGGCCATCAGTTTCGGGATGGCCTCGGGATCCATCATGTCGTGCAGCGCGTCGTACAGGGGCCGCAGGTACGGGTCGATCTTTTCGCTCAGCGTGCCGGGCAGAAAGCCAAGGCGCTCACCGGCTTCCACCGCGGGGCGGGTCAGGATGATGCGGCTGACCTGTTTGGTCTTCAGCGCATTGACCGCCTTGGCCATCGCCAGATACGTCTTGCCCGTGCCTGCCGGACCGATGCCGAAGACGATGGTGTTGCTGTCGATGGCGTCGACGTAGAGCTTCTGGTTGAGCGTCTTGGGGCGAATCGTCTTACCGCGCCGGGACAGGATGTCCAGGGTCAGTACATCGGCGGGCGACTCGTTACCGGTGCCGACCAGCATGGCCACGCTGCGCCGGACCGCTTCCGGGGTGAGCGTCTGGCCACTGCCGACGATGGCGATGAGTTCGGTGATCACGCGCTCGGCTAGGGCCACATCGGCCGGTTCACCGGAGAGGGTCAGGGCGTTGCCGCGGACGTGCAGGTCGGCGGTCAGCGTGCGTTCGAGTGCGCGAAGATTCTCGTCGGCGGAACCGAGCAGGCCCATGATGTAGTCGGGCGGCACGCTTACAACGCTTGAGCTGCTGCTGCGCACGGAGTTGTCAGAAGGAGCAGCGTTCGTTTCGCGGGGCGTCACGTGGGTTTGCTTGCCTGCTTTCTCGCGGTCACGGGAGTCGGGTCACGCGGTGTTCTGCCGCGTGATGTGCTCGGATACCGCAGTCTACCGCCGGGTGGGCCACCGGCCCAGTGCTTATGTGCCTGACCGCGGCGGGATGCCCGCCAGCAGCATGTCCAGCGCATGGGCGAAGTCGTCGGCGGGGGTGGAACGGCGGCTGATCTCGACCAACGTGGCCAGCGAACCGTTGGCTTCCACCGCCTGCGCGCGTTGGCGGTCGTCGCCGCCCAACGGCCCGGCCAGTTCCACCTGCACACTGCCCATCACCAGCGCCAGCACGGCCCGGAACGCCCACAACAACTCGACATCGGCCAGCCCGCCGCCGCTGAGCGCGTCGACCAGTCGTTCGGCCGCCCGGTAGCTCGACGGCGATGCGGTGCGGCGGGTCAGCACCAGCGGGATGGCGTTCGGGTGGCGCCGCACGCCGTGCCACATCGCCCCCGCGACCGCGCGCACTTCGCCCGCCCAGTCGTCGCAGTGCTCGGGGAGCTGCAGATCGGCGATGACCGCCTCGGCCACCAATTCTTCGAGCTCGTCGCGGTTTTTGACGTAGTTGTACAGCGTCATCGGCCCGGTGCCGAGCGCCGCCCCCAGGGTCCGCATGCTCAGTGCGTTGAGTCCGTCACGGTCGACGATCTGCAGGGCAGCAGCCTGCACTTCGTCAAGGGTGAACCGGGCGCGCATGGACTCCTGCCTTCTCGAACTGGTGTGACACGTACATCGTACGCGTCACTCGAGGAGGCCCGCTGCGGCCCAACGCGGCGTCAGCACGCCCAGCGCGCCCAGCGCCACGGCCGCGGCAGTCGAGGTCCGCAGCACGGTGGGCCCGAGCCGGACCGCGTGCGCACCGGCGGCGCTGAACGCCGCGATCTCCTCGTCGGTGATGCCGCCCTCGGGGCCGACCACCAGGGTCAACGAAACTGCTTGTGCCAGTTCGAGATCCGTCAAGGGAGCGGTCGCGGATTCATGCAGCGCCAGCACCACGGCTCCTCCGGCCACGTCGTCGCGGATCTGCTGGGTCAGGGTGTTCGTCGACAGCACGCCGTCGACGGTGGGGATGAACGCGCGGCGCGATTGCCGGGCAGCCGAGCGGGCGACGGCCCGCCACCGACGCAACCCTTTCTCGGTCCGCGGCCCGTCCCAGCGCGCCACACAGCGGGTGGCGTGCCAGGCCAGGATTCGGTCCGCGCCGGCTTCGGTGGCCAGCTCGACCGCGAGTTCCGATCGCTCGCCCTTGGGGATGGCCTGCACGACGGTCACCGGTGGCCGGGGTGCGGCGGCGCGCCACCGCCGCAGTACCCGCGCGTCGAGGTGTTGCTTGCCGGCGTCGTCGACCACGCAGTGCGCCATCTCACCGGCGCCGTTCCCCAGGGAGATGTGCTCGCCCACCCGGATCCGCCTCACCGACGCGGCGTGGAACCCTTCGTCACCGTCGAGCACGGCCAGCTGACCTTCGGCGGGCAACCGGTCGAGATAGAACAGCGGGCCGGACGACACGAACGGGGCTCAGCGACCGCTGAACGTCTCGCGCAGTCGGCTGAACAGGCCGCCGTTGGTGTTGGTGGTGAGCGTGGACTTGACCTCGGCCACATCGCGGCTGCGGTTCTTCTTCAACTCACGCAGCAGTTCGGTGTCCTGATGATCCAGCCGGGTCGGGACGACGACGTCGATGTGGGCGTGCAGGTCGCCCCGCACCCCGGACCGCAGGTGCGGCATCCCGTGGCCGCGCAACGTGGTGACCGAGCCGGGCTGCGTGCCTGCCGGGATGGTGATCTCGGTCAGCCCGTCCAGGATGGCGTCGACGGTGACGGTGGTGCCCAGTGCGGCATCGACCATCGGCACCTCGACGGTGAAGTGCAGGTCATCGGTGTCCCGGATGAAGATGTCGTGGGCCTGCTCGTGCACCTCGACGTACAGGTCGCCGGCCGGGCCGCCACCTGCGCCGACCTCACCCTGGGAGGCCAGCCGCACGCGCATCCCGTCGCCGACGCCGGCCGGGATCTTCACGCTGATCTCCCGCCGGGCCCGCACCCGTCCGTCGCCGCCGCAGCGGTGGCAGGGATCGGGGATGACTTCACCGACACCGCGGCACGTCGGGCACGGCCGCGACGTCATGACCTGGCCGAGCAGGGAACGCTGCACGCTCTGCACCTCGCCGTGGCCGCCGCAGGTGTCGCACGTCACCGGGGTTGAGTTGCCGTTGGTGCCCTTGCCCTGGCACTTGTCGCACAGGATCGCGGTGTCGACGGCGACCTGCTTGGTGACGCCGGTGGCGCATTCGGTCAGATCCAGCCGCATCCGCAGCAGTGAGTCGGAGCCGGGCCGGACCCGGCCGGTGGGGCCGCGGGATGCCGTGCCGCCGCCGAAGAACGCCTCGAACACGTCACCGAGACCGCCGAAGCCACCGAAGCCGTTGGCGCCTGCCGAGGCCGCGCCTTCCAGCGGGTCGCCGCCGAGATCGACGATGCGCCGCTTCTCGGGATCGCTGAGCACCTCATAGGCCGCGGAGATCTCCTTGAACCTGGCCTGATCGGCTTCGTCGGGGTTGACGTCGGGATGCAGTTCACGGGCCAGCTTGCGATAGGCGCGCTTGATCTCCGAATCGCTCGCGCCCTTGCTCACGCCGAGCAGACCGTAGTAATCGCGTGCCACGCTTCCCCACACTTCTTTCGTCAAAAGTCTCGATCTCAGGACCTGGTCTCAGCGGGCGCCGAGCACCTCGCCGATATACATCGCAACAGCGGCGACACTGGCCATCGTTCCCGGATAGTCCATTCGAGTGGGCCCGAGCACACCCATGCCGCCGTAGACCGTGTCCATTGTGCCGTATGTCGTGGACACCACGGACGTGCCCATCATCTGCTCAGCCTCGGTCTCATGCCCGATGCGCACGGTGACCTTGCCCGCCTCCTGCTGGGCGGCCAGCAACTTGAGCACCACCACCTGCTCCTCGAGCGCTTCCAGCACCGAGCGCAGCGAGCCGCCGAAGTCAGCGGTGTTGCGGGTGAGGTTGGCGGTGCCGCCCATCAGCAGGCGTTCCTCGGTGTGCTCGACCAGCGATTCGAGCAGCACGGTCGCCGAGCGACCGATGGCGTCGCCCAGTCCGCCACCACCGTCGAGTTGGCTGGCCAGGTCGGCCACGGCGATGGACGCCGCGGAGAGCCGCTTACCCTCCAACGCCTGGCCGAGCAGTTCGCGGAGCTGCGAAAGCTGGTGGTCTTCGATGACATTGCCGAGTTCGACGATGCGCTGATCCACCCGGCCGGAATCGGTGATGACGACGAACAGCAGCCGCGCCGGTGACAACGCGACCACTTCGAGGTGCCGCACCGTCGAGGCGGACAGGGTCGGGTACTGCACGACGGCAACCTGGCGGGTCAGCTGCGCCAGCAGCCGGACCGCGCGCCGCAGCACGTCGTCCAGGTCGACGCCGGTGTCCAGGAAAGTCAGGATGGCGCGGCGTTCGGGGGTGGACAGCGGCTTGATCTCGGCCAGGCGGTCGACGAACTCCCGGTACCCCTTCTCGGTGGGGATCCGGCCCGAACTGGTGTGCGGCTGCGTGATGTATCCCTCAGCCTCCAGGACCGCCATATCGTTGCGGACCGTCGCACTCGAGACACCGAGATTGTGCCGCTCCACCAACGACTTGGATCCGATGGGCTCTTTGGTCGACACGAAATCGGCCACGATGGCACGCAGTACCTCAAAACGACGATCCTCGGCGCTGCTCATCAATAATCACCTCCGGTCCATCCACTTTAGTGTCATCCGTGGCGGCACCGGAGTATGAGCGCGCCGGGTCCGGAGGCGTCATCGCAGTACCGGTGGCATTTCTGCCGTCAGGGTCTAGCCTTTTGGCATGGCTATCGCGAGTCGGGGGGACACACCGGCCCCGACACAATTGAACTTCGCCGAATGATCTTCAAAGGTGTCCGGGACGGTAAGCCCTACCCCGAGCATGGCCTGTCCTACCGTGACTGGTCCCAGATCCCGCCCCGGCAGATCCGCCTCGACGAACTCGTCACCACCACGACCGTGCTGGCCCTGGACCGGTTGCTCTCGGAAGACTCCACCTTCTACGGCGACCTGTTCCCCCACGCGGTGCGGTGGAAGGGCATCGTCTACCTGGAGGACGGCCTGCACCGGGCGGTGCGGGCCGCGCTGCGCAACCGCACGGTGATGCACGCCCGGGTCTTCGATCTCGACAGCGGCCTGGCGCCCAGCTGAGAGTTACCTCGCGATGTAGGCCAACCCGTGCGCACCGGGTTCACCGCGTTTGGCGATGTCCAGGCTGCTGAGCACCTCCCAGGTCTGCAGGTCGACGATGTCCACGGTCGACGACACCACGCCCGAGACGTAGCCGAGCCGACCGTCGGGTGAGGCGGTGATCGTCAGTGGGCACCGTCCGGTCAGCTCCACCGCGGCGATCCGCTCGCGCGTCTCGGTGGAGAAGGCGAGCAACCTGCCGGGCCCATGCGTGCCGAGCGCCGACGTGGGGTGGCGTGACATCTGGATCTCGCCGGCCAGCAGGGTGCCGGTGCTGGTCAGACACACCGGGATCACCACGTCCTCGGTGGCCAGCACGTCGCGCACCGCCCCGGCCACGGTGTCGATGACCCGGACCCCGGTCGCCGGTCGCTCGCCCGCCTCGGAGCTGAACGAGCCGTACGGTGCCGCGACATACAGTTCGCGGCCGTCCGCGGAGACCGCAAGTCCTTCGCTGCCCGGCACCTCGACGGTGGTGAAGGTGCCTGCCGCCAAATCGACCAGCGAGACGAACGGCGCCTCCTTGTTGCTGGCAAACCCTTTCGTCCCGGCGGCGTCGATGACGAACCAGTGTGGCCCGAAGGCACCGGTATCGATGCGGCCCAACGCTTTTCGAGTTGCGGTGTCGATCACGACGACGCCGCCGGGCCGGTCGCCTGCCCCCTCCACGCTGACGTAGAGCCTGCCGCCGGTCGCGTCGAGCGCGAGCCCGTGCGGCCCGTGTTCGGGGGCCAGGTCGACGACGTCGACGATGCGGCGGGCATCGGGGTCGATGACCGTCAGCTGGGTGCGCTGTCCGCCGTTGGCGTGGTAGTAGCCGGAGTAGTAGGTGTTGGTGCACCAGAGCAAGCGGTGGACGGGGTCGAAGCGCAGTTCGTGCGGTTCGGCCAGCAGTTCGAGTGTGTCGAGGTGGGTGTCGGTGGCCGCGTCGAAAAACGTGACGGTGGGACCGCTCTGGCTGACGACGGCCAGCACGTCACCGTCACGGCCGTCGCGAGCAGATGTGTCGGGCATATCTTCCTCCTGAATGAGTCATATCGGGTACGTCATCCAGGGTGCACGCAGCGCGTTTGCGCATCAATGCAAGAATTGTCAACTAGTACTTATCACTGAAGGTAATACTGGTGCGATGGACCTGAACCTGCTCCGAACGCTGGACGCCTTGCTGCAGCACAGCAGCGTCACCGCGGCGGCGGCGGCGCTGGGTACCTCGCCGCCCGCAGTCAGCCGGTCGTTGGCACGGCTGCGTCGCCTGACCGGCGACCCGCTGCTGGTCCGCGCCGGGCAAGGCCTGGTACCCACCCCGCGGGCAGCCGAGATCCGCGATGAACTGCACGCGCTGCTGGACCAGGCCGAGCGAATCCTGCGGCCAGGAACAGATTTCGACCCGAGCGCGATCAGGCGGACCTTCACCGTGCAACTGGCCGAATTGTTCCTCACCGGTCTCGCGGTACCGCTGATGGAGCTCCTCGACCGCGAATCACCAGATGTGACAGTGGCTTTCATGCCCGAAGCCACCGAGGGCACGGCCGCCCTGCGCCACGGTGACGTCGACGTCGAGCTCGGCGACCTGTCGAATCTCGACCCCGAGACGTGCCGTCAGCCGCTGGCGACGATGTCGCTGCTGGGCCTGGCCCGCGACGACCACCCCGTGTTCGACGGCCCGATCGACGCCGAGCGGTTCGCGGCCTGCGGGCATATCAGCATCTCCCGCCGCGGCAGGCAGCGCGGACCCATCGACGACGCCCTGGCGCGCCTCGGCCTACACCGGCGGGTGGCCGTCGTCGTGCCCAGCCACACCAGCGCGATGCTGCTGGCGCGCTCGACCGATCTGATCGCCCTCACCGCCAACGCTGCGGATCCCGGCCTGCGGGCGTTCCCGATCCCCCTGGAGCTGCCGCACATCGACGTCGGCATGGCGTGGCATCCCCGCAATGACGCGGACCCCGCCCACCGGTGGTTTCGAAATCATCTGGCCGACATCTTCATTCAGTCACGACAGACCTGATCACCCGTCGGCGGCCATCGCGTCGCGCAGACTCTTGGGCCGCAGGTCGGTCCAGTTCTCCTCGACGTAGGCCAGGCAGTCGGCGCGGGTGGCCGCACCGAACACCGTGCGCCAGCCCTGCGGGATCTCGGCGAACGTCGGCCACAGGCTGTGCTGTTCTTCGTCGTTCACCAGCACGACAAACGTGCCGTCTTCGTCATCGAACGGGTTGGTGCTCATCGGTTCTCCTGCGTCGGGGTTGGGCATGGTCGGCGAGGTCGGCACCCAGGATGCGATCGGACAGCAGACCGAGGCAGCTGAGGTTCGGGAAGCCCGGGCCCTGGGTCAGTCCGGACAGGTTGGGCAGGAACAACTTCGGTGCGACGCCGGTGACGGCCAGGTCGTGGCCGATCGACTCCTGCAGCCGATCGCTGGTCAGCTGACCGCCCAGCCCGAGTTCCAGCACGTCGAGGGCGTCCTGGCTGAACAGTTCGGTGAACCACAGCGGGTCGGCGCCGGAACCGTCGATCACCAGATCGAAACCGTGCACGGTCTCGACGTGTTCACCGGCCCGATTGGTGGACAGCGTCAATCGGATTCGGCCGTCGCGGCCCACCGCATGGGCGACGCGACCCCGCAGGTGCCGGATCCGATCATCGGCCAGCAATGACTCCTGCACGCGCGCCGAGAACACCCCGCGGTCGGTGCGGGCCAGAGCGTCGCGGCGTTCGGCCGGGGTCAACGCCGACCAGCCGGTGGGATCGCTGAACAGGGTGTTCTCGAAGAAACTCTCGCCGCGGGTGAACAGGGTTACTTGCGGGGAGATCACGGTGATGGTCGAAACCCGATGGCGGAAAAGCTCGTTGAGCATCGACGCCGCGGTCTCGCCACCGCCGATCACCGCGACCCGTTCGGCGGTGATCCTGTCGTGTTCGGCGGCATGGTGCCAGAATTGGGCGATCGAGAGCACCCGCGGATTGCCGGGCAGCAGGGACCGTTCGGCCTGCCCGGGCCCGGTGACCATCACCGCGTCGGCGGCCACCGTCGTCTCATGGGTGTGCAGCACCCACTTCTGCCCGGCCACCGATACCTGGTCGACGTCCCCGCGGATCACCGTCATGCCCACGGCGTCGGCCACCCACCGCAGG
Source organism: Mycobacterium sp. (assembly GCA_040511255.1). GTDB lineage: Bacteria > Actinomycetota > Actinomycetes > Mycobacteriales > Mycobacteriaceae > Mycobacterium. The sequence continues at coordinate 3,882 of JBEVHL010000486.1, read as the reverse complement.
TACTCCCCCCACCGGCGGTGCGGCGGTGCGGGCCGCCCGCGGTCGATCCACTCGGCGAACTGCCCGGTGGCGATCAGATAGGACTGCCAGCTGTGCCGGGTCATCCGATTGTCGAGTTCGGCGTTGCGCCGTGGCGCGACGGCCGACCGGTAGGGAAAACCGACGTCCTTCTCCGGGCCGGTACCCAATCGGTGCTCGCCGTCGGTCCAGCCGCCACCGGCGCTCCAGTTCGCCGCCACCGCAGTGCGTTCGACGGCCACCACGTCGGGCACGGCGATGCCCATCTGGCGCAGTTCGGCGGCCTTGGCCGCGACGGCCACCGCCTTGGCGCCTGCGCCGATGACGGCCAGTGTCGGCGTCACGGCGCCACCTCTCGTAATGCGTTCTGCCACAGGGCCTGCAGCACGGTGATGTCCTCGGCGCTGAAGATGTCGGGCAGGGTGCGCCACTGGGTCACCAGGGTGGGCCCGTCGGCTCCGGCCAGCACCCCGGCAGCCAGAGTGAGCTCGTGGCGCACCGCCAGGTCGGGTTCGGGTGCCGGCGACACCCCGGCCAGCAGTGCCCGCGCCGGGGTGATTGCCCCGGCCTCGCCGCCGGCGTGGATCCGGCCCAGGTAGTTCAGCAGTAGCTGCGGCTCGGGTAAGCCCCGCAAACGGCGCGCGGTGTCGGGACGCAGATAGCGCAGCAGCCCGTAGTCGATGCCGGTGGCGGCGTCCACCGGCAACCGGTCGGCGTCCGGGTGCACCCGCAGCGGATAGATGGCGCTGAACAGCCCGACCGTGTCGCCGGTGTCCGCGTCTGGGACAAGTTGGTCGGCGCGGCCGTGGGTTTCGACCGCCAGCAGCGGGGTCGGGGTGTGCTGGCCGCGGCGCCGGCGCCAGGCCGTGATGGTGCGGGCGGCGGCGACGGCCAGCAGGTCGGTGATGGGCGTCGGGCCCGCCAGCAGACGCGCCGTCAGCGCGGCATCCGATGGGGAGAATCCGATGGTCAAGTCGACGGCACGGTCGGTGTCGGGCTGCACCCGGCGGGCACCGAGTGTCGGGTCTGGGCCGTCGAGTTGCGCGGCCCAGAAGTCGACGGTGTCCAGCCGGGCGGCCCGCTCGGTCAGGGCAACCGCCCAGCGGCGGTAGCTGGTGTGTTCGCGGGTGGGCGTCGGCGCCACCCCCGCCGCCGAGGCATGCCAGGCGGCGTCGAGTTCGCCGATCACGATGCGCCAGGAGGCCGGGTCCATGGCCAGCACGTGGGCGCTCAGCAGCAGCACTCCGGGGCCGTCCGGCGGTCGCAGCCAGGTGGCGGCCAGCACCCTGCCGTATTGCGGGTCAAGGCTTTCCAGCCCCCGACCGGCGTGCTCGGCCACCGCCTCGGACAGATCGCCGTCGACCGCGACCTCGTGCAGGACGACGGGCTCGGCGCCGGGCGCCAGGGTCATGGTGTTGCGATCCAGCCGGGTGCGCAGCAGCTCGTGTCCGTCGACGACGGTGCGCACCAGCGTCCGCAGCACGTCGGCCGTGACACCGTCGGGCAACCGGAAGGCCTCGGTCTGCGCCAGCCGCCGCGGACTGCCGTACTGGTAGAGCCAATGCACGCTGGGCAGCACCGGAATCGGGCCGCCGGTCTCGGCGCGCTGGGACTCGGCTGTCTCGCGGGCCTCCCTGTCCTCCCTATCGATGGCAGCGGCGAGCTCCCGGATGGTCACGCAGTCGCGCATCAGACGGGCCCGCAGCACGATGCCGCGGCGCCGGGCCACCTGCACCACCGATAACGCGACGATGCTGTCCAGGCCCAACTCCAGGAAGTCCGCGGTGACATCCGGGTGCGCGGTGTCGAGTACCTCGGCGAGCACCGCGGCCAGCGCGACCTCGGTGGGCGTGGATGGCTCGGTGACTTCGGGGGTCGCCAGTTCTATTGCCGCCAGGGCAGATTCGTCCACCTTGCCGTTCCCGTTGAGTGGGAGCTCAGGTAGGACGACGATGTGGTGCGGTATCAGATAGCGCGGCAGCCGCTCGGCCAGCAGGGCGCGCAACTCCCCCACCGATGGCGCACTGCCGCCGACGAACGCCGTCAGCCGCGGTCCGCGCGGGCCCGGCTGCACCGTGACGTGGGCGCCGTGCACAGCGGGATGCTTCGCCAACACCGCGGCGATCTCCCGCGGTTCGACGCGGAACCCCCGGATCTTGACCTGGTCGTCGGAGCGGCCGAGGAACTCCAGGCCCGTGTCGGGCGCCCGGCGCACCAGGTCACCCGTGCGGTACATGCGCTCCCCGGGGACGAACGGGTCGGCGACGAAGCGGGCCGCCGTCTCGCCCGGCCGGCGCAGATACCCGCGGGTCAGTTGGGCGCCCGCCAAATAGAGCTCACCGGCCACCCCGTCCGGTACCGGTCGCAGCCAGGAATCCAGGAGGTAGGCGCGGGTGGGTCCGGTCGGTGTCCCGATGGACGGCGCCGCGTGCTCGGCGATGACTGCGACGACCGCCTCGACGGTGGTCTCGGTGGGGCCGTAGCAGTTATAGGCCACCATCCCGGTGCGGGCACAATGGCCGGTGAGCCATTGCCAGGTGGCCGGACCGACCGCCTCGCCACCCATCGCCAGCACCGCGAGCGGTACGTCGGTGAGCAGACCCACGGCGTGCAATTGCGCGAACATCGACGGCGTGGTGTCGATCATGTCGATCTTGAAGGTGTCGATCGCGCGCACCAGTGCTTCGGCGTCGCGCTGGACATCGTCACCGATGAGGTGCACACAGTGGCCGTCGAGCAGCGCCGCCAGTGGCTGCCAGGCCGCGTCGAAGGTAAATGACCAGGCGTGCGCGATGCGCAGGCGTCGGCCCATCCGGTCCGCCGCCGGTCGCAGCACCGCGCGCACGTGGTCATCGGCGTAGGCCAGGACGGCATCGTGGGTGCCGATGACGCCCTTGGGCCTGCCGGTGGTGCCGGAGGTGAACACCGCATACGCGGCCTGATCCGGATGGGCGTGGACGGGCCGAAAGCCCTCCTGCGTAACGGTCGACGCGATCAGTGCGGCGTCGATCAGCAGCGGCGCATCCGTCTGCTCCAGGATGTCGGCGATCCGCTCGGCGGGCATGGCCGGATCGAGCGGCACGATGATCCCGCCGGCCTTGAGGACGGCCAGCATCGCCACTACGTAGTCCGGGCCGCGGGGCAGGCTGATCGCCACCGGGGTCTCGACCGTCACGCCCCGTCCGCTCAATGCGGCCGCCAACCGGTCGGCGGCGTCATCGAGCTCGAGGTAGGTCAGTTGGCCGCCGTCCCAGCTCACCGCCGTCGAATGTGGTTGCCGCTGAGCGACTTCGGCGATCCGCTGGTGGATTACCGAGGTCGGCGCTGCGGGCGCCCGGACAGCCGGCGGCGCGGCTTCCTCGTCGAGCAGTACGTCGACGTCACGCAGGGGGTGGTCCCAGCCGGCGATCAGGCGGTCCGCCACTGCCAGCACCCGCCGCCCGAGTTGTGCCGGAGCCATCGCTCCCAGGGCACCCTCGAGCACCTCCACCAGCACCGTCAGTTCGCCGTCGGTGACATGCGCGGCGATGGTCACCGGGAAGTGGGACAGGCTCTCCAGCGCGACCGGCCGGAAGGTCGCGCCGCCTGCGACGAAGCCGCCACCGCCGAAGATCTCCCCGGGCGGAAAGTTCTCGTAGACCAGCAGGGTGTCGAAGAGTTCACCGACCCCGGCCAGGGCCCGCAGTTCGGCGTGTCCGAGATAGCTGTGTTCACGCAGTGCAGCGGCCCGGCGTTGCAGCGAAACACACTGCGCGCCGGCTGTTTTGCCGGGATCGAGGCGCACCCGCAGCGGGATGGTGTTGATGAACAACCCGACCATGGTCTCCACCCCGGACAGCTGCTCGGGCCTGCCGGACACCGTCA
>JBEVHL010000485.1:0-8667 GCA_040511255.1 Mycobacterium sp. | reverse complement strand
CGCTTCGGCCATCAAGACCAGCAACACGGCCTGCTCGGTTCCGGACAGCTCTTCGGGGTCGACGCTCACACCGGGTTCCCTTCGTCGGTTCTCTTGCTTCTTAGCAGTTTCTCGATATCGGCGAGCACCCGCTGCGGGTCGTCGCCGATGTCTTCGTTGGTGAAGCGCAGGACGGCAAACCCGTCGAGCTGCAGTCCGTTGTCCCGCCTGCGGTCGGCGGCGTATTTGAGCGCGCCGCGATGATCGGGCCCGTCGATTTCGACGACGCATCGTTCGCGCGGCCACATCAGGTCCACCCGGATCGGCGGGGCCAGCGAGTGGCTGGCGTACTCCTGGTTCCAGGTGCGGCCGACCGCCCATTCGCAGCGGGCCAGCGCGTGTTCGAGTGCTTGTTCGTAGACGCTGGCCGGGTGTGGCCTCCCGGCCAGGGCCGGGTATTCGGCGGCCGGCGCCGGCGCGGTCCGGGGCGCAGGCGCCACCAGCGCGTCGACGAAGTCCGGGACCGGCAGCATCAGCGTGCGGAACCGGTCGACCGACGCGAGCGCACCCGGCGCCAGCCACACGCCAAATCCGTGACCGGCCAGCCACTCGCAGGCCGTGGCCACCCGGCGGTCTCCATCGCCGGCGACAAGCAGGACCACATCCGGGCGCCCGTAGCTGTCGGCGATGATCCGGGCCAGCCCCCTGGCGCGCAGCTCCGGGTCGAATTGGGCAGCAGCGGGGCGCCGACGCAGTGCCGCCTCGGCGATGTCGGCCAGGAACGGACCGAAATGCGCGCTGCCGGCAGCCTTCCGGCCGGCCAGTTCCCGCACCACGCGGCAGTCGAAGTCGCTGCTTGCGGCGATGACTTCGGCCTCGGGCAGCCAGGCGGGGAACAGGTCGCGGGCCACTGCTTCCACGTTGTCCAAGATGTCGTCGACCACCGCCGCCGGGGAGGCGGGATCAGCCGGCGGCCGGTAGCGAATGACGGCGGGTGCGTCGGCGGGCAACGGATCCAGGCTGACCGCCAGTTGTTCGTCGGTGAGGCCGGCCAGCCGAACGACCTCGGTGTTCGGGACCTGCGACAGTGACAGCGGCTGCCCAGATGCCACTGTGCCCACACGACCATTCTGGCCTACGCCCACCTGGGCGTCAGCGTCGCGTCCAGGCTGCCTGTTGACTTCGCCATAGCCCAGGCATACAGTCGCCCACATCACATTTTGAAACGTTTCAAAACAGATCTTGGGAGACTGGCGTGACCCAGCGCGTGTGCTTTCTGCTCCACCTCAAGCCGGATCGGGTGGCTGACTATCTGGCGGCGCATCAGGACGTCTGGCCGGAGATGCTGGACGCACTGAGCGCAGCGGGCTGGCGAAATTACTCGCTGTTCACCCGTGAGAGCGACGGGCTGGTGGTCGGCTACCTCGAGACCGACGACTTCGCACTGGCCCAGCAGCGGATGGCCGAGACCGAGATCAACACCAAGTGGCAGGCCGGCATGGCCCAGTACTTCGTCGACGGCGATCGAGCCGATCCCGACGCGCAGATGACACCGCTCACCGAATACTTCCACCTCGCCTAACCCTAGGAATCCCATGAAAATCGGAGCACGCAACACCCACGGCTGGCGGGCCACCATCTCGGTGGCCATGTCGAACTACATCGAGGCCGGATCCATCATCGCCATCGCGACCAGCCTGGGGTTCTGGCAGTCCGCCTTCGGCATCAGCAACTTCGCCGTCGGATTGCTGGCGGCGTTGAGCGCCAACGCTTTTGGTGCCGCCATCGGTGCCATCCTGGGCGGCCCGCTGTGCGACCGGTTCGGCCGCAAGGCGATTTACACCTACGACCTGCTGGTGTACATGGCCGGCGTGCTGCTGGCCACCTTCGCCGTCAACTTCACGATGCTGCTGGTGGCGTTCATCGTGACCGGTATTGCGGTCGGTGCCGGGGTCCCGGCGTCCTGGACCTACATCGCCGAACAGGCGCCGTCGACCGACCGGGCCAAGCACGTCGGTACCGCCCAGCTGGCCTGGTCGGTCGGCCCACTGGTCGGGTTCGCCCTGGCCGCCGCCCTGGCGCCGCTGGGACTGTTCGGGTCCCGGCTGATCTTCGCGCACCTGTTCGTCGTCGCCGCCATCGTCTGGTGGGTGCGCCAAGGGCTGGCCGAGTCGCAGATCTGGACCGACGAGGGTCAGAACAGTGACACGTCGGTGTCCTCGACCATCGGCGTACGCGGGCTGCGCGGCTTGTTCTCCCGGCGCAACAACATCACCGCGCTCCTCTTCCTCGGCGGCATCTACCTGTTCTGGAACACCGTCGCCGGGCAGGCCGGCATCTTCATGCCGCGGGTCTACGACGCAGCAGGCCTGCACAGCCCGGTCGCGCAGGACCTGCTGCAGGTGCTGGTGTGGGGGTGCACGGTGGTGGCCACCTATTTCGGCTTCATGCGATTCGCCGACCGGATGTCGCAGCGGCTGTTGTACGTGATCGGCGCCGCGCTGGGCATCGTCGGCTGGATCGTCCTGGTGGCCTTCACCGATGCCGGGGTGCCGACCATGCTGGTCTTCGCCGTGCTGTGGGGCGTCTCGGCCGGTATCGGTGCGCAGGCGTTCTACAGCCTGTGGGCCAGCGAGTTGTTCGCCACCCCGTACCGCGCCAGCGCACAGGGCGTGATGTTCTTCGCCGTCCGCAGCGTCACGGGTCTGCTGAGCTATTTCTTCCCGACCCTGCTGGCCGCCACCGGGTTGACGGTCGTCGGCATCCTGCTGGTCGCCCTGCTGACCGTGGCCATGATCATCGGCGCGGTCTGGGCGCCGAGCACCCGAGGAAAGACCCTCAAAGAGATTGAAATCGAACGGTACGGGCACCCGATCTCGGACAATGGAACCGGTTCCGTTGCCACTCTCGACGCCACTGGAGGCACCCGATGATCAGCACAGACGTACCCGCAGTGGTCGACAACCTGGCCATCGAACTGCCGTCCTGGGCATTCGGGAACTCCGGCACCCGGTTCAAGGTGTTCAGCACACCGGGCACCCCACGCACCGTCCAAGAGAAGATCGCCGACGCGGCGACGGTCCACCGGTTCACCGGCCTGGCACCGAGCGTGGCGCTGCACATTCCCTGGGACAAGGTCGACGACTACGGCGCACTGTCGTCCTATGCGCAGGACCTCGGCGTCCGGCTGGGCACCATCAACTCCAACACCTTCCAGGACGACGACTACAAGTTCGGCAGCCTGACCCACACCGATAAAGCGGTGCGGCAGAAGGCGATCGACCACCACCTGGCCTGCATCGAGATCATGGACCAGACCGGTTCGCAGGACCTGAAGATCTGGTTGGCCGACGGCACCAACTACCCGGGCCAGGGCGATATCCGCGGCAGGCAGGACCGCCTCGCCGAGTCGCTGGCCGCGATCTATCAGCACATCGGCGACGGTCAACGACTGGTACTGGAGTACAAGTTCTTCGAACCGGCCATGTACGCCACCGACGTCCCGGACTGGGGCACCTCGTACGCCCATGTCAGCGCGCTGGGGGAGCGGGCCCTGGTCTGCCTGGACACCGGCCATCACGCGCCGGGCACCAACATCGAGTTCATCGTGGCCCAGTTGCTGCGGCTGGGGAAGCTCGGCTCGTTCGACTTCAACTCCCGGTTCTACGCCGACGACGACCTCATCGTCGGGGCGGCCGATCCGTTCCAGCTGTTCCGGATCATGTTCGAGGTGCTGCGCGGCGGGGCGTTGGCGCCGGATTCGACGGTGGCGTTCATGCTCGACCAGTGCCACAACGTCGAGGAGAAGATCCCCGGCCAGATCCGCTCGGTGCTCAACGTGCAGGAGATGACCACCAGGGCGGCGCTGGTCGACCATGACGCACTGACTGCGGCCCAGGAGGCCTCGGATGTACTGGGCGCCAACGAAATTCTGATGGACGCCTTCTACACCGACGTCCGGCCCCGGCTGGCACAGTGGCGCACCGAGCGCGATCTGCCGCCGAACCCGATGCGGGCGTACGCCGAGTCCGGCTACCAGGACACCATCAACATCGACCGCGCGGGTGGTTCACCTGCGTCATGGGGAGCATGATGAACAGCACTGTCGAAGAACTACTTTCGCGATCCAACCGGCTCGGCGCCGACCGCAAGAACACCAACTACGCCGGCGGCAACACCTCAGCCAAGGGCAGCGACACCGATCCGGTGACCGGCGCGCCGGTGGAACTGTTGTGGGTCAAGGGTTCCGGAGGTGACCTGGGCACGCTGACCGAGAACGGGCTGGCCGTGCTGCGGCTGGACCGGATGCGGGCGCTGGTCGACGTGTATCCCGGGCTGGAGCGCGAAGACGAGATGGTGGCCGCGTTCGACTACTGCCTGCACGGCCGCGGCGGCGCCGCACCGTCCATCGACACCGCCATGCACGGCCTGGTCGACGCCGCACACGTCGACCATCTGCACCCGGACTCCGGAATCGCTTTGGCGACCGCCGCCGACGGTGAAGCCCTGACCAAACAGATCTTCGGCGACCGCGTGGTGTGGATCCCGTGGCGTCGCCCCGGTTTTCAGCTCGGCCTGGACATCGCCGACATCAAGACCCGCAACCCGCAGGCCATCGGCACCATCCTGGGTGGCCACGGCATCACCGCCTGGGGCGACACCTCCGCCGAAGCCGAAGCGCGCTCGCTGGAGATTATCGACACCGTGCAGCGCTATATCGACACCAATGGCCGTCCGCAGCCGTTCGGCACCCCGCTACCCGGCTACGAGGCGCTGCCCGCCGATCAGCGTCGCGCAAAGGCCGCCGCGCTGGCGCCGTTCCTGCGCGGTCTGGCCTCGGCCGACAAGCCGCAGGTCGGGCATTTCACCGACGATCCCCGCGTGCTCGAATTCCTCTCCAGCAGTGAGCATCCGAGGCTGTCCGCGTTGGGCACCAGCTGCCCGGACCACTTCCTGCGCACCAAGGTCAAACCGATGGTGCTCGATCTGCCCGCCGACGCAGGAGTCGACGACGCCAAGGCCCGGCTGACCGAACTGCACCAGGCCTACCGCGCCGACTACCAGGCCTACTACGACCGGCACGCCGACGCCGACAGCCCCGCCATTCGAGGCGCCGACCCGGCCATCATCCTGATCCCCGGCGTCGGCATGTTCAGCTACGGCAAGGACAAGCAGACCGCCAGGGTCGCAGGTGAGTTCTACCTCAACGCCATCAACGTGATGCGCGGCGCCGAGGCCATCTCGACGTACGCGCCGATCGACGAGGCCGAGAAGTTCCGCATCGAGTACTGGGCGCTGGAAGAGGCCAAGCTGGCCCGGATGCCGAAGCCCAAACCACTGGCCACCCGGATCGCTCTGGTCACCGGTGCGGCGTCGGGTATCGGCAAGGCCATCGCCACCCGGCTGGCTGCCGAAGGCGCCTGCGTCGTCATCGCCGATCTCGATGCCGAAAAGGCTAGTGCGGCAGCGCAAGAACTCGGGTCAACCGATGTGGCCGTCGGGATCGCCGCCGACGTGACCGATGAGGCGGCCGTGCAGGCCGCCATCGACGCGACAGTCCTGGCGTTCGGCGGTATCGACATCGTGATTAACAACGCCGGCCTGTCGCTGTCCAAGTCCCTGTTGGAGACCACCGCCGCGGACTGGGATCTGCAGCACAACGTGATGGCCCGCGGATCGTTCCTGGTGTCCCGGGCCGCGGCGAAGGCCCTGATCGACCAGAAGCTGGGCGGCGATATCGTCTACATCTCGTCGAAGAACTCGGTGTTCGCCGGGCCCAACAACATCGCCTATTCCGCGACCAAAGCCGATCAGGCACACCAGGTCCGGTTGCTGGCGGCCGAACTCGGCGAGCACGGCGTCAAGGTCAACGGCATCAACCCCGACGGCGTGGTCCGCGGCTCCGGTATCTTCGCCGGCGGCTGGGGGGCCAAACGTGCTGCGGTATACGGTGTTCCGGAAGAAGAGCTCGGCTCCTACTACGCTCAGCGCACCCTGCTGAAACGCGAGGTACTGCCGGAGAACGTCGCCAATGCCGTCTTCGCGCTGTGCACTTCGGACTTCTCGCACACCACCGGACTGCACGTCCCGGTCGACGCCGGGGTGGCAGCGGCGTTCCTGCGATGACCGGAACCGGGCAGTTCGTCGCGGTGGATCTCGGTGCCACCAGCGGCCGGGTGATGCTGGCCACCGTCGGCCCCGACACCTTCGAGATGCGGCAGGTCAACCGGTTCGCCAACGACCCGGTCTACCTGTGGAACGGCCGGCGCACCGCGATGCACTGGGACCTGCCCAACCTGTTCGCCCACGTCTGCACCGGCTTGGCCGAGGCCGGCCGATCGGCGCCGGAATTGATCAGCGCCGGGGTGGACTCGTGGGCGGTCGACTACGGGTTGCTGCGCGACGGGAAACTGCTCGGCCTGCCGTACAACTACCGGGACAGCCGGGGCGCGGCGGGCGCAGAGATCGTGCACGCCAAACTCAGCCAGGACCAGGTCTATTCGCGTAACGGCCTGCAGTTCCTGCCGTTCACCACGATGTTCCAGTTGGCGGCCGACCGCGCGGCGGGCCTGCTGAGCCTGGCTGACACCGCGCTGTTGGTGCCGGATCTGATCGGGTACTGGCTGACCGGCCGCCCGGTGACCGAACGCACCAACGCCTCGACCACCGGTCTGCTGGGCATCGACGGCCGCTGGGATGACGAACTGGCCGGGCTGCTCGGTCTGCCCGCCGGGCTGTTCCCCGGCCTGGCCGAACCGGGGGCGCGGCTGGGCACGGTGCTGCCCGACCTGGCTGAACGGACCGGGCTGCGACGCGGCCTGACCATCACCACGGTGGCCTCCCACGACACCGCATCGGCCGTCGTCGCGGTGCCGATGAAAGCGGAGTCCGCCGCCTACATCTCCTGCGGTACCTGGGGACTGGTCGGCGTCGAACTCAGCGGACCCATCGTCAACAGCGCCAGCAGTGCCGCCAACTTCACCAACGAGGTCGGCGCCGACGGCCGAATCCGCTTTCTGCGCAACGTGATGGGCATGTGGCTGCTCAGCGAATCGGTGCGGCACTGGGAGCGCGACGGCAGCCGCATCGACCTGCCGCAACTGCTGGCCCAGGCCGCCGACTGCCCGGCGACCCGTGACGTGTTCGACGGCGACGACCCCAAGTTCCTCGAACCGGGCGACATCCCCGGCCGCATCGCCTCCTGGTATGCCGAACACGATCTGCCCGCCCCCACCGGCAGGCCGGAGATGACGCGCGCCATCATCGAGAGCCTGGCCGCCGGATTCGCCCGCGGCGTCGAGCAGGCGGCCAGTTTGTCCGGGGTGCCCGTCGAGACCGTGCACATCGTCGGTGGCGGCGCCCAGAACGGGTTGCTGTGCCAACTCGTCGCCGACCGCACCGGCCGTCCCGTCGTGGCGGGGCCGGTGGAAGCCACCGCGATCGGTAATGTCCTCATCCAGGCCCGTGCGCACGGACTGCTCGACGGCGACCTGGAGACCCTGCGGGCGGCGATGGCAGCCACGCTGTCCGCCAACCGCTTCGAGCCGCAACGAACTCCCGCAGGAAAGGCCTGAGATGAAGCGCCAGATACCCAAGGTTCGCGATCTCGCGCCCCTGATGCAGTTCAAGAAGCCCGAACTCGACGCCACCAAGCGCAGGCTCGACAAGGCACTGACCATCCAGGACCTGCGCCGCATCGCCAAGCGCCGCACCCCGAGGGCGGCGTTCGACTACACCGACGGCTCGGCCGAGGCCGAACTGTCCATCACCCGTGCCCGGCAGGCCTTCCTGGACATCGAGTTCCATCCGGCGATCCTGCGTGATGTGTCCAAGGTCAGTACCGGCTGGGATGTGCTCGGCGCGCCCGTCGCGCTGCCGTTCGGCATCGCGCCGACCGGTTTCACCAGGATGATGCACACCGAGGGTGAGATCGCCGGGGCGCACGCGGCGGCCAAGGCCGGGATCCCGTACTCGCTGTCCACCATGGGCACCACCTCGATCGAGGATGTCAAGGCGGCGAACCCGTTGGGCCGCAACTGGTTCCAGCTGTACATGTGGAAGGACCGCGATCGGTCGATGGCACTGGTGGAGCGCGCCGTCGCGGCCGGCTACGACACGCTGCTGGTCACCGTCGACGTTCCGGTGGCCGGGGCGCGGTTGCGGGACAAGCGCAACGGGATGTCCATCCCGCCCGCGCTGACGCTGCGGACCGTCGCCAACGCCATTCCCCGGCCGCACTGGTGGTTCGACTTCCTGACCACCGAGCCGTTGTCGTTCGCCTCGCTGGATCGCTGGTCGGGCACCGTGGCCGAACTGCTCGACACGATGTTCGACCCGACCGTCACCTTCGACGATCTGTCCTGGATCCGGTCGCAGTGGCCGGGCAAGTTCGTGGTCAAGGGCATCCAGACCGTCGAAGATGCGCGCGCGGTGACCGACCTCGGCGTGGACGGCATCATCTTGTCGAATCATGGTGGACGGCAACTGGATCGGGCGCCGATCCCGTTCCACCTGCTGCCCTCGGTGGTGGCCGAGGTCGGCACCGAGACCGAGATCATCCTCGACACCGGCATCATGTCCGGTGCCGATATCGTCGCGGCCATCGCGCTGGGCGCCCGGTTCACCCTGATCGGCCGCGCCTACCTGTACGGGCTGATGGCCGGCGGCGAAGCAGGGGTGGACCGCGCC
>JBEVHL010000484.1:0-4090 GCA_040511255.1 Mycobacterium sp. | reverse complement strand
GGCTCGCCGACCGCGGACCCGCCACCCTGCCCGACATCCCGGACCCCGTCATCGCCGACCGTGACGGCAACACCCTGCGCATCAGCTTCAACCGACCGCAGCGGCACAACGCATTCAGCACCGACGCCCGCGCTGCACTCCTGGAGATGCTGGCCGTCGCTCAGCTTGACCCGTCGGTCGACGAGGTGGTGCTGACCGGTGTGGGGCCGTCGTTCTGCAGCGGTGGCGATCTCGGCGAGTTCGGCACGTTCACCGACCCGGCGAGCGCCCACCTGGCCCGCACCCGGCACAGCCCGGCGTTGGTACTCGACGAGCTGACCCGCCGACTGGGCCGGGCCTGCCGGGCCGAGGTGCACGGTCAGGTACTAGGCAGCGGCCTGGAGATGGCAGCGTTTTGCGGGCAGGTGGTGTGCACCAAGGACGCCACGCTCGGCCTGCCCGAACTGACCCTCGGGCTGATCCCCGGCGCGGGTGGCACCGTCAGCATCACCCGGCGGATCGGTCGGTGGCGCACCGCGTACCTGGTGTTGTCGGGCCGACAGCTGGACCCGCGGACCGCATTGAGCTGGGGCCTGGTCGACGAAATCCGGTGATCCGGGCGCGGTTTCGACCGGCCAGCGGCGATCAGCGCGCCGAAATCACAGACCTCCGCGGGTGACGAGTTGGGCCGCGATCACGTTGCGCTGGATCTCGTTGGTGCCCTCGCCGACGATCATCAGCGGCGCGTCCCGAAAGTACCGTTCGACGTCGTATTCGGTGGAGTAGCCGTAGCCGCCGTGGATGCGCACGGCGTTCAGCGCGATCTCCATCGCCACCTCGGAGGCGAATAGCTTGGCCATGCCCGCCTCCATATCGCACCGCGCCCCGCTGTCGTAGCAGCGCGCGGCATAGAGCGTCAGCTGCCGGGCCGCGGTGAGCTTGGTGGCCATGTCGGCCAGATAGTTGCCGATCGACTGGTGTTTCCAGATCGGCTTACCGAAGCTCTCCCGCTGCTGGGCGTAGGCCAGCGCATCGTCGAGCGCCGCCGTGGCCACCCCCAGCGCGCGCGAGGCCACCTGAATGCGCCCGGTCTCCAACCCCTTCATCATCTGCCCGAACCCCTTGCCCGGCACCCCGCCCAGGATCGACGACGCCGGAATTCGGTAATTGTCGAAGGACAATTCACAGCTCTCGACGCCCTTGTAGCCCAGTTTGGGCAGATCCCGCGACACCGTCAGGCCGGGCCCAGGCTCGGCCAGCACGACGGAGATACCTCGGTGCTTGGGCGACGCCGTCGGGTCGGTCTTGCAGAGCAGCGCAATCAACCCGGACCGGCGCGCATTCGAGATCCACGTCTTCGCACCGGTGATCACCAGATCGTCGCCGTCGGGCCGCGCCACCGTCGCCATCGCCTGCAGATCGGAACCGCCGCCGGGTTCGGTCAGCGCCATCGTCGCGCGCATCTCGCCGGTCGCCATCACCGGCAGATAGCGTCGCTTCTGCTCCTCGGTGCCGAACAGTGTCAGCAGTTTGGCGACGACGGTGTGGCCGCCCATCGCGCCGGCCAGGCTCATCCAGCCGCGCGCCAGCTCAGTCGTGACGTCGACGTAGCAGGGCATCGACACCGGGGTGCCGCCGTAGTCCTCGGGGACGGCCAGCCCGAAGATGCCGAGGTGCTTCATCTGTTCGATCCACGCCTCGGGGTACTCATTCGCGTGCTCGACGTCGCGGACTGTCGGTTTGACGTCGCGGTCGACGAACGCGCGCACCGTTTCGACCAGCATCGTCTCTTCGTCGCTCAGGTCTGTGACCACGTGCCGTCCCGGTGAGTCGATATGCGAGCATGTGAACTTGTGAGTTTGTACGGTCATCTCGAACGAAATCAAGCGGGTCCCTATTTCGACGAGTTGTCCCGCGGACAGGTGTTCGACTGGGCGCCGTCGATGACGTTGACGTCCGGTGCGGCGGCCGTGCACCAATCGATTCTGGGTGACCGGATGCGGCTCCCGTTGGACGCCGTGCTGTCGCACGCCGTAACCGGGTCGACGGCCGCGCTGGCCCATCCCGCGTTGGTCTGCGATATCGCGATCGGCCAGTCGACGCTGGCCACCGCCCGAGTCAAAGCGAACCTGTTCTACCGCGGCCTGACATTCCATCACTTCCCGATCATCGGCGATACGCTCTACACCCGCACGGAAGTCGTTGGCTTGAAGCAGAATTCGTCCAAGCCGGGGCGGGCGCCGACCGGGCTGGCCGCGCTGCGGATGATCACCATAGACCAGGCTGACCGGCTGGTGCTCGACTTCTACCGGTGCGCCATGCTGCCGCTGTCGCCGGATGCGGGCGACACCGGGCACAACGACGACCTGTCCGCCATCGGCGCCGACCTGCCGCCCGCACCCAACTCCACCGACGGCTGGGATGCCGATGCGTTCCGCCAGCGGGTACCCGGCCTCCATTTCGACACCAGCATCGCCGGCGCCGTATTGCACAGCACCGCGGACGTCGTCACCAGCGCGCCGGAGCTGGCCCGGCTCAGTCTCAATATTGCTGCCACCCATCATGATTCCCGTGTCGGCGGGCAGCGGTTGGTCTACGGCGGCCACACCATCGGGTTGGCGTTGGCCCAGGCCAGCAGGCTGCTGCCGAACCTGGTCACCGTGCTGGGCTGGGAATCCTGCGACCACACCGGTCCCGTGCACGAGGGTGACACCCTGTTCAGTGAGCTGCACGTCGAGTCGGCCACGGACGACGGTCAGGTGCGGTTGCGGTCCCTGGTCTACGCCGCGGGTGAACCCGATCGTCAGGTTCTGGACTGGCGCTTCACCGCGCTGCTGTTCTAACCGCCACAATGGGTCGATGGGCACGCTGAACATCTCCGCCGAGGTGCTGCGGCGGGCCCACGAGGTGGCCGCAGGCATCTCCGCGACGGTGGACGCCCGGCAGATCCTCACCGGACGGGCAGCGCTGCTGGGACTGACCGCTCGCGGCCGGGTATCCGCCGGCAGCGCCACCCACCTGATGCAGGCAGCCGACGGTTGGTGCGCGCTGACCCTGTCGCGGCCCGACGACATCGCGGCCATCCCGGCGCTGCTGGAGGTCGACGACGTCACGGACCCGTGGCCGGCAATCCACCGTTGGGTGCGGGAGCAGACGGTCGAACACGTCACCGAACGGGCTGGCCTGCTCGACCTGCCGACGGCAACTCTGGGTGAGGCTTCGGCGACGCCGCCACGGATTACCAAGTCTGACAACGGCATCGGCCCGCGTCTTCCCGCAGGACTCCTGGTGGTGGATCTGACTTCGATGTGGGCGGGCCCGCTGTGCGGTCAGCTCTTGGCTCGGGCGGGCGCGGTGGTGGTGAAGGTGGAGAGCCCGCTGCGGCCCGACGGCACCCGCGCAGGTAACCAAGCGTTCTTCGACTGGATGAACAGCGGAAAGCTCAGCTATGCAGCCGATTTCACCCGAGATGCGACGGCGCTGCGCCGGTTGCTGGAGGCCGCGGACGTGGTGCTCGAAGGCTCCCGCCCCGCGGCCCTGCAGCGGCGCGGTCTCGGCGCGCAGGACGTCGCGGCCCGGCCGGGCCGAGTGTGGCTGCGGGTCACCGGCCACGGCGCACATGCTGACCGGGTGGCGTTCGGCGATGACGCCGCGGTGGCCGGCGGACTGGTCAGCCGGGACGCCGACGGACCGGTGTTCAGCGGGGACGCCATCGCCGACCCGCTGACCGGCCTGGCGGCAACGGCCGCGGTGCTGGCCTCGCTGCAGCGCGGCGGCGGAGAGGTGATCGACCTGTCGATGTCCGCGGTGGCCGCGCAGTACGCCGCAGGGTCGGGCGCGCCCCTGGAACCGACTCTGCCGCCGCCGGCCCCACCTGCCGCCGCACTCGGCGCCGACAATGCGGCGGTCCAACGGCTGGTCGCCGAGAGGCTCTGCGCCCCATGCTGATCACACGGGCCGGGCTGCTCGACGGCACGGTCGCAGACGTGCGAGTGGGGCCGACCATCCGAGCGGTGGCCCCGTGCTTGGCGCCCCAAGCCGGTGAGGAGGTGCTCGACGCGCGCGGAGCCCTCCTGATTCCGGGTCTGCACGATCACCACGTGCACGTCCG
>JBEVHL010000483.1:0-4421 GCA_040511255.1 Mycobacterium sp. | reverse complement strand
TAGTCCAGTAGGCCGTCGTCGACCATCGCGGCCAGTTCTGCCGCGGCCGCCGCCACCCGGTGCGGTCCAGGCGCGGGTGCGAGCACGATCAGCGTCTCGGCATCAGCGGCGGACACCGGTACCGCGCCGGGGTGCCGGGCCAGCGCACCGCGTAGCTCGTCGGCCAGCGAACCGGGTCCCAGGGCGACGACGGCGACCGGCCGCGGTGTCTGCGTCACAGCGCGCTCGGGCAGCCGAATGGGTCGCCACTGTTCTGCAGCGATCGTCAGTCCGGCCAGCGCCGGTAGCGGTTCGGGTCGGGCCCACAGGTGCACCCGGCGCATCGGCGCGTTCGGAAAGCATTGCAAGTGGCGGGAATTCATCTCGACGTGGCTGCGCCAGATGAAGCGGGGATCGGCGGTCGCCGCGGCGGCGATATTGGCCGACAGCTGCGCTAGCACCGGCACGTCACGACGCCCCGAGCCCACCAGCACCGCCGGTTCGTCCGGGAGTGCCTCGCTGATGGCGGACAGCAGGGCCGGGTGGGCCGACAGTTCGACGAAGGAGGTGGCACCGCAGCGGATCGCAGCGGCAACGGCGCGGTCGAATCGCACCATGTCCCGAAGGTTGCCGTACCAGTAATCGGTGAAGCGGGTACCGGGTGCCACCACATCACCGATGGCGGAACCGATGAATTGCACTGCGGTGTCGATGAATTCCCGATCCGGCAGCTGGGCGCGCAGGCTGTCGCGTAGGGGTTCGAGCACGCTGGTGTGCACGGGGAAGCCGACGGTGATCTCGCGGGCGAACCGGCCGTCGGCCACTACCGCGGCGACCGCGGCCAGCACGGCGTCGCGGTCGCCCGAGACCGCGACCGACGCACTCGCGTTGACGACCGACAGTTCCAGCCAACCGTCGATACCCGCGATCAGTCCTCGGGCGGCGTCGACGGTGACGCCCAGGGCGGCGACGGCGTACCGTCCGGGTAGCAGATCCACCACGCCGGCCCGCGCGGAGATCACCGCAACCGCATCGGGCAGCGACATGGCGCCCGCGACGTAGGCCGCGGCCACCTCGCCGAGGCTGTGCCCGACGGTCAGGTCGGGAGCGATGCCGCAGGACTGCCAGAGGTGCGCCAGTCCGACAGCGTGCACGAACTGCGCACCCTCGATCTCGAGCTCTGAATATTGTTGAGCGCCTGCAGATCCGGTCAGATACGGCAGCGGTGATGCCTTACCCGCCGCCACGAAGGCGTCAGCACAGCTGTCAGCCACGGCGCGGTAACCCGCCAGTTCGCGATAGGCGTCCGCACCCATCCCCGGCCACTGGTTGCCTTGCCCCGGGAAGATGAACGCCAGCCGACCGGCGCCTGCCGCTGCCGAGCGGGCGACCAACGGGTGCTCCTGGCCCGCGGCGACGGCGCGCAGCGCAGCGGCCAACTCGTCTCGATCAGCCGCGCGGATCACGCTGCGGTGCTTGCGGATTCGACGGGTGCGCAGTAACTGTGCCGCCACTTCCATGACGGTGGGCGCGCGATGCAGATAGTTCAGCACCGCCGAGGCGTCCGCGCGCACCAGGTCTTCGGTGTGTGCGCTGAGCACCACCGGGGTCCGGCCGTCGGGTAGCGCGCAGAGCGGCATCACGGCACCTGCTCCGGCATCGAGACGATGACGTGCGCGTTGGTGCCACTCATCCCGAACGCCGAGACCGCCGCCAGCCGTCGCCCGCCCACCGCAGGCCAGGGGGTCAGCTTGTCGGCGAGCCGCAGACCTTGTTCTTCCCAGGTGATGTCGTGGCTGGGATTGTCGGCGTGCAGGGTGGGCGGGATGGTGGCCCGGTCTGCCGATATCAATACCTTGGCCAGACCCAGGGCACCTGCCGCCGCCTGGGCGTGGCCGATGTTGGACTTGACCGATCCCAGCAGCGGCCCACGTCCAGGCGCGGTGTCGCCGTAGGTGGCGGCCAGGGCGGTCAGTTCGGTGCGATCGCCGAGTTGGGTTCCGGTGCCGTGGCCCTCGATCATGCCGATGTCTTCTGGCCGCACACCCGCGCGGTGCAGCGCACGGTCGAACAGCCGGACCTGCGCGGGCCCGCTCGGCGCGGTCAGCCCGGTGGTACGGCCATCGGAGTTCAGGCCACTGGCGGCCACCTCGGCCAGGATGTGACGACCGGCGCGCAGGGCCGCGGACCGCCGCTGCAGCAGGAACATCGCCGCACCTTCGGCCCAGACCGTGCCGGTGGCGTGCGCGCTGTACGGCCGGCAGTGCCCGTCATCGGAAAGCGCGTGCTGGCGGGAGAATTCGACGAAGTAGCCGGGGGTGCCCATCACCGCGACGCCGCCGGTCAGCGCCAGGTCGCAATCCCCTGCCCGGATGCCCTGCACGGCGGTGTGGAAGGCGGCCAGCGCCGAGGAGCACGACGTGTCCACGGTCAGCGCGGGTCCGGCCAGATCCAGCGTGTAGGCGATTCGGCCGGAGATGACACCGAGCGAGGTGCCGGTGATCAGGTGTCCGCTGTGTTCGGAGTAGTCCGCCAGCGCCGGGCCGTACTCCAGGGTCGAGGCGCCGATGTAGCAACCGACATCGTGTCCGGCCAGGTCGTCGGGATCGATCCCACTGTTCTCCAGGGTCCGCCAGGCGATGCGCAACGCGATGCGCTGCTGCGGATCCATCGCCACCGCCTCCCGAGGCGAGATGCCGAAGAACTCCGGATCGAAATGCGCAGCGTCGGTCAGGAATCCACCGAGATTGTGGATCGGCTTGAAGCCGTCGCGGCGGGAGCCCGCGAACAGCTCCGGCAGCGACCAGCCGCGGTCGTCGGGAAACGGCCCCAGTGCCTCCCGCTGTTCGCTCAGCAGTGCCCAGTAGCTTTCGGCGGAGTCGACGCCGCCGGGGGCCTCCAGCGCCATCCCGACGATCACCACCGGGTCGTCGAGTACCTCAGGTGCGCTACCGGCCATCGGCGCTCACCAGTTGCACGACGCTGTCGAGGTGGTCGGTGAGGTAGAAGTGGCCGCCGTCGAACAATGACAGTGCGAAGCGCCCGGTGGTGTGAGTTTCCCAGCGCTGCATCTGTTCCCGCGCCACCCGGTGGTCGCGTTCGCCTGCGACGGCGTGGATGTCGGCAGCGATCCGCACATCGGTCGCGCACGAATAGCGGTCCAGGGCCCGGTAATCGGCTTGGACCGCCCGTACCAGCAGTTCCACGAAGTCCTCGTCGTCGAGCAGGCGCGGGTCGGTGCCGCCGAGGTCCAGCATGTCGGCGAGCACCTCCTGGTCGGAGGTGGGCAGTGCCGGTGACTCTGCGACGGTCGACGGTGCCTGGCCCGCAGATGCCCACAGCTGCGTGACCGGCACACCGTGTCGTTCGGCGACACAGGCGAATTCGAATGCGACGACCGCACCCATGCAGTGCCCGAACAGCCGCAGCGGTCCCACCTGCGCCCAGTCGCCTGCCTCGTAAAGCTGGCCGGCCAGCTCAGCGACGGTGGCCGCGGCCGGATGCGCCAGCCGGTCGGCCCGCTGCGGGTACTGCACGATGTAGGTGTCGACGCCTCGGTCCGACAACGCTTTGGCCAACGGCCGGTAGGCGGCCGCGGCGCCACCCGCGTGCGGAAACAGCACTGTGGCGCCCGCTCCGCCGCCGCCAGGGAAGTGTTTGATCCAGCGGGCGAACGTCGCCGTCATCGGGTGGCAGCCGGGTCGAGTGCGGTCAGGACGTCGTCGCCGGCCATGTCGATGATCTCGAAGTACACCTCGGCCACCTGTTCGAGCCGCGCGCCGCCCGCTTCCCTGCTGGTGAGCAGTTCAGCCAGCGCGGCGACATCACGGGTGGCGAAGATGTCGGCGACCATCAGGCTCGGCGAGTCCAGCCATTCGCGGATCCGCGCCACCGCAGCGGTGGCCAGCACGGAATCACCACCGAGGGAGAAGAAGTCGTCATGGATACCCACCGCGTCGCGACGGTCGAGCACGCCTGCCACCAGGTGACACAGGGCCCGCTGCAGCGTGGTGCGGGGTTCTGCGGGCAGCACCCGACCGGGCCGGCCGGCTGCCCACTCGGCGAGGAGAGCTGCGATGCCCGTCCGGTCGATCTTGCCGCCGACGGTGAACGGGATCTGCTCGACGAAACCGATGAGGCTCGGGACCATATGTGGCGGAACGAAATCACTCATCGCGCGGGTGAGTCCCGCTGCGGTGAGCGCCGGGTCGGTGACGCGTACTGCGGCGGCCAGCTGCTCGCCTGCGCGATCTCCGATGGCGGGCAGAACCGTCGCCACCGCGCTGTCGACACCGTCGATCCGTACCAGCGCGGCTTCGACCTCGCCGAGTTCGATGCGGTAGCCACTGACCTTGACGCGGTGGTCGGTGCGGCCGACGAAGTCCAGGCTGCCGTCGGGCAGGTAGCGCAGCAGATCGCCGGTGCGGTACCAGAGCCGGCCG
>JBEVHL010000482.1:0-4621 GCA_040511255.1 Mycobacterium sp. | reverse complement strand
TCCGCGGGACTCATCAGGCGTGGTACTCCCCGCAGTTGACATCCAAGGCCTGACCCGTGATGCCGCTGGACAGGTCGCTGGCCATGAACAAGATGGCCGAGGCCACTTCGTACTCGGTGGGCAGTCGCTTCAGGTCGGTGTTCACCGCGGTCGATTCGTAGATCTGCTCGACCGTGGTGCCGTACTTGCCCGCCTGGTGTTTGAAATAGCTCTCCAAGGTACCGCCCCAGATATAGCCGGGCAGAACGGAATTCACCCGGATACCCTGCTCGCCGAGCTCGGTGGCCAGGGTCTGGGACATGGCCAGCAGCGCGGACTTGGCCATCTTGTAGGCACCGTACTTGGCCTGCGAATGCCGGACCACCATCGAGTTGACGTTCACCACTGACCCTTTGGATTCCCCCAGTGCCGGCGCAAAGCCCTGGATCAGCCGCAGCGCTCCGAGAACGGTGAGTTCGATGGTGTCGCGGATATGGTCAAACGTCGTGTTGGCAAACGGTTTCATCGACGGTACCCGGAACGCGTTGTTGATCAGCACGTCGACCTTGCCGTAGGCCTTGGTGGCTTCGGCGACCAGATTGTCGACCTGCTCGGCGGAGGTGATGTCGGTGCCCACGATCACCGCGCGACGGCCGAGGTCGGTGACCTGCTTGGCGACGTCCTCCAGGCGTTCGACCGTGCGGGCCGCCAACACCAGATCGGCGCCGTTCTCGGCGCACCGGCGGGCCAGCGTGGTTCCCAGGGCGGGGCCGACACCACTGATCACGACCACTTTGCCTTCGAGTAACCCGGTCACGTTCAACCCACCATTCTTTCGCCGATCAGCTTCTGCCGCAGCGCAATCCGCGCGCGCCAGTCATCATCTGAGATCTTGTTGGCCTCGTAGTACGGCAGCGCGGCAGCCACCTTGTCGGCGTCCACCAGTTCCATCGTGGGGCCGTCGGCCTCGGTCAGGGCCCGTGACACCCGCTGCCAGCGGAACTGCAGGTAGCCCTTGCCATGACCGAGCGTCTCACACCAGTTGGTGACGCCGGGGTTGGTGTCGGACACCACGATGCGGATCTTCCCATCCGGATCCGCCTGTGCCTGAGTGCCGTTCAGCGACGTCTGATGGTTGATGTAGTCCAGTGAGATGTACCAGAGACTGCCCAGCTGGAAGCCGAGGTACGGCGCGTCGGTGACCGACAACGTGATGACGATGGCCTGCTCGGGCGTCAGATCGTAATGGCCGACCGAGGAATACTGCGTGGCCAGGCCGCCCGGGGTGAGCCGCGGCGCGGTCAGGGTGTTCACCGGCAGGTCGTCGTAGAACCACTTCGGGAACTGCAGCCAGGTTTTGACCCGCTGGACCAGTTGCTTGCCCGCGACGGCGAACCGCTTCTCGATCAGCTCACGGGTCAACGGCGGTGGCGCGGTGCCCTCGGTGTCGGTGCGCGCGATGGCGAACGTGCCGCGCTGCGCCGACCAGTCGTTGTACACCTCACGGATGACGAGTTGCGACGGCGTGGCCGGGGTGAAGCGCCACTCGAAGGTGCCGTCCTCGGCGATGTCGAGTTTGCGGTCGTCGAAAGCGGTTTCGCTGTCGGGCACTACCGAGTCGGTGTACTCGCCGCCGAGCAGCTGGAAGCTCACGTCGGTGGTGGTGCCACGCCGGCCGGTGACGACGTATTCGTTGCCGGGCTGCACCCGGGTGCCGAAATACATGGTGTCGGGGTTGTCCAACCCCATCTTGGTGAAGGGCCCGGTGCCGCTGTGCAGGAACGGATGGTCGCGGTCGTAGTCGAACGCGACGTGCGTGCAGGCCGCGATGCAGCCGGCGAGATACTGCCGACCTTCGAGGAGATCGGCTTCGGATTCGATGAACGGTGCGGCGGTCACCAGGCTTTCGGCCTCGGCGACGGCATCGGCGAACGTCTGGGTGTACATGGCGGTCTGTGCCTCTCCTGGTCCACTGTTCCAATATTGGACCGTGCTGGTAGAGTTTCCGACCTGAGAGTAGAACGTGTTCCAATTCGAGTCAACGGTGGTACGTCGATGTCAGACCGGTCCTCGCCGCCGACAGAGCGCGTCGTCGCCATCCTGGATTTCCTGGCGCAGCATCCGCACGAGCGCTTCGGCCTGTCGGATCTGGCCCGTCGTCTGGACCTGTCCAAGCCGACCTGCCTGGGCATCCTCACGACGCTGACGGCCTCGCGCTATCTGGTGCGCGACGCCCAGGACAAGACGTATCGGCTTGGGCCCAGCCTGATTTCACTCGGCCACATCACGCAAGAATCCATGCGGGTCAATCCGGCTGCGCGCGAAGAGCTTCGCCTGTTGTCGACGACATTCGACACCACCTCCGCGCTGGCGGCGGTGATCGACGACCGCATCACCCTGCTGGAACTCGTCGGGCCGCCAGGTGCGGACGTCGGGGTCAGGGTGGGACAGAGCTACCCGTTCGCACCGCCGGTGGGCCTGATGTTCGTGCTGTGGGACGCCCAGGCGCTGCGCGCGTGGCTGGCCAAGGAGCCGACCATTCCACTGCGCACGGACACCGGGCGCTTGGAACGGGTGATCGCCGAGTGCCGGACGTCGGGTTATCTGGTGGAGCGGCTCACGCCCGGCGGACGTCGGCTGTATGCGTTGATGGCGGGGATGTCCAGCAGGCTGCCCGATGAGCTGCAGGCCCTGCTCGGTGAGTTGATCTCCGATATCGGCGACCGCGTCTACCTTCAGACCGAAGCCGAGGGTCGGGGGCAGCGACATGACATCAGCGTCATCTCCGCACCGGTCTTCGACCATCACCGGCGACAGGCGATGGTGGTCTCGCTGCAGATCGGGCGGGCACTGACCGATTCCGAGATCAGCAAGCGCGCCCGCGGCCTGATCGCGGCCGCCGACACCCTCACCAAACAATTGGGCGGCGTGAAGCCGCAGTTCGCGATCTAGACGTCGGCCAGCACGGCCAGGGCGTCGGTGGGCGCCACCTGCAGGCCGCAGCGGTCCTTGAACGCGCCCAGCGGTGCCTGGATGGCGCGCAGGTCGTTGGCCTGGTCAGGGTGGTCATTGAAATAGCCGTCGAACTGTCCGACCGCGATGAACGACGGCTGCCGGGCGGCGTCGATCAGCGCCTGGTTCACGTCGGGATGCGCCGCGAAATAGTCCGACAGCGACGCCGTCACCCCACTGATGGTCTTGGCCAGGCCTGCGGCGTTGCAATCGTCCACGGGCGGTGCTTCGGGATCGGCACTGGCGGTCGGCAGGCTCAGCGCCACACACGCCACACCCGTTGCGAGCACTGCGGCCACGGTCCGTCGAATCATCTTCATGTAGGTGAGTTCGCCGGGGCCGTGCGCGGCGTTACCGACGGTCAGCTGGTGGCGCCGAGAGCGAACGGCAGCACAGCGGGTGCCCCCGCCTGCCGCACCACCCGGGCGGCCATCGTCAACGTCCACCCGGTATCGGTCATATCGTCGACCAGCAGCACCGGACCACCGGCCGCACTGATCGCAGCCGGATCCGGCGCCTCCCACGAATCCGTCAGTGCAGCAACGCGATACGCCGAGTTGGCGGCGGTGACCGGCCGACGCTCCTGGGCATAGTGCAAGGTGCCCAGGTCGATCAACCGGCCGATCCGGGACAGCTCGCGGGCCAGCGACGAGATCAGCTTGGGGTGGGTGTCGGAGTCCAGCGCCAGCACCGCGGTCGGCCGGGTGGCCCAGTCCCAGGAGGCCAGTACCTTGATCGCGGCCTGCACCACGTCGGCAGGCACCTCGGCGTCGGGTTCCTCCAGGAGACTCCGCAACCGCGGGCCCCAGCCGAGGTCGGTGAGCCGGCCGATGACCCGGCCCGCCACCGGGCCGTCGCCGATCTTGCCGCTGAGGTTGACGCCGAGCTTTCCCAGCCCTGACGGCCATTGCTTGCGCGGGCTGATCTCGACGCCTGGGCGCATCAACCGTTCCTGGGTGATGGCCGCCGCATCGTCGTCGACGTCGGCGCTCCAATGCGAGCCGACGCAGTTGTCGCACCGGCCGCAACGTTCCCCGTCCTGCAATTCCGGGTCGTCGAGTTGGCGGCGCAGGAACGTCATCCGGCAGCCGTCGGTGCTCTGGTAGTCCAGCATCGCCTGCTGTTCGCGCCTGCGGGCCTCGTCGAGTTTGCGATAGCGCGCCTCGTCGTAGGTCCAAGGTTCGCCGGTGCCGATCCACCCGCCTTTGACCCGCCGCACCGCCCCGTCCACGTCGAGCACCTTCAGCACCATCTCCAGCCTGGTCCGACCCAGGTCGACCAGCGGTTCCAACGCGGGCGTCGACTGCGGGCGGTCCGGCAGGAGTTCGCGAATAACGTTGCGCACCATGGCTTCCGACGGGAATGCCACGGAGGCGAAATAGCGCCAGACGTCCTGGTCCTCCCGCCCGGGCAGCAGCACCACTTCGGCGCTGTCCGTCGACCGGCCGGCACGACCGACCTGTTGGTAGTAGGCGATGGGTGACGACGGCGCGCCGAGGTGCACCACGAACCCGAGATCGGGCTTGTCGAATCCCATGCCGAGCGCCGATGTGGCGATCAAGGCCTTGACCCGATTGGCCAGCAGGTCGGCCTCGAGTTGTTCGCGCTCGGTGGTGTCAGTGGAGCCGGT
>JBEVHL010000481.1:0-6513 GCA_040511255.1 Mycobacterium sp. | reverse complement strand
CCTCGGACACCGGGATCCAGCGTCCGGGCCGGGGAGTGTTCTACGGCTTTCCGAACGACGCGTTCTACCTACCGCACGCGGCCTATAGCGCGCTCTGTTCGGCCAAGACCAGTGCGGCCTCCGATTGGGTCCTCGTGGTTGCCCAGTTTGCTTCAGAGGACCCGATGCAGATCGATCTCGCGGTCAACGGAGTCCAGTGGTACTGCTTTGCCGCCCACCAGGGGGGCCTGTTCGTCATCGGGACCCGGGCAGAGGAATCAGCTCCTGGCCCACACGGGCTCAGCGTTTCACCGGTGCTGGAGCCGCTGACGACCTTTGGTTTCAATGTTTATCGCGACCCGGGCCCCTAGTACCCGGGGCACTAGACTCACCTGCTCGTGGCCTACATATTGCAACTCGATTCCTCCGCGAACCTCAGCTCGTCGACGTCGCGCCAGTTGACTGCCGAATTCGCGCAACGATGGGCTGCCGCCGCCCCGGACCGTGAGATCCGCCGGCGAGACCTGCACACCAGTCAGCTTCCGCACCTGCCGACCAACAGCCTGCACTTCACCGCACCCCGGCGACCCGAAGACGGCGCTCTCCCTACCCCTGAGGCGGCTCGCCTCCAGGATGAACTGCTCGACGAGCTGTCCGGTGCCGCGGGAGTGGTCATCGGAGCACCGATGTACAACTACTCGATGCCATCCACCCTCAAAGCCTGGCTCGACTACGTCCACGTCATCGGCGCCACGTCGCCCTCAGCCGAAGGAATAGCGCCGCTGCAGGGCAAACCGGTGGTGGTGGTGTCGGCCCGCGCAACGCCGACGGGCGCCGACCCGCGTGCCGACTTCGTCATCGGCCCGTTCTTCGCGATTCTCGGCGGCTTCATGGCCATGGACGTCCAAGGATTCGTCGTGCACACCGAACCACCAGCTGCACCGGAGGATTTCTACCGTCCCGCCGAGCTGGTGCGCAACGAGTTCCTGGCGGTGGCTGACACCTGGCGGTGAGGTGCCCGCGGGTCCTGCGGTCAGCTCAGCTGGCGCTGAGGATCTTCAGCGCGAAGACCAGGGTGTCGCCCTTCGCGATTCCGGCGGCGGGCTGACCTTCGGGGTAGCCATCGGCGGAAACCATCGCCACTGCGACCGTCGATCCGACCTTTTGGCCGGCGATGGCCTTCTGGAAACCGGGCACGACGCCGTTCAACGGGAACTCTTCCGGGGCGCCGCGCTCGTAGCTGCTGTCGAACACGCTGCCGTCGCGTCCGTTGACACCCATGTAGCAGACGGACACCGTGGCGGTCGGCGCGACAACCGGGCCGTCACCGGCGCTGAGCGTGTGGACCTGGGTCTCGGCCACGCTGAACGGTGTCGTGACGGTGACTGCCGGCGCAGCGGTATCGGTCGATCCGGTCACTGCGACGCTGCCAGTGGTGCCTGGCAACGTCCACTCGGGGGTGCCGCCGGCCGCCGGCGCCGCCGTCGGGCAGGCGCCTGCCGCGGTCTGCGTGATGGGGGATTCCGTCACCTGGGCAGCGGACGGTGACGGCGTGCTCGTCGACGCGGTTGTCGCATCGGAGCCACACGCAGCGAGCGTCACGACGAGCGATGCGGCACAGGCCACCAGTCCGATGGAAGAAGACATCCGGGAAAAGTTCACGGTCGTCACGCTACAGCCGCATCACCCGGGATTTGCCGGAAGCCCCAAGCCGGCGCCGGATCGCCGGAGCAGTCGAGGAGCGCGCGGTAAGTCCGCGTTGACCTCAGACACCCGGAATGCGTCGATGGCCAGAGCGGCGAAACGCCTGGCCGACGCCTCGCGGCCCGACGGCGGCGTCGACGCCAAGCCGCGGCCGGCCAGCAGGACGAGCACCAGGTCGTCGATCACGAAGTCGAGACGCAGTCCGCCGGCTGCCGCTCGCGGAGAGCGCGCAATGAATGCATGACAGGCCACTCACGCTAGATGGATGATCCTGGTGATCAGTGAAAAATGTTCGAACCAAACAGCATTCAGGAGATCGATTGCTGGGTCAGAGCCGACGGTACCTCGACTCCCATCGCGGACAGCACCGCAGCGACCTTTTGGTCGAGTTCCCGTCCGATGGCCGCGACCTCTACGTTGTCACCAAGACTGCCGAACAGGGCGCTTGGCTGATCGATTACCAACACACCCTCGCCGGCATCGTCGGCATAGATCAGTACGCGCAGTGGCGCATAGAGCAGCGCCGCCGGCTCGTGGCGGTACATCCGTTCGGCGATGGTGTGATTGCCCGCGAGGTATTCGGTGCCCGGACGATGGGTTCCTGATGTGCGCATATACGCCTGCGCGTCGATGGAACCGAAACGCATCAGTCCTAGTGGGGCGACGGTGTCGGAAAGTGCGAGGTTGTCTTCCCACGTTGGCAACGACTGGAACTGTTGCGGGTCGATCGGCGGTACGACGCGCTCGAAGTCCGCAACGGCGTCGTCGTAAGAACGTCCGAGCGGCAGGTGCAGTCGCCGTATGACATGTTCCGTCGAGGTGGCTTGTGTCATCGTGTGCTTCCTTCAGATAGTGCTCGACATGCAGGCCTTTCGTCGTGACGATACAAGTTCAGTGAATGAACTTCAATGAAAGAAGGCTGGGAGTTGCATCGCCTTCGGTGGCCGATAACCACCGCGATATGGCAAGCGATGAGTGCCCACTTATTCATCGCTCACAGGAGCTAAGCACCAGCCCTCAACCGCACCCAATCTAAATAGATAGGGTGAAGCTGTTGCCTTACTTCAACTTCGATACCGTGTCCGATAGGCAATCGGCTCCACCGGTGGCCGGAGAGGGCCGCGGCAGGCCGGCAGGCGCAGAATCCCCTGGCCCCCGGAACATCTTGTTCAAAACCCCCGCCCGGTCGTAGCATCGCCACAAAGCGATTCAATGAACGAACTACATGAGGGTGAGGGCAGATGGCGTTGCGCCGCGAGTACGACAACGAATTGTGCCCGGTCGCACGCTCCCTGGAGGTGATCGGTGAGCGCTGGACGCTGCTCATCATCCGAGATGCGTTCTACGGGGTCACTCGGTTCAGCGACTTCCGGTCCCATCTGGGCTTGCCGCCGGCAGTGCTGTCCGAACGCCTCCGGCTCCTTCAGGAACACGGAGTCATCGTCACCGCCGAAGCGGCAAGCCGCCGAGACGAATATCGCCTCACCGACAAAGGCGAGCAGTTATGGCCGGTGGTGTGGGCGATGATGCACTGGGGCAACGAGCATTACGTCGAGAACGGCGCTCGGCGACCTATCGTGCACCATCTCTGCGGCGGCACGCTTACCCCGCTCGGCAACTGCGCTCGCTGTGGCACAATTCCGAGGCCTCGCGATCTTGAAGTGCATCCCCGCCGGGAACCCGGTACCCGAGATGATCGGATCAGCCTGCTGCTGCAAACGCCGCATCGACTCCTGGAACCGTTGAGCGGCTCCACGTAGGCCTACGCCGCGCAGCTGGGCGTCAGTGATCCCAGACGGTCGGCACCCACCGGAAGCCATCGCCGGCGACCGCCACCCGGCATACCGATGGGAACGACAGATGGGTGGCCATCAGCGCCTCGCCGGTCGCCGCCAGCTCCGTCAGCAGGCGGACGCGGACGCGCGCCGACTCTTCGGGATCGTGTTCGAAACCGTTGTGCCACTCGGGATTGTCGAAACCCGATGCGAAGACAGCATCACCGGCAAACGTCAACCGGTCACCTCCGGAGGCCAGTCGGACGATGCTGTGTCCGGGGGTGTGACCGCCGGTGCGAGATACCAACATCCCTGGAGCCACCTCGTATTCGGTGTCGAACGGCCGCAGCTGACTTTGGTATTCGGTCAAGAACCGGGTGGCAGTAGAACGGAGGACATCCGGTATCGGCGCGGGCATGACGGTGCGGGAGAAATCGGGTGACACCCAGAAATCGGCCTCGGCGGCCGCCAAGTGGACCCGCAGGTCAGGACGCAGCCGGTTCCTCAAGCCGTCGGTGAGCAGTCCGCCGACGTGGTCCATATGCAAATGGGTGAGCACCACATCGGTCACAGATGCAGGATCGATGCCCGCGGCCTCCAGACGCATGGCCAATTGGCCGGCGCGGGGGAAATCCGGAAACTCCAGTCCCAGGCCAGAATCGATCAGAACGGTCTTGTCGCCACTGCGCACCACGGCAACGTTCAGCGGCCAGTCGACCACCTCAGCCGGCAAGAACATGTCTTCCAGCCAGGCCGCCAGATCGGTCGAATCGGCATTGGTAGCCAACGTCGAGGCGGTTATCGGCAGCACGCCATCGCTGATCACCAGCACCTCGATGTCACCGACCTTAAGTGCGTAACGCGACGGTGTTGACTCGGCTCGTCCCGCGGCGGTCGGTGTCGCGATGTTGACCAAGCTCATTGTTCCTCCTGGAGCGTTGTGGAATCAGTGTCCGAATGACCCTGTCTTCCTCGTGATACGCCGCAGGACGGTGAGATTCATCCGCTACTTGGGGTGAAGTCCTGAAATTATTTGGGCTACTTGACGGCTCTGTGGCGTCGCGCGTCGGTCACCGTCAGCCAGAGGGCCGCGATGAGGAAGTAGAAGGCGCCGAACGCGGCATAAGGGGCGATATCAGTGATGCCGGCCATCGCGGGTGCGTTCGCCTGCCGGAGGAACATGACGCCGACGACCGCCGACTGAGCGCCGCTGAGGATCATCGGCCACTGCCCACCATGTCCTTTCCAGCGGCGAACGCCGGTGGCGAGCTGAAAGAGCCCGGAAAGCGTCGCCCACACGCCGAACACGCCGAGCACGGCGTTCATACTCACCGCCAGGGCGACGGCGACTGCGGCAGTGGTCAATCCGCTGGCGACAGCGTTGAGAAGCTGAGTGGGATTGCGTCTGAGTCCGCCGTTGCGCTGCGCGTCAACCAGGTTGGCAAAGGCGTCCCACGTGGGATAAATCAGCAGTAGAGCACCGACGATGACAGACATACTGGCACTGAGGGTGAACGCGGCGGCCACCCAGACAATTGAGAAGCCGGCCCTGGTGAAGTAATAGGATTTCAGCCATCCGTTATCCTCGGCCGCGTCCGCCCTGACCAGGGTCTCCGCCGTCGCGTCGTGTTCGGTCATGTCTATTCATCCTTTTCTTCGAATTGCATTCGGACACAAAACATCCCGGCCGCTATCGGTACTACATGAAAGGGAAAAAGCCGCTACGTGCGCGCGGTCAACCTATTCATTGCGGTCTGGGTGATGACACTGAAAACTGTGATATCGCCATACGCCCGCGCTGACAGCATGGCGCCGTGCACCGTTGCCATGAACGTCTCTGCTTCGGAACGCGGTGCGCCGCTCAGGACCATGGCGCCGCGGTCTGCGCCTTGGGTCAACACGGACGTCAGCCAGGTCGACAGCGCGCCGAAGTGACCCTTCACCAGGTCCGTTATTTCTTCCGGGAGCAGGGGAATCTCGTTGGCCAGCAGCGCACATAGACAAAACGCGGTGGTCGGATCCCCGATGCAACTTTCCCAGAAGCCGATATAGGCACTCAACCGGTCCATCGGGTCGGGGAAACGGTGCTGCATGTCCGCCAGGGCGGCGTCCAGGTCCTCGCGGTAACGCTCCAGCAGCGTACGGACCAGATCGACTTTGGTTGGGAAGTGGTGATGAATGCTCGCTTTGCGAATTCCGACCACGCCGGCGATGTCTGCGTAGCTGAATCCGTTGTACCCGCCGGCGATGATCAGGGAGTGGGCGCAACGGAGTATTTCGTTCGACGTTGCGGTGGCGGTTCCCATGCATGGAAAACTACCTACTAGTAGGTAGAGAGTCAACTGGGCCGCCGATAGACCCCTGGAGGAGGCCTCACGCCTGACCGGCATGACCAGGCGCGGAGAAGCGAAAGTCTCTGGGCTGCAACTTAATCGAGGCATCGGGGGAGCACCGGCGGTCACCGTCGTCACCGCTCGGCGATCGATGTGCCACCAATGTGGCGCCGCCATACCGGTTAGCATGGCTCCACGTGAACCTGGGAGCGGCCGCCGTGACAGACGTCGAAGCCAAGGCAGTGCGCGCCTACCGACAGATCGAGCGCATGATCGTCTTCGGCGAACTGACCGCCGGCGCGCTGGTGTCCGAAGCGGTCATCATGACCAAGACCGGATTAGGACGTACCCCAGTCCGCGAGGCGTTGCAGGTCCTGGCGCGTAACAGGATGGTAGAGATCCACCCCAACCGCGGCGTGCTGATCCCCGCTGTGTCCGTCGAAGCAGAGCTCAAATTGCTGGAACTGCGTCGAGTGCTCGAAGTCCTGGCGGTGCGGTTGGCGGCCGAGCGTGCGCGACCGGCCGAACGGGACGAAATGCTCGACATGGTGGAGCGCATCGAGCGCAAGGGCCAAACCCTGGTCGAGTACGCCGCCACGATCAAAGGCACCCACGACCTCATCGTCGCCGCCGCCCGCAACGAACACCTCTCGGACGCGATGGCTCCGCTGCAGGGCCTGTCAAGGCGGTTTTGGCTGATGCACGTCGTTGATGAAGAGGCG
>JBEVHL010000480.1:0-6115 GCA_040511255.1 Mycobacterium sp. | reverse complement strand
GTGACGATGCCGGAACTGCCCCACCTCGAGGGCCTACCGAGCTATCACGACGAGGACTACTGGGGACCGGTGTTCCGCGCGCTGTCCGAGGAGAACGTGGTGATGTGCCTGCACATCGGCACCGGGTTCGGCGCGATCAGCATGGCGCCCAACGCCCCGATCGACAACCTGATCATCCTGGCCACCCAGATCTCGGCGATGTGCGCCCAGGACCTGCTGTGGGGTCCGGCGATGCGCAACTACCCGGACCTGAAGTTCGCCTTCTCTGAGGGCGGCATCGGCTGGATCCCGTTCTACCTGGACCGCAGCGACCGGCACTACACCAACCAGAAATGGCTGCGCCGCGACTTCGGCGACAAACTGCCCAGCGACGTGTTCCGTGAGCACTCGCTGGCCTGCTACGTCACCGACAAGACGTCGCTGAAGTTGCGCCACGAGATCGGCATCGACAACATCGCCTGGGAGTGCGACTACCCGCACTCGGACTGCTTCTGGCCCGACGCGGCCGAGCAGGTGCTGGCCGAGCTCAATGCCGCCGGTGCCGACGACTCCGATATCAACAAGATCACCTGGCAGAACTCCTGCCGGTTCTTCGGGTGGGACCCGTTCAAGCTGACGCCGAAAGACCAGGCCACCGTGGGTGCGCTGCGCGCGACCGCGACGGACGTCGACGTCTCCATCCGCCCGCGCAAGGAATGGGCGGCCCGGTACGCCGAGGCGCAGTTGTTGAAGACCTAACCTGGCCTGGTGCGACGCGCAACCACAGCGGACCTTCCGGCGATCAGAGCAGTCGTCGAGCAGGCGTTCTCGCTCTATATCGAACGGATCGGCCGACCGCCGGCCCCGATGACGGCTGACTACGCGGCGCTGCTCGAATCGTCGCGGATCTGGGTGATCGACTGCGGTGCAGGCATTGTCGGCCTGCTGGTCACCCAGAACCGGGGCGATCACCTCTTGCTGGAGAACGTCGCCGTCGTGCCGGGTAATCAGGGCAGCGGGTTCGGCAGGCAGTTGCTGGCCCGGGCCGAACTCGACGCCGCCGAACAGGGCTTGACCGAGGTACGGCTCTACACCAACGAGGCGATGACCGAAAATCTCGCCTACTATCCGCGGCAGGGCTACCGCGAAACCGGACGCGCCACCCAGGACGGCTACCGCCGGGTGTTCTTCGCGAAACCGGTCGACGCGCCGTAACGGGCCGAACCAGCAGCACACGCCGAGGTTTGCCTATTACGGTATCGGGAACACCCCGCGCAGGAGGCAAGGTGATCAGGAAGTTCTCGGGTGGCGGCTGACCACACCGTTTTCAGTGCCGACCCCGAGGTCGGCCGTGATCTCGCCGAAGTCGACTGGACGTCGACACCGCTCGGACCGCCGAGCGACTGGCCACAGAGCCTTCGGACCGCGGTAAGCATCCTGTTGTCGTCGCGCTTTTCCATGTGGATGGCGTGGGGGCCGGAGCTGACGTTCTTCTGCAATGACGCCTACCGTCGAGACACCTTGGGCCGCAAGTACCCGTGGGCACTGGGCCGGCCGGCCCGCGAGGTGTGGGCGGAGATCTGGGACGACATCGGCCCCCGCATCGACCGCGTGCTGGCGACCGCAGGGGCTACCTGGGATGCCGGGTTGCTGTTGTTCTTGGAGCGGTCGGGCTACACCGAGGAGACCTACCACACGTTTTCCTACAGCCCACTGCGCGACGACGCCGGCGCCGTGGTCGGAATGCTGTGCGTGGTAAGCGAAGACACCGACCGGGTGATCGGCGAGCGGCGGATGGGCACGCTGCGCGACCTGGGCTCCGATCCCAACGTCGTGCGTACCGAGGAGCAGTTGCTGGCCTTCGCCGGTCGCCAGCTCGACCGCAATCTGCGCGACCTGCCCTTCACCCTGACCTATCTGTTCGCCGACGACGGCACCGCCCAATTGTCCGCCGCCAGCGGCATCGCCGCCGCCGGCCATCCGGCAGCACCCGTCACCCTTCCTGCGGACGGCTCCGGGGTCTGGCCCGTGATCACGCCGGTGCACGGAGAGTCGCTGCTGGTCGACCTTGCCGGCGACCCGTTCACCAGCCTGCCGACGGGGGAGTGGCCCGACCCACCGACCCAGGCGCTGATCGTGCCCCTGCTGCAACAGGGCAGCACGCCGCTGGGTTTCCTGGTGGCCGCGCTGAACCGGTACCGCAGCCTCGACGAGAGCTACCGCGGCTTTGTCGAACTGGTCGCCGGGCAACTCTCGGCGGAGATCTGGAGCGCCCGCAGCTACCGGGCGCAACAGCAGCGGGCCGAAGGACTGGCCGAGCTGGACCGGGCCAAGACGACGTTCTTCTCCAATATCAGCCATGAATTCCGCACCCCGCTGACGCTGATCCTCGGGCCGGTAGCCGAACTGCGCCGCACCGACGGACTCGACGAGCAGACCCGGCAAGAGCTGGAATTGGTGCACCGCAACGGGTTACGGCTGGCCAAGCTGGTCAACACGCTGCTGGATTTCTCCCGCATCGAGGCGGGCCGCATGCAGACCACCTACGAGCCGGTGGATCTGGCCGCCGTCACCGCCGAACTGGCCAGCGTGTTCCGCTCCGCCGTCGAGCGGGCCGGGCTGCAGTTCACGGTGAGCTGTCCGCCGTTGGACCAATTGGTGTACCTGGATCGCGACATGTGGGAGAAGGTGGTGCTCAACCTGCTGTCGAATGCATTGAAGTTCACCTTCGACGGCGCCATCCACGTGGCCGTCCAACGCGACGGCAGCGATGCGGTGGTCACGATTTCCGACACCGGCATCGGGGTGCCCGACACCGAGATGCCCCGGCTGTTCGAACGGTTCCACCGCATCGAAGCCGCCCGCGCACGCTCGAACGAGGGCAGCGGTATCGGCCTGGCGCTGGTGAAGGAACTCGTCGGATTCCACCACGGCACCATCACGGCCGAGAGTCAGGTGGGCGTGGGCACCACCTTCACCATTCGACTGCCCTTCGGGTCGGCGCACCTGCCCGCCGATGCGCTCGTGACGAACCGGGCGGTGCTGGCGCCGTCCGGCGCCGCCGAGCCGTTCGTGCAGGAAGCTCTGCGCTGGTTGCCTTCTGAGCACACCGAGGACAGCCCGGTGGCCGCCGTCGACATGGCAGTCACCCCGTTCTCGGCGGCCGGTGCGCCCGCGCGCGTGTTGGTCGCGGACGACAACGCCGACATGCGGGAGTACCTGACCCGCCTGCTGCGCACCGCGGGCTATGAGGTGGACGCGGTCGCCGACGGCCAACTGGCCCTGGAGGCGATTCGGGCCGAGCCGCCCGACCTGGTGGTCAGTGACGTGATGATGCCCCGCCTCGACGGCCTGTCGCTGGTCGCGGCGCTGCGCGCCGATGCGCACACCGCTACGGTTCCCGTCGTGCTGCTCTCGGCGCGGGCCGGGCAGGAAGCGTCCATCGAGGGTTTTCAGGCCGGCGCCGACGACTACCTGGTCAAACCGTTCGCCGCCGCAGAACTGCTGGCCCGTGTGCGCTCCAACGTCGAGATGACCCGATTGCGCAGCCGCAACGCCCGGTGGCGTACCGCCCTGGTGGATTCCATGCAGGAGGCGTTCTTCGTCTGTGACGAGAACGGCGCGGTGATCGAACTGAACACCGCGTTCGCCGACACCCTGGGCTACGGCCCGGAGGGACTGCCGTATGCGCAAAGCCACCCGTGGTGGCCCGACGCCGAGACAGACCCGGAGGCCCACCGCCAGACCGCCGAGGCCTTCAGCGGGCTGATCGACCAGAGCCAGGGCACCTACACCATTCCCGTCACCCACCGCGACGGGCACCGGTTGTGGGTCAGCGCCAGTTTCAACCCGGCCCACGACCCGGACTCCGGGCGACGGGTGATGGTCGGCACGTTCCGCGATGTCACCGCAGAGCATTACACCGTGCAGAGCCAGACCGCGTTGGCCACCCTGAATCAGCTTCTGGCACAGGCAGATACGCTCGACGACGCGGTTCGGGCCGCCGCCGGGGAGCTGCGCAGGCTGTGGCAGGCACGTCGGGTGCTGGCCGTCACCTTTCCCACCGACGGCCTACGGCCGGTGTCCAGCGAACGTGACCTGGTGTGTGTCGGCGAGCCGGCGCGCTGGGCCGACCTCTCCTCCCACGCCCAGAAAGCGATCGTCGCGCTGCGCGACGGTGACGTACTCACCACCGACACCACGCAGACCGGCTCGGCGGGCATCGCGCTGCAGCATCCCCAAGGGGGACTGGTGCTGTGGATCGAGCTGACCGAGCAGCGACCGTTCAGCGCAGAGGACAAGACGCTGCTGACGGTCCTGGCCGGCCGCCTCGGCCAAGGGCTGCAACGGGTGCACCAACTCGACCAGCAGCGCGAAACCGCGCTGGCCCTGCAACATGCGATCCTCGGCCCTGCCGTGCTGCCCGGCGGTTTCGCCGTCAGGTATCAGCCGGCCACCCGCCCCCTCTACGTGGGCGGCGACTGGTACGACGTGGTCGATCTCGACGACGGTCGCATCGCGTTGATCGTCGGTGACTGCGTCGGACACGGTCTGGCCGCGGCCACGGTGATGGGGCAGATGCGCAGCGCGTGCCGGGCCCTGCTGTTGGAACACCCCAGCCCCGGTGCCGCGCTGGCCGGCTTGGACCGCTTCGCCGCGCGGCTGGCCGGTGCGAAATGCACCACCGCATTCTGCGCGGTGCTCACCCCGGCCACGGGAGAGCTGGTCTACTCGTGCGCCGGTCATCCACCACCGGTCCTGGTGCACGCCGACCGCACCACCCAGACCTTGGAGGACGGCCGCGGTCTACCACTGGGGTTGCGGCCCAACCGAACTCGTCCCGAAGCCACGGTGATCGTCCCGGCGCGGGCAACGCTTTTGCTGTACACCGACGGTCTGGTGGAGCGCCGCCGCCAGTCCCTGGACATCGGGATCACCCGCGTCGCGGAGCTGATCTCTGACGGCCGCACCGCGGCGCTGGAGGACCTGGCCAGCCAGATCATGGCCGATCTCGCGCCCAGCGGTGGCTACCAGGACGATGTCGCGCTGCTGCTCTACCGCCAGCCGGCTCCGCTGGAGATCAACTTCCCGGCCGACGTCGGGCAGCTGGCTCCGACGCGAACCGCGCTGCGCGACTGGCTGAGCCGGGCGGGGGTGGATCCCGACCAGGCCCAGGATGTCCTACTCGCCGCCGGTGAGGCCGTCACCAACTCCATCGAGCACGGCCACCGCCACAAACCCGATGGCAGCATCAGCCTGCGCGCCATCGTCGATGCGGATCAGGTTCAGCTGACGGTCACCGACACCGGCACCTGGAAAACCCCGCAACTGATCACCGAGGCCCATCGCGGCCGCGGGTTCGCCATGATGCGCGGCCTCATGCACGACGTCAAAGTCGACCTGAATTCCGCCGGCACAACTGTTCGCCTGTCAGTGAGGATCACCTGATGTCCACGCCGCTCACCCTGAAAACCGCCCGCCGCGACGACGGATCTGTGGTGCTGACCGCCAGTGGCGAGATCGACCTCAGCAATATCGAAACGTTCACCGAGGCACTGAGCACCGTCAGTAGCAGCGGTGCCCCGGTCACGGTCGATCTCGGCGCCGTGCAGTACCTCGACAGCGGCGCCATCAACGCACTGTTCACCTACGCGGAGCGGATCCGGCTCATCGTGCATCCGCTGCTGATGCGGGTGCTCAAGATCAGCGGCCTGACCGAGTTGACCACGGTCGAGCCGGCGGACCACCCGCGACCCGAATAGTTAGAACTGCGGCAGGCGAACCACCTGGACGAAGAACTCGTCGATCTGCCGGACGGCGTTCATGAACTGGTCCAGGTCGACCGGCTTGGTGACGTAGGCGTTGGCGTGCAGCTTGTAGCTGCGCAGGATGTCTTCCTCCGCCGCCGAGGTGGTCAGCACGACAACCGGAATGTGGGCCAGGTCGGGGTCCGACTTGATCTTCTCCAGCAGCTGCCGACCGTCGTACTTCGGCAGGTTGAGGTCGAGCAGAATCAGGTCCGGCCGCGGTGCCTGCTCGTACGGGCCACGCTGATACAGGAAGTCCAGGCCCTCCTGCCCGTCGTGGGCCACATGCAGGGTGTTCTTGATCTTGTTGTGCTCAAACGCTTCCCGGG
>JBEVHL010000479.1:0-13584 GCA_040511255.1 Mycobacterium sp. | reverse complement strand
CCGCCATCGTCATCGTGGGTACCGTCGCACTCTCGTTGGGCGCGTCCATCGGATTGTCAGTTCTGGTGTGGCAGTACATCTTCGGGATACCGCTCTACTGGATCGTGGTGCCCCTTGGGATCATCCTGCTACTGGCCGTCGGCGCCGACTACAACCTGCTGCTGATATCCCGGTTCCAAGAGGAAATAGGCGCAGGGCTGAAGACCGGCACCATCCGGGCCATGGCTGGCACCGGCGGGGTCGTCACAGCGGCGGGTCTGGTGTTCGCCGCCACCATGTCTTCGTTCATCGTCAGCGATCTGGTGGTGCTCGGGCAGATCGGCACCACCATCGGTCTGGGTCTGTTGTTCGACACGCTGATCGTGCGATCGTTCATGACGCCGGCCATTTCGACCCTGCTGGGCCGGTGGTTCTGGTGGCCGCTGAATGTCCGCACCCGCCCGGCCAGCCGGATGCTCCGGCCCTACGGATCGCGTAGCTCTGTGCGCAGACTGCTCGACCCCGAACCGGAACCCACCGCAGAATCTGAGGAGGCCCGCTAGCTGGTCACGGTGTGCGGACTTCATTGGTCGGAAAGTCCGGGATAGGGGTGAACACCTCGATCATGGTGGTGTCTTCCAGCGTCACCGCGGAATGGGGTACCCCACTCGGAATGCCCAGCGCCTCACCGGGTCCCAGGATCAGCTCCTTACCGTCGATGACGTAGCGCATCCGACCGGACAAGATCACGTCGATCTGTTCCATCGGGTGGACCTCCTGCTCGGTGACGTCGGCCGGATTCGGGATGGCCGTGCCTGCGGCGATCTCGACGCGCAGCACCTGAGGACGGCCTTTGGACACCACGCGGTCCGGCTCGCTCGGCAGCCAGCCGAGGGAGCGCACCACCGCCACGTACTCGTCCAACCGAGTCAGTGTTTCGTCCTCGGTCAGGGTGTCCAGGTCGAAGATGACCCGCTCGGCACCGGTGTCGGCGTACCCGCGCAGGGCTGCTTCGGTGACCGGGCCGACGTGGGCGGCAGTGACCGGGGTATTGGTTCCGGTGATCGCACGCAGTTGCGTGATCCAGCCGGTGAGTTCGTCGCTGCTCGGGCTGACGGCATGCCACCCGGCACCGAACCGGCCGATACGCGGGAAGGCCGCAGGACCGCCGCCGAAGTAGAGTCGCGGTTGCGGCCGCTGCACCGGCTTGGGCCAGGCGTACATCGGTTCCAGCGTGACGAAATCGCCGTGATACTCCGCGATTTCGCGGGTCCAGATCGCTTGCATCGCCTCAACCCGTTCGTCGGTCAGCTTGCCCCTGGTCGTCGGATCGGTGCCGTGACTCTCCATCTCTTCCCGGTTCCACCCGATTCCGATGCCGAACAGAAAGCGCCCATCGGAGAGTAGGTCGAGCGTGGCGACCTCCTTGGCGGTGATGATGGGATCGCGTTGCGCCACCAGAGCGACGCCGGTGCCCAGCAGGAGTCTGCTGGTCACCGTCGCGGCGGCAGTCAGCGCCAGGAAGGGATCCAGCATCCGGTAGTACTTCTCGGGTAGTTCACCACCGCCGGGAAATGCCGTCCGCCGTGACGCAGGCACGTGGGTGTGTTCGGTGACGAACAGTGACTCGAAGCCCCGCTCTTCCAGAGCTGTCGCCAGCGCGGCGGGCCCGATGCCCTGGTCGGTGAGAAAGGTCGTGACGCCGAATTTCATGGTGCCTCCAGGAGAAGTACAGAGAGGGTGGTCATGCGGCGGCCTGGCCGCCGTCGACCACCAGGTCCGAGCCGGTGAGGAAGGACGACCCACTGGACGCGAGGAACAGCGCTGCGGTGGCGATCTCGTCGGGATCACCCATCCGGCCCATCGGTACCCCGACGACGGCGGCGACGTCCTCGGGGAGGTGCCCGACGAACTCCGCCATCCCGGGTGTCGCGACAGGCCCGGGGCATAACGCACTCACCCGAATTCCTTTGGGCGCCAGTTCGATCGCCCACGAGCGGGCGAAGTTCCTGATCGCGGCCTTGGTCGCGGCGTACACGCTGACACCGGGCAGACCCTTGATGCCTGCGACCGAGGACAGCAGGATGACCGATGCGCCGTCGTGCAGGAGGGGCAGCGCCTTCTGCACGGTGAACACCAGGCCCTTGACGTTGCTGTCGAAGGCAGCGTCGTAGTGCTCTTCGGTGATGTCGGCCAGACCGACGATCTGCCCACCGCCGGCGTTGGCGACAAGGATGTCGAGTCGCCCGCTGCGCTCGGTGATGGAGGCGTACAGCGCGTCCAGCGCCGCCAGATCGGCCACGTCACCGACGATTCCGGTCACGTCGCCGCCGACGTCGGCGGTGATTCCGGCGACCGCGGCATCGACCACCTCTTTCCGCCGTCCCGTCAGGTACACATGTGCGCCTTCGGCGGCGAACCGGCGAGCAGTCGCCAGTCCGATGCCGGCACTTCCTCCAGTGACCAGAGCTACTTTGCCTTCGAGTTGTGTCATCGTGGTTCTCCTTGTCGTCGAGTGACCGTTGGTTGAACCCAGGTGGGCCGGCGAAGGCCGCAATAAAGCTGAGTCAACGGCAGCTTCGGCGCGCGCAGAAGGGCGAGCCTTCCTAGGTGTACGGCACCCAGGAAGGGCGGCCAGGGGTGAACACTCTGGCGCCCAACCGATCTCACTCGGCCCAGCCCGGGGGCGGCGGTCACCTGCCTCCACCCCGGAGGACAGCTGCAACTAAAACGGTTACAGTCAACGCAATGAGCGCGAATACCAGGATGACCCTGGCTGTCCACGTCCTGACGTGGATCGCCTTCGACCGCTGCGGTAGCGACAACGAAATCGGTACGTCACAGCGCATCGCGACCAGTGTCAACACCAATCCCGTGGTCATCCGCCGGTGCCTCGGCGAGCTACGAGAGGCCGGCATCGTCGAGTCCAGCCGCACCCACGGCTGGGCGTTGTCCTACGCCGCCTCCGACATCACCTTGCGTGACGTCTACCGCGCGGTGGGCGGGGGCGTCTTCGCCATGCACGCCTCGCCCCCGGACCATGCCTGCCTGGTGGGCTACGGCATCCAACCCGTGCTCGTGCGCGCCTACGAGCGGGCCACCACCGCGCTGTGCGACTCGCTGGCCCAGACCACCATCGCCGACATCTTGCGCGACACCCTGGCCGAAGCGCAGGCCCACGCCGGGGCGGAGCTCCAACATGCCTAGCGGTGCGGCGCAGCCGACGGCCAATCACCTGGGTGGCTTTCTGCGCGCTCAGCGTGGGCGGGTGATGCCGCAGGAGGTCGGGTTGCCCGCGGTGCCGGGCAGGCGCGTGGCCGGCCTGCGCCGCGAAGAAGTCGCCGTCCTGTCAGGGGTGAGCTCCGACTACTACGCCCGGTTGGAGCAGGGCCGTGAGCGCACCCCGTCCGCACAGGTCGTCGACGCCATCTGCCAGGCGTTGCGGCTCACCCCGGATGCCCGGGCCCACGCCTTTCGACTGGCGAAGCTCTCCCCGAGCACCGCACGCACCGGCGAGACGGTCAGCCCGGAACTGCTCCAGACGATGGACGCGTTTCCGCAGGCAATCGCCTACGTCACCAACCCGGCGCTTCGGGTCCTCGTGGCGAATTCCGCCGCCACGGCGTTCATGGCCCCGCTGCTGCAGCAGGAAGAAAGCGTGATGGCCGCGATCTTCCTCGACCCGGTGGCGCGAGAGTTCTATGTCAATTGGGAAGAAGTGTCGAAGGCGACGGTCAGCGCGCTGCGCCTGGCCGAGGGTTTCGTGCCACCACATCCAGAAATCGCCGGACTGGTGGCGCGGCTGTACAGCGGGAGCGCGGCCTTCCGCGAGCTGTGGGATGACCAGACCGTGGAGGGGCTGACCGCCACGCGGACCACCATCCGCCATCCCGACGTCGGGCTGCTGCAGATCACCCACCAGGTGTTCGACGTGCGCAGCGCCCCCGGCCAGCAGCTGACGGTGGCCACTGCGGCGCCCGGATCAGCCAGCGCGGACGCCTTGACCCTGCTGGGGTCGTTGAATGCCGCCCCCGTCCGACAGTGGGTGCAGCGCACCTAGGAAGTCCCGCCCTTCTACGGGCGGGGTTTCTTGAGTTGACTCGAACCTATGAAGTTCGGCATCAACTGCACGTTCACCAGTAAATCCACCATCACCCCGGCCGACTATGGTCGCGCAGTCGAGGAGCGCGGCTTCGACGCGATCTTTCTCGCCGAACACACCCACATTCCCGTCAAAGAGGAATCACCGTATCCGTTCGGCGACCGACCCGCCTCGCTGTACGACACCATCGATCCGTTCGTGGCGCTCAGCGTGATGGCCGGTGTCACCACCCGCCTGCTTCTCGGCACCGGAATATCCCTTGTCGCACAACGTGACCCGATCACCACGGCCAAGATGATCGCCTCCCTGGACCTGGTGTCGAACGGCAGGTTCATCTTCGGGATCGGAACCGGCTGGAACGCCGAGGAGATGGCCACCCACGGCGGAAATCCCGCCAGGCGCGGAGCGGTGGCGACCGAGCACATCCTGGCGATGAAGGAGATCTGGCACCACGACAAGGCGGAGTTCCACGGCGAATTCGTGGACTTCGATCCGATCTACTCCTGGCCCAAGCCTGTGCAACGCCCACATCCCCCGGTCTACATCGGCGGCGGGGAGAAGGTGTTCCCCAGGGTCGTGCAGGCCGGCGACGGCTGGTTCCCCAACCCAGAGTCACCTGACGGGCTGGGCGCGAAGATCGCGCGGTTGCGCGAGCTCGCGGGCCGTGAGGTGCCGGTGACGGTGTTGCACGTGGGACCGGCCGAGGCGGGATTCGTGGCCGGTTACGCGGAGCTGGACGTGGAACGGGTCGTCTTCCCCGTCGATACCGAGGCAGCGGATCCGCTGGCCGACCTCGACCGCCTGGTCGCCCTGACCACTGCACTGGCACCAATCCCTTCGGCCTAGAGCCGACAGTCTCGACACGTGACCACCACCTCGAAAGGCACACACATGAGCATCGTCATCATCACCGGCGGCAGCCGCGGCATCGGCGCCGCCACCGCACTGGCCTGCGCGGAGCGCGGCATGGGCGTCATCCTGACCTACAACAGCAATCCCGACTCCGCGGACAGCGTCGTCAACAAGATCGTCGGCATCGGTGGTCAGGCGGTCGCGTTGAAGCTCGACGTCGCCGACACCTCGTCGTTTCCGGCCTTCGCCG
Organism: Mycobacterium sp.; assembly: GCA_040511255.1. Taxonomy (GTDB): domain Bacteria; phylum Actinomycetota; class Actinomycetes; order Mycobacteriales; family Mycobacteriaceae; genus Mycobacterium. Next base: position 8,401 of record JBEVHL010000479.1, on the reverse strand, counting down.
ACGCTGTTCGCTCTGCGCTGCAAACCGGTTGGGATCGTTCCGACTTCGACTCGCTGGTGAACAACGCCGGTTACGGCTTCTTCAAGCCGATTGAGGCAGTCACCGAGGCCGAGTTCGACGGCCTGTTCAACGTCCACCTCAAGGGTCCGTTCTTCCTCACCCAGGCACTGCTGCCGCTGATCGCCGACGGCGGACAGATCATCAACCTGACCAGCGCGACCACCCGGGTGACCACCGCCGGTGTGGCACCGTACGCCAGTTTCAAGGGCGGACTCGAAGTGCTGACCCGGTACATGGCAAAGGAATTCGGCGACCGGAAGATCCGGGTCAACGCTGTCTCCCCCGGCCCGATCCGCACCGAGCTCGGCGGCGGGCTCAATGACGAATTCGAGGCCCTGCTGTCGGCCCAGACGGCGCTCGGCCGCGTCGGCGAGCCCGAGGACGTCGCGAGCGCCGTCGTCGGGTTGCTCTCCGATGACAGCCGTTGGGTCAACGCGCAGTCCATCGAGGTCGCCGGCGGGTTCGTCATCTGATGACAGGCGACACCGGAACCGATGTGCAGACGTTGATGATCTACGGCGCCACCGGCTACACCGGTCGCGAGGTCGCGCAGCTCGCTGCGGCAGCCGGCCTGAACCCCGTTCTCGGTGGCCGCGATGCCGGCCGATTGGCCACGCTCGCTGCCGAATTGGGCGTCAGTTACCGGGCTTTCGGCCTCGACGACCTGGCCGCGGTGCAGGATGCCATCTCGGAGGTGGACGTCCTGGTCAACTGCGCAGGCCCGTTCATGAAGACGGCCAAGATCTTCATGACGGCAGCCATCCAAACAGGTGTGCACTACCTGGACATCGCCGCCGAACTGGACAGTTATCAAGTGGCCGAAGAACTCGACGACGCGGCGCGCGCCGCGGGCGTCATGCTGCTGCCTGGCGGCGGGGGCAGCGTGGCGATGCTCGGCTGCTTGGCCGGTCATGCCGCCGGGCGGGTGATGAATGCCCAGCGCATTCGCATTGCCCTGAACGTCACCGGTTCGATGTCACGCGGATCGGCCATCAGTGCCGCAGAGAATCTGACCACCGAAACCCTGATGCGGATCGGCGGCACCCTCACCCGCCGCGACGCGGCGGAGGTCTGTGACTTCGACTTCGGCGCTGGACCCGTAACATGTTCGCCGGTCACGCTTCCCGACCTGGTGACCATCTGGCAGGCCACCAAGATTCCCGATATCGAAACCTATGTGCACGTTGCGGCGGACGCGTTCCCGCAGGGCGATCTCGCAGCGCTGCCCGACGGACCCACCGTGGCGGAACGACAGGCCAACCGGTACCAGGTAGCCGTCGAGGCGACGGGCGCCGACGGCAGCGTCGCACGCGCCGCGCTCGATACGGTGAACGGTTACACGTTCACCGCACTGGCCGCCACGGAGGCGGCGCGGCGGGTGCTGGCCGGCGAGCACCGGCCTGGCTTCCAAACGCCCGCAGCACTATTCGGCAACGGCTTCGCCGAGACGATTGCCGACACCCGGATCATCGACTGCTAGTCCGGATTGAGCTCGCTACCAGCGATCCCAATGGATGAATTCGTCAGCCGGGGCTCGACGGGCCGGCCGGAATTCGGTACCCAGCGTGTAAGCGACCGGTGACAGCGCACCCTGCACGACGGTGTCGAACGGAAGGCCGAGCACCTCGGCCACCTCGCGCTCATAGCTGAGATGCGCTGTGGTCCAAGCAGTTCCCAGGCCACGCTCACGGGCGGCGAGCATGAAACTCCAGAACGCCGGAAAGACCGACCCCCATGCGCCCGCCTGGCCACGCACGTCATGGAGCTCTGCGCGGGAGTCCACCCGCACTGTCGGGATGACCAACCACGGCGCCTCGTGCAGCCGCGCGGCCAGATCATCCAGGCTGGCCGCGATCCGCTGCCACCCGGCAGCAGACGCGTCCCGGGTGGTGTGTCCGCCGGGCTGCCCTTTCCGCAGGCCGGCCAGCCACCACCGGGCGACGGCGGCCTTGGTGACGGTGTCACCGACGAAGACGAAGTCCCACCGTTGGCGGTTGCGGCCACTGGGCGCCTGACTGGCGACGCGCACGCAGTCTTGCAGTACGGCCCGCTCCACGGGCCGGGAGTAATCCAGCCGCTTTCGCACGGCGCGCGTGGTGGTCAGCACTTCGTCGGCCGACAGACCCAACCCGGCATCGAATGTCATCTCAGGGTGAACGCCGAAAAGCGGGGCAGCCTTCCGCCGTCACACCACGGCGTTCGGAAACCGCTCCCGGTTGTCCCGAATCTCGTCGCGATGCTCCGACGCCCAGTGCGCGAGCCCGAGCACGATGGACAGCAACGACTCGCCGAGGGGGGTCAGTTGGTACTCGACGCGCGGAGGTACCTCCGGGTAGGCGGTGCGGGTCACCAGGCCGTCCCGCTGCAGTTGCTTGACGGTCACCGTCAGCATCCGCTGGGAGATACCCGGGACCTGGGCCAACAGACCGCTGTAGCGAAGTGGTCCGGCGGCCAGGGTGCCGATGATTAGGACGGTCCACTTGTCCCCGATCCGGCTGAGGATCTCGCGGACGAACGGGCCGTCGTCGCCGACCTGATCGCACGGCGTCATCGTGATGGGCTCCATTGGTTCCCTCCATGGGCGTTACGGACGTCAAGGTGCCTTTTGTAACGCCAACATAACAGACCTAGCATGTGGCTACGCACTATTAGTAGGAATCAACCCCTTTGGAGGCATCATGGCGACCCTGCTGCACATCGACTCATCGGCGGCCGGCACAGAATCGGTCTCCCGGTCGGTCGCCAACCTGATTCGCCAGGAATGGCCCGGCGACGTGCTGTACCGCGATGTCGGGCTGGAGCCGGTACCACCCATCACCGCCGACCACGTGACGGCCCGCAACATGGATCCCGCGGAACTCTCGGCAGAGCTGAAAAACGCTACGGCCCTTCAGGATCAGCTGATCGACGAGTTCATGACCGCAGACGCATATCTGTTCGCGGTACCGATGTACAACTATTCGGTGCCCGCCGCGTTCAAAGCCTGGATCGACCAGATCATCGTGCTCGGCAGGACGCTACCGCTTCCTGGCACGCCGTCGCCGACTGCGGGACGCCCGGCAATCGTGGTATCGGCGCGCGGCGGCTTCGGCTATGGCGCAGGCGGGCCCAGTCAGGACCGGGACTTCCTCATCCCCTGGCTGCGGCTCATCCTGGCTGACACCCTCGGTTTGGATTTGCGCTTCATCACGCCAGAGGGCACCCTGGCCCCGGCCATTCCGGCATACGCGGCGATGATTCCGACGTACGAGCAGTCGCTGCGAGACGCCGAGGACCAGGCTCGCAGCGAGGCGCGGAGTCTGGCCGAGAACCCGGCCGCCTGAGCCGGTTGTAGTACCACCACGGCCGTGGGGGTGCACCATTCGTGTAGTCGAGCACCGCAACGAAGGTGTCGAGCAGGCACGGATCATGGCGGCGCCCGTCCACCTCGCAGACCCGGTGGTATAGCCGCTCAGCGGTCCACCCGACCAAGTCGTCGGGGTGTTCGATGCCCGCCCGCATCAACATGCCGGCCACGGCGGGCCCCACATTCGGAAGCACCTGTAGCTCTTCAACACTCATGTTTCAGTGTCTACGGCAGCGGGCGCCTGCCGGTCGTGAACGAATCGGACATGTCTCACATCGCGTAGCGACTCACGGCCTCCGGGTGGATGACGAGGCGGACCTGATCTTCGGCCACGATGTCGGCCAGGTCCGCGGCCCGCGCCGGGTCGTCGAGGTCCCAGTAGCGGGCGGCCAGGCGAGCGGCCAGGTCGTGCGCGCCGTCGCGTTCCACGGTCGTGGGGCCTGCGACAGAGACCCAGCGCTCGCGTTCACCCACCGGGGCGGCGACGACAATCGACGCCCGTGGGTCTCGGCGTAGCCGACGGATCTTCAAAGTGTCCGGGCCGGTGAACAATTGGATTGCGCCCTGGTCCGTGGCTTCGAACCACACCGGTCGAGGCTGGGCCGGCGTCGGTCCGGCGGCCACGGACAGAAATCCGTACAGGGGGCGTGCGAGGAAGTCGAGATCTTCGGCGGTCAGCGAGGTCGTCTTGGTCGTCACCACAGCCACGCTACCGACGCCTCAGCCGCCGGTCGGTCAAGCCGAGCATATGACTGACAGTAAATGTCCGCCTCCGTACAGTTGTTTGGTATGCAATCCGTGGACCTCAACCTGCTGGTGATGCTCGACGCGCTGCTGCAAGAGGGCAGCGTCTCCGGAGCCGCCCGCCGTCTACATCTGACTCCTCCGGCGGTCAGCCGGGGCCTCGGCAGACTCCGGTCCATCACCGGTGACGAACTTCTGGTGCGCGCAGGGCGCAATCTGGTTCCGACGCCCACCGCCGACCGCCTACGGCAGCGCGCCCATGACGCCGTCGCCGCCGCGTATGAAGTCCTGGCTCCGTCCCAGACCCTGCCCGATCCTGCGTTGGAACAGTCTCTGCGGCGTGTCTTCACCATCCGGACCGGACCAGACAATGCCAGCGGCTTCGGCGCTGCCCTGGTGGCCGCCGTGCAGCGTCGCGCCCCAGGAGTGCAGCTGCGCCTGGTGGCCGATCGAGACGACGCCGTCGAAGCGCTGCGCGACGGGCAGATCGATCTCGTGCTGGGCAGTCCGATCTCGGCCAAGACCGAGACGGTGCATCGCGAAAGCCTGCTGACCGACACCGCAGTTGTCGTCGGACGTCGTGATGGTGCCTTCGCCCGGTCCTGTGGGGATGCCGATCCCTCGATTGCCGCCCTTGCCCAACACGGCCACGTCAACCGCGAACCACAATCTGCCTGGCACGACGCGCTGGATCGACGGCTCGGGGCCGAAGGATTCGAACGCACTGTGGTGGCATCGGCGCCGGGTTTCGCCGCCGCGTTCAGTCTGGCCCTCGGCGCCGACCTGATCTGCCTGGCTCCCGAGCGACTGACCCGCTCGCTGCTGGGCAGTGAATTGCGCAGCTGGCCCATGCCGATGACGCTCCCGGAACTGGTCATCGAGCAGTGCTGGCACCACCGCAGCCACACCGACCCCGAACACCGCTGGCTGCGGGATCGGGTTCGGGAGGCCGTGTTGTCGAGCGACTGAAGCCAACGCCCCTACATGTTCGGCCCTTCGTCGACAAACCAGTTGTCGTGACTGAGCAGGAACTCCCTGCGCTGCTGTTCATCGAGTTCGGCGATCTGGCTAAGTTCGGCGAAATACCGCTCCCGCGGCCCGCCCGGGGAGAAGATCATCAGCATCGAAGCGGGCTCGCCGGAATTATTCTGGAAAGCGTGTAGACCCCCTGGCGGAATATGCAGAAAATCGCCGGGCCCGGCGTCACGCCAACGCTCACCGTCGTACAGGGCCATCGAACCTGACATCACCAGGATGTCTTCCTGAAAAGTTCGGTGAAAGTGGTTCCCGGTGCCGCCGGGGCCGGAGCCGAAGTCGCAACGAAACAGCCCGTAGGCTCCGCCCGTCTCGCTCCCCTTCACCAGATGTGTCAACGACGTCATCGGATTCACCGAGTCCGGCGGATCAGTCGCCGGCCGGAACTTGAAATCCACCCGGCCCTCGCGTCCGAAGTAGCGCTCCGGGCCGTACTCAGACGAGACAAAAGACATGACAGATCACTCCTAGTCGGTGCATCGTTCACGATCAGATCCCCAGTGCGGGCGGTCTTTTCAACGCCGTGGCGGTTCCTGCGCCACTCTCCGCCTGGGTCCCTCCACGCTAACCAGTCGGCCGGTGATGGGGTAGTGACGATCCGGCAACCGAGGAGTGCTCCCCGCGCAATCGAGGTTTCTTCTCGGCGCCAAGCGGCAACCCCACAGAAAAGTCCAATCTGCAGTGTGGAGAATCGAGAGAGTGCCCGTGTTGCCCAGTACCGCCATGACACCGGTCGCGGTGTGGCATGACCTGGGCGCTTCCGGCTACCTGGTCAGCGACTTCGGGCAGATCGCCGGCACCCCGACCGCAGCTCTGGACCGCCACCGTGACTGCGACGGTCAGTCGTGCGCTGTGCTCGACCAGCCCCTCGGCAAGTGCCTGCTGTTCAGCACCAACCTGCTCACCGAACTCGACAATGGATCGCGGCGCTACCAGAACCTGTATGCGTCGCGGCGGGGTGATTTCGTCGACCTGGCTGTCGACCACGCGGGCGCGGCCCGCACCCCAATGGCCTGGACCTATCGCCTGCTGCCGCTGCGCTGGCGCAACACCGATCCGCCGGATTTTGTCGACCCAGGCCTGCAGCTTGGCGTCTGGCCCGACTAAACCGATCAGCCACGGCAACACCTCACCGAATATGGCGCCGCGGGCAGCGTCCGCCGCCACGCCGGGCAGGATGGACACATGACTGCCATCGATGCTGGAAGTGACCCGACAGAATCGCCGTACACCGTCGGCGATTACCTGCTCGACCGCCTCGCTGAACTTGGCGTGACGGAGGTGTTCGGGGTGCCAGGTGATTACAACCTGGAGTTCCTCGATCACATCGTGGCGCACGAGCAGGTCCGCTGGGTCGGCTGCGCCAACGAGCTGAACGCCGGCTACACCGCCGATGGATACGGGCGCCTGCGCGGAATGTCGGCGCTGGTAACCACATTCGGGGTGGGAGAGCTGTCCGCGGCCAATGCCATCGCCGGCGGATACGCCGAGCATGTCCCCGTCGTGCACATCGTCGGCGCGCCGTCGACGGACGCCCAGGTCTCCCGGCGGGTCGTGCATCACTCGCTTGGCGACGGGGATTTCGAACACTTCTTCCGCATGGCGCGGGAGATCACCTGCGCTCAGGCGAAACTGTCGCCGGCCACTGCCACCCGCGAGATCGACCGGGTGCTCGCCGAGGTCCGTGAGCAGAAGCGCCCCGGCTATCTGCTGATCGCCACCGATGTGGCCCGTTTCCCGACCGAACCCCCGGAAGCGCCGCTACCGCGTTACACCGGCGGCACCAGCCCGCGTGCACTGGCGCAGTTTGTCGATGCCGCGGCGGCACTGATCGGCGACCATCAGTTGACGGTGCTCGCCGACCTGCTAGTGCACCGGTTACAGGCGGTCGACGAACTGGAAGCGCTACTGGCGGCCGACACCGTGCCCTACGCCACGCTGATGTGGGGTAAAAGCCTGGTCGACGAAAGCTCGCCGAACTTCCTGGGCATCTACGCCGGCGCAGCTAGCGCCGACGCCGTGCGCGAGGCCATCGAGAACGCCCCCGTGCTGGTGACCGCTGGGGTGCAGTTCACCGATATGGTCAGCGGCTTTTTCAGCCAGAACATCAACCCGGCCCGCACCATCGACATCGGCGCCAACCAGAGTGTCGTCGCCGGTCAGGTGTTCGCGCCGGTGGACATCGACGCCGCGCTCAACGCGCTCACCACGATCCTGCGTGAGCGGGGTGTGCAGTCCGCGCCGCCGCCGCCGCAGCCACAGTCGGTGCCCGTCGATATCCCCGGCCGGGAGGAACCGCTGACTCAGGAAGTGCTGTGGGACAGGCTTTCTGATGCCCTCACCCCCGGCAACGTGGTGCTGGCTGACCAGGGCACCGCGTTCTACGGCATGGCCGGCCATCGATTGCCGCAGGGGGTGACCTTCATCGGCCAGCCACTGTGGGGGTCCATCGGGTACACCTTGCCTGCGGCGCTCGGCGCGGGCTTGGCGCATCGTGACCGGCGCCCTGTGCTGCTGATCGGTGACGGCGCAGCGCAGCTGACCATCCAGGAACTGGGCACGTTCGCCAGGGAGGGCTTGACGCCCGTCGTCGTGGTGATCAACAACGACGGGTACACGGTCGAACGGGCCATCCACGGCGAGACCGCTTATTACAACGACATCGTCGCGTGGAGTTGGCTTGAGGTACCGACCGCGTTGGGCATCAGCGATCACCGGGCGTTTCGGGTGACGACCTACGGCGAACTCGATGATGCCCTGGTCGCGGCGGCAGCACACCGGGATCATATGGTCTTCATCGAAGCCGTGGTGCCGCGAATGGATGTGCCTGCGTTGCTGACCGAGCTGGCCGAGTCGGCTTCCGCCGCGAACGCCGGCAAGCCGGCGGTACGCGAATAGTGCTGTCGGCTAAGGGGTTTCGACCGGCAGTTTGGTGATCTGGTGGATCAGCTGGTCGGCATCGAGGATATCGGTGATGCCCCACTGCGCCGCGGTTTCCTGCACGCGGGCGTCGGCGCCGTCCTGCGTGGTGTGTACCGAGGTGTAGCTGTCACCCTGATATTGCAGATACACGACGTACACCGAGTCTGGGTCGGCCACGGCGATGGCCAACTCCTGATCGACGATCTCGCTGATCTGGGCGTCGCCGATCGAATCGGGTGCGTCGATCTCATCTGGCGGGCTGGTGTCGATCTCCATGTGTTGGCCTCCTGACAC
>JBEVHL010000478.1:0-5939 GCA_040511255.1 Mycobacterium sp. | reverse complement strand
TGCTGCTTGCGCTCTGGCAGTTGGGCAGCGCACTCGGCCTCATCCCGCAGGATGTGCTGCCCGCACCGTCTCTGATCGCCGAGGCAGGTGTAGAACTCATCCGGAACGGGCAGCTGGCCGATGCCTTGGGAGTATCGGGCATTCGGGTCGTCGAGGGACTGTTGCTTGGCGGGATCCTGGGCGTCGCACTCGGAACCGCGGTGGGTCTGTCGCGATGGTTCGAGGCCGCCGTGGACCCGCCGATGCAGATGGTGCGAGCGCTTCCACATCTCGGCCTCATTCCGCTGTTCATCATCTGGTTCGGTATCGGTGAGCTACCAAAGGTACTGCTGGTTGCACTCGGTGTCAGTTTCCCGCTCTATCTGAATACGTTCTCGGCGATCCGCCAGGTCGATCCGAAACTCTTCGAAACAGCTCAGGTGCTTGGCTTTTCGTTCTGGCAGCGGCTGCGCACGATCATCATTCCGAGTGCGGCACCGCAGGTACTCGTCGGCCTGCGACAGTCGCTGGCCATCGCCTGGCTCACCTTGATCGTCGCCGAGCAGATCAACGCGGGCAGCGGCATCGGCTATCTGATCAACAACGCGCGGGACTTTCTGCGCATCGACATCATCATCTTCGGGCTGGTGGTCTACGCGCTGCTGGGTATCGCCACGGACGCCATCGTGCGGGCTTTCGAGCGACGGGCCCTGAGGTACCGGTCATGACAGTCACCTCCGAGCGCAAGACACAGGTGGCGGGCGAACTGCGCCATGTCGACAAGTGGTACGGCGGCCACCACGTGTTGCGCGACGTCTCGGTGCGGGTCGGTGCCGGCGAAATCGTCGCCCTGATCGGGCGCAGCGGTTCCGGCAAGTCCACCGTCCTGCGGGTGCTGGCCGGGTTGTCGAAGGATCACACCGGTGAACGGATTGTTTCGGGCGCGCCTGCCCTGGCCTTTCAGGAACCGCGGCTGTTTCCCTGGCGCGACGTGGCAACCAACGTGGGCTACGGCCTGACCCGGATTCGCCTGCCACGTGCCGAGGTGGCTGCCCGAAGCGCACGCGCCCTGGCCGACGTCGGCCTGACCGACCGCGCCGAAGCCTGGCCGCTGACGCTCTCCGGCGGTCAGGCGCAACGGGTGTCGTTGGCCCGCGCGCTGGTGGCCGAACCGGAACTGCTGCTGCTCGACGAGCCGTTCGGCGCCCTGGACGCACTGACCCGGCTGTCGATGCGCGCCCTGCTGCTCGACCTCTGGCGCGCACACGAATTCGGCGTGCTGCTGGTCACCCACGATGTCGACGAGGCGGTCGGCCTGGCCGATCGCGTGCTCGTCCTCGAGGACGGCCAGGTGGTGCACCAGTTGGACGTCGCCGACCCGCGTCGGCCGGCCGGCGAACAGTCCGCCGGTAACGAGCGTTGCCGACTCGAGCTGCTCGACCGGCTCGGCGTCCGGTTCTAACCGCAGTACTTCAGTACCTAGAAGGGAACTTTCATGCCTAAGATCCGGCGGTCGGCGCTCGCTCGCCTTGCCGCGCTCGTGATGTTGCCGGTGCTGCTGGCGTCGTGCGTATCCCGGGAGAGCGGGCCGGCCGCGTCGCAGGCGCCGGAGACAGTCCCACTGACTGATCTGGCCGGGCTGACCCTGGAGGTCGGCGATCAGAAGGGTGGCACCGAGTCGCTGCTGCGCGCCGCCCATCAGCTCGACAACCTGCCGTACCAGGTGCAGTTCTCCACCTTCACCTCCGGCCCGCCGCAGGTGGAAGCGGCCACCGCGGGCAAGATCGACTTCGCCATCACCGGGAACACGCCGCCGATCTTCGGGGCGGCGGCCAATGCCAAGGTGAAGGTGGTTTCCGCCTACAACGGCGGCGGAGTCGGCGACCAGATCTTGGTGCACGCCGATTCGCCGATCAAGACGATCGCCGACCTGCGTGGCAAGTCCATCGCGGTGGGCAAGGGCAGCTCGGGGCACGGGCACATCCTCGGTCAGCTGGAGAAGGCCGGTCTGAAGCCCGAGGACGTGAAACTCGTGTTCCTGCAGCCCGCAGACGCGCTGTCGGCCTTCAGTCAGCGTCAGGCCGATGCCTGGGCCATCTGGGATCCGTACACCGCCCAGGCCGAGCAGCAGATCGCGGTGCGCAGCATCGGTCAGGCCAAGGATGTGACGAACGGTTACTGGTTCGGCATCGCGTCTGATCAGGCACTCGCCGATCCGAAGCGCAACACCGCGCTCGAAGACCTGTTGGTGCGGTTCGAGAAGGCCGCGCGCTGGGCCAAGGACAATCCGGACCAGTGGGCCCAAAGTTACGCCGAGGCAGTCGGTCTGGACCCGAAGGTGGCCGCGGTCTCGCAGAGCCGCAGCCTGCGGTTGCCTACCGCGTTGAATGACGAGGTGGTGGACTCCGAACAGAAGCTGACCGACCTGTTCGCCGAGTCGGGCCAGATTCAGGGCTCGCCGAAATTCGCCGACTGGGTGGACCGCCGCTACAACGACGCGCTGGCGCCGCTGCTGATCAACGCCAACTAGGAGCGCCATGACCACTGAAGCCCCACTGCCCGCTTCGCAGGCCAAGGTCTTCTGGTTCCTGCCCACCAGCGGTGACAGCCGGTCCATCGTCGGATCGTCGCACGCGTCGTCTCAGCATGTCGTCCCGGACGGCTTCCGTCCGCCCAGCCGTCGCTATCTCGCCGAAATCGCCCGTGCCGCTGATCGATTGGGCTTCGAGGGCGTGCTGACGCCCACTGGGACGTGGTGTGAGGATGCGTGGCTGACATCGGCGGCGCTGTTGGCGGAGACGGAACGACTGAAGTTCCTCGTCGCGTTTCGGCCCGGTCTGGTGCCGCCGACCCTGGCTGCCCAGCAGGCGGCGACGCTGCAGCGATTCTCGCAAGGCCGGGTGCTGCTCAACATCGTCACCGGTGGCGACGATGTAGAGCAACGCCGGTTCGGCGATTGGCTCAGCCATGATCAGCGGTATGCGCGCACCGGTGAGTTCCTGCACATCGTGAATTCGATCTGGACGCAGGAGTCGGTCAATTTCGAAGGCGAGCATTACCACGTGACCGATGCCCGGGTCTCCGAACCGCCGAACCCGTTGCCGCGGATCTACTTCGGCGGTTCTTCGCCGGCCGCGATGCCGATCGCCGCCGAGTACGTCGATGTGTACCTGACCTGGGGTGAGCCGCCGCAGGCAGCCGCGGCCAAGATCGCCCGGGTCCGTGAGCTCGCCAACGCACGCGGCCGCAACATCCGGTTCGGCATCCGGCTGCACACCATCAGCCGCGACACCTCCGAGGCGGCTTGGGCCGTTGCCGACGAGCTGCTGAAGACGTTGTCACCCGAGCAGGTGGCGAAAGCCACTGAGCTGCACAGCCGTTCGGAGTCCGAGGGGCAGCGCCGGATGACGGCGTTGCACGGCGGGCGGACCGACAAGCTCGAGGTGTACCCCAATCTGTGGGCCGGCGTCGGTCTGGTGCGCGGGGGAGCGGGCACCGCGTTGGTGGGCAGTCACCAGGAAGTCGCGGATCTGATCTACGAGTACCACTCACTGGGGTTCGACGAGTTCATCCTGTCCGGCTATCCGCATCTCGAAGAGGCGTACTGGTTCGCCGAAGGGGTCATGCCGATCCTGCGCCGCAAGGGTGTGTTGGCCGCGTAGGCCTCAGCAGGCGAACTTCTGCCCGACGAGTTCTTCGGCGGGCGGGTCGATTTCCCGCAGGCAGCCGAAGGGCGTCACGCCGGCATCGTTGATCCGCGCTGCGCTCTGGTGGGCGTAGTTCGCGCAGAACAGGCCGATCTGGTCGACGCGGCACTGGTAATCGCCGAACTTCAGGCGTTGCCCGTAGGGCAGATCCGGGCCCCGGCCGAGGCTGAACTGTCCCGGATCGCCGTGGATACCGCCCACAGTCAAGGTGTCTCCGGGGAAATCGATCCAGCCGGGAATCCACTGCCCGTCGGGACCGGTATCGGCAGGCTTGGCGGGTCCGTCGACGAGTTCCGCCAGGCAGGCCAGTTGGCCCTGGTCCAACTGTGTCATCCCGGTCATGCAGGTGGTCTTGCCCGACGGTGTGGTGAAGGCAACACCGCTGTCCAACTGTGTGGTGTCGCTGTCCCGACTGGCGGAGTGAAAGGCGCCGGGATCTGCGGCTTTCCCCGCTTCGATCCAACCGATGACGGCAGCGACGGGTGCGCCGTCCGCCGGCGGCGGCGCAGCAACCGAGGAGGTAATCGTTGTTTTTGCCGGGGTCGAGGTGCTGGCTTCTGCAGTGGACGACGGGGTGGCGGACCGCTCGGCGGTGTCGACACCGGCGCCGGAACAACCCGCCACCAGCAGCAACGCCGCGATCGGTAGGAGTGTTCGCATAGCAGCCACGGTAGTGGTGCGGCGTGGATATCTCCCGCTGCCCCGCCAGGTTGGGCGGCGTTCGCTACGGTCGGGGTATGCACCAACACACCGTGCGAGCGACTGTGGCTACCGGAATCGTCGAGGGATTCACCCGCGACGGCGTAAACCGTTGGCGCTCCATCCCCTACGCGCGGCCGCCGGTGGGACCACTGCGCTATCGCGCCCCGCGACCCGCCGAGCCGTGGCGCGGTGTCCGGTACTGCCACGGATTCGCCAACTGCGCGCCGCAGGACCGCAAATACACCATCACCGGGCTCGGGAAGTATCAGCCGATGGGGGAGGACTGCCTGACCCTCAACGTCGTCGCACCCGCCGACGTCGAGGCGCAGCAGGGCCCGTTGCCGGTGATGGTCTTCGTGCATGGCGGTGCCTACATCCTGGGCAGTTCGGCGACCATGATCTATGACGGTGCCCCGCTGGCCCGTCGGGGCTGTGTGTACGTGTCGGTCAACTACCGCCTGGGTGCGCTGGGTTGTCTGGATCTCTCGTCGCTGTCCACGCCCGAGGTGACCATCGACAGCAACCTGTTTCTGCGTGACCTGGTGATGGCCCTGCAGTGGGTACACGACAACATCGGCGTGTTCGGCGGTGATCCGGAGAATGTGACGATCTTCGGTGAGAGTGCAGGTGCGCAGGCGGTGGCCACGCTGCTCGCCGTGCCGGCAGCGAAAGGCCTTTTCCACCAGGTTATTTCGGAGAGTCCCGCGGCGGGCATGGTCCGTTCGCAAGAAGTGGCGGCGCAGTTCGCCGAGCGGTTTGCCGGCATCATCGGCGCCCGCAAGCAGGACGCCGCCCACGCGGTGATGCAGGCGGCACCCGGTGATCTGGTCAACGCGCTCGATCAGCTGATCTCCAACGGCAACCGCGAAATGCTGGGCGCGTTCCCCGCAGGCCCGTCGTTCGGTGATGACTACCTGCCGCTGGAGCCGGTCGAGGCCATGGCGCGCGGCGAGGCGCATCGCGTGCCTCTGATCGTCGGCAACAATGCCGAAGAGGCCAAGCTGTTCACGCGGTTCCTCAAGCTGCTGCCGACCACCGAACCCATGATCGAGGCGTTGCTCGCCAACGCCGGCGAAGACACCCGCGAACGGATCACCGGGGCCTACCCCGGCTATCCGGCGGCGGCGGCCTGCGTTCGGCTCGGCGGAGACTTCGCCTTCAGTTCGGCGGCCTGGCAGATCGGCGAGGCGCACAGCAGACACGCTCCGACGTATGTGTATCGGTACGACTATGCGCCGCGGACCCTGCACTGGTCCGGGTTGGGCGCCACCCACGCGACCGAACTGCTGGCCGTTTTCGATGTGTACCGCAGCAAGTTCGGTTCGGTGCTGACCGCCGTGGGCGACCGCCGCTCCGCGCTGCGGGTCAGTAGGGACCTCCAACGCCGGTGGCGGTCCTTCAGCCGCAGCGGGGTGCCGGGCGACGACTGGCCCACCTACGACGCCGCCGACCGCGCAGTGATGGTGTTCGATCGTCGGTCGCGCGTCGAATTCGATCCTGATCCCGATCGCCGAACCGCGTGGGAAGGCTTCACTCTCGCGCAGTGACGGT
>JBEVHL010000477.1:0-3016 GCA_040511255.1 Mycobacterium sp. | reverse complement strand
CCTGACGGCATGCTCGACGGGCCTGACGGAGTCCAAGGTCGCCGTTGGACGTACGGGTACCTGCGAACCCGAGCCTCGACGATCGGCGCAGGTACGGCCGAGATCCAGCGCAACGCGGTCGCCGAGCAGGTGCTCGGCATGCCGTTCGACCCGGCCATGCCTGCTCGCTGAACGTACGACCGCTGCACGGCACCGCGGCCCGGAGGTGAGAGCCTCCGGGCCCGCGGTCTACGTCACGCCCTGCATGGTCCGGAGGATCAGAACGGGTCCACCGGGTCGAGCGGGCTGTACTTGCCGTCGACGACCTTGGTCGCGCCGACGCTGGTCACGAACATGCGAGGCAGCGCCTTGTCCTTGCCGGGCTCGTCGAACGAGACGCCCTTGATCCACATGAAGTCCTTGTCATGCACCGAGCCGAGTGCCTTGACCAGTGAGGCCGAGTCGACGTCACCATTGATCCCCTGCATGACGTCAGCGACGAACTGCACGGACATCCAGGCCCGCAAGCCGACGGACGTCGGAGCAACGTCGGGCGCAGTCTTCTTCATGTCGGCCAGGTAGTCGTTGGCCCACTTCTCGCCCGAAGTGATCGACGGTGCCTCGAACGTCCCGTACGTGTTCGCCGTCGCCTTGACGCCGGCCTGCTTCAGGAGAGCCTCGGAGGTGGACGTGGCGGTGACGGTGAGCGGCAGCTTGTCGGTCAACTCGGCGGTCTCCAGCGCCTTCCACAGCTTCAGGGTGCCCTCCGGGGGCAGGGTCGACACGATGCCGTCCGCCCCGGCACTCTCGATCTGCTTGACGTAAGTGACCCAGTCGATCGCATCGGCGGGGACATGGACCTCCTTGACGAGCTTAAGCCCGACCTTCTTCGCTCCGGCCTGGAAGTAACCGTCGGTGACGGCGTTCGACGGGTTCTCCACGGAGAACGAGGCGATCTTCTTCGAGCCTGCGTACTTGTTCAGAATGACGGGCGCAGCGGTGTAGGCGGCCACGCCCGGGTCGAGCAGGTACGACAACTTAGATGTGTAGTCGCTCGGCACCAGTCCGTTGGCGCCGATATTGGGGATGCCCTTCGTGGCGAGGATGGGACCGGTCTGGTCACCGAAGGCCGAGAGCGATCCGATCACGGCTGTCGCGTTCTCCTGCACGGCCTTCTTCGCGCACCGGAGAGCTTCGCTGGGATCGTACTTGTCGTTGCACGAGATGAGCTTGAGCTTGCGACCGTTGACGCCGCCCGCGTCGTTGACGCGATCGACCGCGGCTTGGGCGGACGGAGCCATATCCACCGCCGAGTAGACCGGCGACTCCAGGGGGGCGATCTGGAACAGCACGATCGGACCGGACGAGGACGAACCAGGATCTGAGCTCCCGCACGCAGCGAGCGTCAGAACGGTGGCCGCGGCGACGCCAGCGAGACCGAGCGGGCGCCAGTGTGGACGGAGGCGAGGTGATTGTTGGCTGTTCATGCTGTGCCTTCCATGAGGGAGCCGGACAGCGGAGTGCCGGACGGCTTCGTCGGCCGGGGGCCGTACGGATGTGGGGAGCTGTGGATCGTGTGGGGGCCTGAGGACTTGGGTGCGTCGATCACGCCGAAGGCCGCATCCGCACCGGCCGTCCACGGGTGTATGGCGCCGATAGCCCTGCCAGACATGCAGGACGAACGGGTCAGCTGTGAGCAGACACCACTGTGACGGATATGGTTGAGTTAGTTAACTCTTTGCGATGCGTTGTAGTAGTGTGCATGTCGTCACACCTACTGTCAACGACCAGCGGGCAACGAATCGGGGCTAGCACCAATCCACCGCAGGAGCAGCATGGCGACACCGTCAGAGGACGCAGCGCACAACGACCCCGCTCCGACACGTCTGGACCCGCCCGCCGCCTATGTAGGGCACGACGCGGCGCGCTTGGTGCAGGCGTTCGACGCTCTACTTGAGGACGGTGTTGACCTCGACGTGCTGCTGGGCGCGGCTGCCCGTATCGGGCGCTGCAGCGTGGGAATCAGCACCAACGACGGGCACCGTGCCTTCGACTTCCACGGTGCGGTGATCATCGAGCGCCCGTTGGCGGCGTCGTCACGACCGATCGGGGGCGGGCACGAGATCTGGCTCGCGCGATCCGGCTCCCGGCACGACCTCGACGTTCTGCTGCTCGAACGCCTTGCAGTCGCCTGTGCAGTGACCCTCCGCCACGCGCACCGGCGACTCCAAGGCCACGACGACCCGTCGCCGGTCGGCGTCGTGGTCAATCACGTCGCCGACGAGAACGACCGGCGCAACGCGCTTATGGCGTTGGGCATCCATGGGAGTCGTCCCCTCATCCTGATCGCGTACGACGGTCCCCCCGAGGGGGCGGCGATGGTGGTCGAGCAGGTGGGACGCCGCGCCCTTGTCCGGCACGGCCCGGTCGGTGCCTTGACGGCCATCATCACGGTGGAAACTGTCTCCGAGACGATCGAGCTGCCCAAGGGAGCGCGCATGGGCATCGGACTGTCGGCAGATGCGCTCGAGGCGCCCCGGTCGTGGAACCAAGCGCGAACCGCCCTGCGCTTCGCGTTGCCGAGCACTCGGCACGGCGCTCCGCTCTCGGACTTCGAGGCGGTGGCGGTCCCGTACGGGCGTCTCGGCGTGTTCTCGTTGCTGGCGGACTACCTGCCGGTCGACCGGCTGACCGACAACGCGGACCTGGCAGCGCTCGATGATCTGGTGAGCGGCCCTGGTGGCACGGAGATGAAGCGCACGCTGGAGGTAGTGGGCGCGACCGAGTCAGTGCGTCGGGCCGCGGCGATCCTGCACATGCACCACAACACCGTGAGCCACCGGGTGGCTAGGGCCGAGCAGGCACTGGGGTACAACGTCAGCGAACCCTACGGTCGGTCCCGTTTGATGCTGGGCCTGGTGGTTCAACGGCTGCGGGACAACGTCGGTCTTTCGTACGCCCACGATCCGGATGACCCGTGACGCCCGTCACATAGGCGCCAGATGACCAGTGACCTGACTCACGCCCTCTGCGCATA
>JBEVHL010000476.1:0-5202 GCA_040511255.1 Mycobacterium sp. | reverse complement strand
CGCCAGGTCCCGGACAGGTTGACCTCGACGACGGTGTCCCACTGCTCCTCGGACATCTCGAACAGCCGGCCCCAGCTCAGCACGCCGGCGTTGGCCACCACGACGTCGAGCCTGCCGAACTGTTCGATGCCGTCGGCCACCACCTGCTGCTGACCGGCCAGGTCGCGGATGTCGACCTCGCGGGCCAGCACCTTGCGCCCGGTGGATTCGACGGCCCGGACGGTGTCGGCCAATTCCTCTGAGGTGGCGGCCGGGTAGGTGATGGTGTCGGAGATCGCGCCGCAGACGTCGACCGCGATGATGTCGGCGCCCTCCTCGGCCAACCGCACGGCGTGCGCCCTGCCCTGCCCGCGGGCGGCCCCGGTGACAAACGCCACTCGCCCTTCCAGCGTGCCCTGAGATGCCATCAACCAGTCCTTTCGTCGGCCCGCGCCCAGGCTAGCAGTCGAACTGGAACGTGTTCTAGAAGTTGCTCGGTGTCACCACTCGATCGGTTCGCGGATGATCGGGCATGTCATGCAGTGCCCACCGCCGCGGCCACGGCCCAGTTCGGCGCCGACGATGGTGATCACTTCCACCCCGGCCTTCCGTAGCAGGGAGTTGGTGTGGGTGTTGCGGTCGTAGGCGAACACCACACCCGGCTCGACGGCAACCAGGTTGTTACCGCTGTCCCATTGCTGACGTTCGGAATCGTAAGCGCTGCCGCCGGTTTCGACGACCCGCAGTGCCGACAGGCCCAGGGCCGCGGCCACCACCTCGGTGAATGGTTTGGTCTCCTCGATCACCCCGACGCCCGGCGCCTTGTCGCTGGGCACCAGGGTGAACGGGGCGATGTTGTCGACGATCTCCGGGTAGATGGTGACCACGTCGCGGTCGGCGAAGGTGAACACGGTGTCCAGGTGCATCGCGGCCCGAAGTTTCGGCATACCCGCGACGATCACCTTCTCGGCGGCGCCCTGCGCGAACAGGCTGGCCGCCACCTGGGTGATCGCTTGGCGCGATGTCCGTTCGCTCATCCCGATCAACACCACCCCGTTGCCGGGCACCAGAACGTCGCCGCCCTCGATGTTGGCCATCCCCCACGACTTCTCCGGATCGCCCCACCAGACGTGCGATCCGACGTAGTCCGGGTGGAACTCGTAGATGGCCTTCATCAGCAGCGTCTCGTCGTGCCGGGCCGGCCAGAACAGCGGGTTGAGGGTCAGCCCGCCGTAGACCCAGCAGGTGGTGTCGCGGGTGTAGAGCGTGTTGGGCAGCGGCGGCATCAGGTATTCGGTCACGCCGGTCTCTTCGCGAGCCAGCGCACGGTAGCCGGTCTTGACGTCGGCGGGCAGATCGCGGATCGACATGCCGCCGATCAGCAACTCGGAAAGGCGCCGCGGGACAAGCGAATCCAGAAAGCTGCGGGTGTCGTCGACCAGCCCCAGGCCCACCTCGTTGGCCACGATCTTGCGATCCAGCAGCCAGGTCTTGGCTTCGGGGATCTCCATGGTCTCGGTCAGCAGGTTGTGCAGTTCGACCACCTCGACGCCGCGTTCGCGCATCTTGTTCATGAAGTCGAAGTGGTCGCGGCGCGCGTTCTGCACCCAGAGCACATCGTCGAACAACAGGTCGTCGCAGTTGGTGGGCGTCAATCGTTCATGAGCCAGGCCCGGTGAGCACACCAGCACCTTGCGCAGCTTCCCTACTTCGGAGTGCACACCGTAGTCAGCGGACGGAGTCATCTTCATCGTTCCTTTCGGTGGCGAATGTCCACGCTAGATCGTGACGGCGCCGGTGGCCAAGGAGATCACCCCGGCGACCGCACCACAGACGATGACGCCGAAGACCACCGCCTCTGCTGGGCGAAATATCTTCAGGTTGCGCTCCCGTCGGGCCACCACGTACAGCGCCGCTCCCGCGGCATACAGGATGCAGGACAGCAGCAGCTTGTCGAGGCCCGCGGCGAAGATCAGGAACAACGTGTAAAAGGTGGCCAGTGCTGCGATCACCATATCGGGGGCCAGCGACTTTCGGTCGTCGTACGTCTCCCGGGTGGCGGTCAGTTTCAGCAGGTACCCGGCGGCCAGTAGATACGGGATCAGGGACAGGGCTGCCGTCAGGTCGAGCATGAAATCCAGTGCGTCCGAGGTGAATAGGATCAGGATCAGTAGCAGCTGCACCAGGCCGGCCGCCAGGAACAGCGCCGTCACCGGCGCGCCCTTGGCGTTGGTCCGCGCCAGGGCGCGCGGCATGTCCTCGCTCTTAGCGGGGATGTAGAGGATTTCCGCGGCCATCAACGTCCACGCCAGATAGGCGCCGAGCACCGAGAGCACCACCCCGACCCGGATGAAGATCGATCCCCAGTGCCCGACAATCGATTCCAGCACCGAGCCCATGGACGGCTGCGCCAGCTGCCCCAGTTCCTGCTGCGGCATGATGCCGTAGGAGACCAGCGTCACGAGCGCGAAAACACTGAGCACACTGAGGAATCCGATGACGGTGGCCCGTCCCACGTCGGAGCGCTTACGCGCGAAGCGCGAATAGACGCTGGCGCCCTCGATGCCGAGGAAGACGAACACCGTGATCAACATCGTGCCCTTGGCCTGTTCGAAGATCGCCGGGAACGACCGGTCGTCACCGCCCCAGAAGTTGTCGGCGAAATAATGACCTTTGAAGGCGATGATGGCAACAAGGATGAACACCAGGATCGGCACCACCTTGGCGATGGTGGCGATCCGGTTGATGACGGCGGCCTCTTTGACGCCGTTTCGGATCAGGTAGAAGAACAGCCACACCCCGATCGAGGACACGATCACGGCCAGCACGGTGTCGCCGGCGCCGAGCGCCGGGAACAGCGCACTGGCCGTCGTCATCATCACCACCCAGTAGGAGGTGTTCCCCGCGCACGACGACGCCCAGAATCCCCACGCCGAATTGAATCCGACGTAGTCGCCGAATCCCGCCTTCGCGTAGGCGAAGATGCCGGCGTCGAGATCGGGTTTACGGGTGGCCAACCGTTGAAAGACGAACGCCAGCATCAACATTCCGGATCCCGCGATGGTCCAGGCGATGATCGCGCCCAGCACGCCCGTCTCGGCGCCGAACCGGCGGGGCAGCAGGAAGACTCCCGACCCGATCATCGAACCGACCACCATCGCGGTCAGCGTCGGCAGGCTGACCTTGTCACTGACCGGCTTTACGGTTGTCTCGACATCGCTCACCGCATCGACCTCCCCGATCGATTGCCCAGTTTTTCAAGGCCTCGGCAACGCTACGCGCAGGCACTCATCGGGATGTGGTGAACAGCGCTACAGCTCGGAGATGATCTGTTGCCGTTTGGCGGTGTACTCGTCGGTGGAGATGGTGCCCATCGCCCGCAGTGTCTCCAACTCCTGGAGTCGCTGCGCGGTGGACGGCGCCGGCGGCTGCACAGTGAACGGCGCTGCAGCCGGACCGGGCATCGGCGGGGGCGCCGACATGGGCGCGGCGTGCTGTGCCCCCGCCCGCCGGACGATCGACATCACCTGCTCGCGGACCGCCGGGTTGGACCGGATGTCGATCGTGCCCTTCATCGGGATGTGGTTGGCCTTGAGGATCTGCAGGATCTCCATCAGCGGCGCGGCCTGCCCGCTGAGGTCATACATCCGGTTGCCGTCTTCGGCCAGGGTGAACTGCGCCGGCATCATGCCACCGACCAAAGCGCTTCGGTCCCAGTCGATTTGGTAGGAGTTGTCGGCCGGGTTGACCAGCACCACCAATTTCCGGCCGGTGATCAGCGGCAGCCTGGTGACCGAGGCGAGCACGCGGTCCTGCGTATCGAAGGGCGCGATGCCCGGCCCCTCGATGTGCAGGTTGATCTTCACCAGCGGCTGGTCGTTCACGCGGGTACCGGTCTCGGCGATACCCGTCACCTGCGCCAGCGCCAACACACCCTGCTGTTCGAGGAACTGTGTCCTGGCCGCCGACTTGGCGCCGTAACCGGTCAGGGCCAGCGCGATCAGGACATCCACCGCCGTGACGAGCAGCCCGACATAGAACATCCACTTCAGCAGGAGGTCCTGCCCGCTGGCGAAGTAGACCACCAGGAAGATGGGCCCGACGAGGCCGCCGCACAGCAACACCCAGAGCTGAGACTTCAGATAGCGCCACAACATGTCGGTGCCCCTCGCCGGCCTACCAGTGATTTCGGCTGTAGGTTAGCGCCGGTCTGGGGCTACCGATCCCAAATTTCAGGATTCCACGGCGTCAGCGGCCAGGCTTCAAGCTCAGAAGAACGGCCACAGATGCAGCGACGGCAACCCGATCGACGGGGGCGGCGGCAGCGCGAACAGCAGACCGGTCAGGTCTGGTGGTGGCGGTAGCGCCAGCGGCGGCAACTTGGTCAGGTCCGGTGGGGGCGGTAGCGCCAGTGCCAGCGGAGCCAACTTGGTCAGGTCCGGCGGGGGCGGCAGCGTCAGGGACGGCAGCTTCGTCAGGTCCGGCGGCGGGGGCAGAGTCTGCAGGGCGGCCATCAGGTCAGGCACCTGCGGCGATGCGCCCATGCCGGACAGCAGGGTGGCCAGCGAATCCGTACCGCCGTTGCCGCCGTTGTAGGCCGACGCCAGCAGCAGGTCGCCGACGACGGTGGCGGTGCCGTTGCCGATCCAGCCGACGGTGCCGCTGGCCGCGCCGATGATGGCGCTGAAGATGTTCGCCGCCGAGTTGGCATTCTGGGCCTGGGCGGGCGCGGTCAGCACGGCCTGCCAATCAACCGTGGGCCACCCGGTCGATGGCGGGTCGAACGTCGGCCAGTCGATGGTGGGGAGGGAGAAATCAGGCATGGTGCCGGCGGTCTTCGACGCCAGGGCGGTGGTCGAATTGTGCGCCGGGACGGGCGGCGTGGAGAACATGGTGGACGCGGGGCCCGGCGCAGGGGCCGCAGGCGGTTCGGGAGCAGGCGCAGGGGCCGAGGCGACGACCGACGGCGCAGACTGCTGCGGAGCCGTCTTGTGCGAGCCGTTGTACGACGCGACGAACAGGCCGCCGGCGGCCAGGAACGCGACCAGTCCGGCGCCTCCGATGGCCATCGCGATGTTGGACATCCGGCCAGAGAAAGGCCCGGTGGCAGGCGTCAACTCCGTGTCATCCGCAACTTCTGTCGCCATCCGTACCTCCCAGTCGACGCCTCAGGGTATCACTGCGGGCAAACGAAAGCGGCGCTCACCCGAATGGGTGAGCGCC
>JBEVHL010000475.1:0-5523 GCA_040511255.1 Mycobacterium sp. | reverse complement strand
TCTTCGGCGGCCTGACCAGCGTGCCCGCCAGCCCCACCCTGCAGGCGCCGCTGCCGGAGCGGACCTACATCTACGAATACGATCCCGCCACCGACACGGTGGGCTTCTCGGCCCAGGGCAGCAATTTCGAGCTCAGTTTGCCGGCCAACCCGATGCTCGGCACGGTCGGCGTGGCACCGGCCCGCCGGGAGGTGCGGAGCTCGCTGGTGCCCGAGGCCTTCGGCGGCAACATGGATACTCCCGAAATGCGTACGGGCGCCACGTGTTATCTGCGGGTCAATGTTGAGGGTGCGTTGTTCTCTCTGGGCGACGGCCACTACCGCCAGGGCGAGGGGGAGTCGTGCGGTACCGCCGTCGAGGGGGCGATGAACGTCACCGTGATCGTCGACCTGATCAAGGCCGGCGGACCGGCCTGGCCGCGGATCGAGACCGACACGCACATCATGGCCATCGGCTCGGGTCGGCCGCTGGAAGAAGCGTGGCGTGCCAGCCAGGTCGAGATGATCGGCTGGCTGGGCGACCTGTACGGTCTGGACCGACTCGATGCCTACCAGTTGCTGACGCAGATCTCGCAGGTGCCGATCGCCAATGTGGTCGACACCAACTACAGCGCGGTGACCAAGATCGACAAGCGGCTGCTGCCACCCGCGGCGTCGTACGGCGGCATCCACGCCGAGTTACGCAGTGCAGCACAGGCTTTGGGAACTATTTCCTACTGATCGGCACCCCCTAGAGAGGCAAAAATGGAACTCGGATTGTCGGGTAAGCGATTCCTGGTCACCGGTGGCACCCGCGGCATCGGGCGGGCCGTGGTCGAAGGTCTGCTGGCCGAAGGTGCCGATGTGGCGTTCTGCGCACGCTCACCGGAGGCCGTCGCCGAAGCGCAGGCGGAGCTGTCCGCCGACGGCAGCATCGCCTTCGGTGCGGTGGTCGACGTGGCCGATCGGGCCGCAGTTGCCGAGTGGGTCGCCAGCAGTGCCGAAGCGCTCGGCGGCATCGACGGGGTGGTGGCGAACGTCAGCGCCCTGTCCGATGATTGGCAGAGCAGCATCGACGTGGATCTGATGGGCACCATCAGCCTGGTCGACGCCGCGCTGCCACATCTGCTGGCCACCGGTGCCGGGTCGATTCTGACCATCTCGAGTGTGTCCGGCCGCGAAGTCGACGTGTTCGCAGGGCCTTACGGCACGGTCAAGGCCGCCATCATCCATTACACGCAAGGCCTGGCTTACCAGCTGGCGGGCAAGGGCGTGCGGGCCAACACCGTCAGCCCGGGCAACACGTACTTCCCCGGCGGCGTGTGGCCGTCCATCGAGCGGGACGACCCCGAACTGTTCGCGTCGTCGCTGGCGCTGAATCCCACCGGCCGGATGGCCACCGCGCAGGAAGTGGCCAACGCGGTGGTGTTCTTGAGCAGTTCGGCCGCCAGTTTCATCACCGGGACCAACCTGCTGGTCGACGGCGCGCTGACCCGCGGGGTGCAGTTCTAGCGGCCTTTGGTCGGCTGGGCCGCCAGTGACGCCGAGGACGACGGCAGGGTCGACGGCCGCTCGATGATGGTCGAATTGACCCCGCCGACACGGTAACTGGCGCCCCGGTGCTCCTCGGGCAACCGGTCGCCACGACCGAGCAGCTTGTTGCGCAACGTCCCCGGTGCGTACTCCGACTGGTAGGCCCCGCGCTCGGTCAGCACCGGCACCACATAGGTGATGAAGTCGGCGAACGAACCGGGGGTGATGGCGTAGGCCAGGTTGAAACCGTCGACATCGGTCTCTTCCACCCACTCCTGCAACGTGTCGGCGACGCGGACCCCGGAACCGACGAAACGTGGTCCCATGCCGCCGATTTCACCCCACTCGGCGATATCGCGGACGGCCCACTCGCGTCCGTCGGGGTCGGCGGACTGGAACGCTGCGACGGCGGACAGGATGGCGTTGGAATCGACGTTGCCGATCGGTTCATCCAGCCCGTAGCGGGCCAGGTCCACGCCCATCCAGCCGGACATGAAGACCAGGGCGCCCTCGGGATCGCCGTAGGACAGGTACTCGGCGTGTTTGGCGTGTGCCTCCTCGTCCGTCTCGGCGGTGATCACGGTCGACAGGTTGAAGATCTTCGCCGAATACGGGTCCCGGCCGGCCAGCTCCAGCTCGCGCCGGATGGTGGTGACGGTCTCGCGCAGGATGGCCTTGGTGGGCGCCGCGGTGAAGATCGCCTCGGCGTTCTCGGCGGCGAACCGCACTCCGCGCGGTGACGACCCGGCCTGGTAGATGACCGGGGTGCGCTGGGTGGACGGCTCGGACAGATGCACGCCGGGCACGCTGAAATGCGTTCCGGCATGGCCGATGTGGTGCACCTTGGCCGGATCGGTGAAGATGCCGCGTTCGCGGTCCCGGATGACGGCGTCGTCCTCCCAGGATCCTTCCCACAGCTTGTAGAGCACCTCGAGGTATTCGTCGGCGTGGTCATAGCGCGCGTCGTGGGCGGGCTGATCGGTCTGGCCCATGTTGCGGGCCGCGGCAGGCAGGTAGCCGGTGACGATATTCCAGCCGATGCGGCCGTTCGTCAGGTGGTCCAGAGTCGACATGCGGCGGGCGAACGGATAGGGGTGCTCGAAACCGGTACCGGTGGTCAGGCCGAAGCCGAGGTTTTCGGTGACCAGTGCCATCGCGGACACCAGCAACATCGGATCGCCGACCGGGATCTGCGCGGCCTGGCGGATGGCCGCTTCGTCGCTGGCGCCGTAGACGTCGTAGGTGCCCAGCACGTCGGCGATGAACAGGCCGTCAAAGCGGCCCTGCTCCAACAGTTTTGCCAGTTCGGTCCAGTACGTCAGATCCTTATAGCGGGCTGACTGATCCTCGGGATGCTTCCACAGGCCGGGGGATTGGTGGGCGACACAGTTCATATCGAACGCATTGAAGCGGAGCACGCGGGTCACCGACCCCAGAATGGTCGGTGCCGGGCGAGCTGTCACCGGTTGTATTCAGCGCGATTCTATGTGCCGGGGTGCAGCGCCGCCCGCAGGGCAGCCAGGCCACGGTCCATCGCTTCGGTGGCCGTGGGTACCACCCCGGCATAGCCGAGATAGCCGTGCACCAGCGTCTCGGCATTGTCGAGCGTGACGGGAACGCCTGCGGCAGCGAGCAATTCGGCATAGCGCAGGCCGTCGTCGCGCAGCGGGTCGTGCCCGGCCACCGCCACGTACGCCGGCGCCAGATCGGCCAGATTCGTCGCGCGGCCGGGGGCGAACCCGGCGGGCAGATCCGACAGGTCGGCATCGGGGACATACCAGGCGTTGAACGCGGCGATGGCGTCCAGGTCCAGCACCGGCGCGTTGGCGTTCTCGGTGAACGACGGCAGGCTGGGATCCATCATCGTGGGCGGATACCAGAGCAGCTGGAACGCCAGCGTCGGGCCGCCGTTGTCGCGGGCGAGCTGCGCCATCACCGCGGACAGGTTGGCCCCGGCGGAGTCGCCCGCGACAGCCAGCCGACTCGGGTCGGCGTCCAGTTCGGCGGCGTGCGCAGCCACCCACCGGGTGGCGGCCCAGGCGTCCTCGACGGCCGCGGGATACGGATGTTCCGGTGCCAACCGGTAGTCGACGGAGACGACGACGGCGTCGGCGCCGACCGCGTGCTGACGCGCGGTGCCGTCGTGGGTGTCGAGATCGCCGATCGCGAACCCGCCGCCGTGGAAGAACATCACCACCGGCGACGCGGACGTGGCTTCCGGTGGCCAGTAGATCCGGATGGGCAACGGCCCGCCAGGTCCGTCGATGGTGCGGTCCTGCGTGCGGACCTCGGGGAGGATCGGAAACCTGGGCAGGGCCCGGAACCCGGCTCGCGCGGCTTCGACACCCTCGTCGGGGGCGAGCCGGAAAGGAACCGCGTCCAGTACCTTCTGCAGGATGGTGTCGATGGCAGGCACACGGAGAACCTACGCGGTGCAGCTGGGACGGCTGTGGGTGGCCGCAGTGGTCGCCGGTGCGGGGTATGGGATCTTCCTGATCGTGGTGGCGGTGCGGTCGCCTGCGGGAGCCGAGCTGACCGGCCAGTTCCCCGGCCAGCCCGCGGTGAAGGCGCTGATGGCGGTGCTGCTGGCCGGGGCCGCCTGCTGGCATCCGCGGGTACGGGAGCGCCGCTGGCTGCTCGGCGCGCTGCTGTGCTCCGCAGCCGGGGATTTCCTGCTGGCCATGCCGTGGTGGGAGCCGTCGTTCGTCGGCGGCCTGGGTGCCTTCCTGGTGGCGCACCTGTGCTTTCTCGCCGCAATGCTGCCACTGGCCGCGCCCGCACGGCCACGTCTGGTGGCCGCCGTCGCCGTGGTGCCGGCCTGCCTGGCGCTGCTGGTGTGGTTCTGGCCGAAGCTGGTCGCGGCCGGCCTGACCATCCCCGTCACGGTGTACATGGCGGTACTGGGCGCCATGGTGTGCACGGCGTTGCTGGCCCGGCTGCCGACGCCGTGGACCGCCGTGGGCGCGGTGTGTTTCGCGGTGTCCGACGGCATGATCGGCATCGGGAGGTTCGTGCTCGAGTCAGAAGCCCTGGCGGTGCCGATCTGGTGGGCGTACGCCGTCTCGATGGTGCTGATCACCGCGGGGTTCTTCTTCGGTAGGACGTCCGAGCTGTCTGCTACAACCGCGTAGGTGAGCACCGACCTACGCCATGCCGCCGAGCATGAGCCGATCGCGCGGGTGCTCCCGCTGCTCACGGTGCCGCATCTGGACCGCGAATTCGACTATCTGGTGGCCGCCGACCAATCCGATGACGCCCAACCCGGGGTGCGGGTGCGGGTGCGGTTCCACGGCAGGCTGGTCGACGCCTTCGTGCTCGAGCGACGCTCGGACACCGACCACGAGGGCAAGCTCGGCTGGCTGGACCGGGTGATCTCGCCCGAGCCGGTGCTGACACCGGACGTGCGCAGGCTCGCCGATGCAGTCGCCGCGCGCTACGCCGGCACCCGCGCGGACGTGCTCCGCCTGGCGATTCCGCCGCGGCACGCCAAGGTGGAGAAAGAGGTCTCCACACCCGGATTGCCACTGATCGTCGACGCGCCCGATCCCGCAGGCTGGGGCCGGTACGGCAAAGGCGAGCAGTTTCTTTCCGCGCTGGCCGAAGGCCGGGCCGCCCGTGCGGTGTGGCAGGCGCTGCCGGGCGAGCGCTGGACCGATCGGTTCGCCGAGGCGGCCGCCGCCACCTTGTGCGGCGGCCGCAGCGTGCTGGCCGTCGTGCCCGATCAGAGTGACGTCGACGCATTGTGGCAGAGCGCCGTCGCGCGGTGCGCCGAGGACAGCGTGGTCGCCCTGTCCGCGGGCCTGGGTCCGTCCGCGCGCTACCGGCGCTGGCTGGCGGTGCTGCGCGGCAGTGCCCGGCTGGTCATCGGCACCCGCAGTGCGGTGTTCGCCCCGGTGCACGACCTCGGCCTGGTGCTGATCTGGGACGACGGTGACGACAACCTGGCCGAGCCACGCTCGCCCTACCCGCACGCCAGGGAGGTCGCGATGCTGCGGGCGCACCAGCTGCGCTG
>JBEVHL010000474.1:0-3933 GCA_040511255.1 Mycobacterium sp. | reverse complement strand
GGGCACCGCCGTCGCCGTCGTCTCTCTAGTCGTTAACCGATCGGGATGGTCCGGCACGGGCCGCCAGGAATGCAGGCGACGCCGCCGTTCGGTCCCGCGGTAGCCCACGGACCACCGGGCACCCCAGCCGATACCTCACCGTTGGAGCCGGCCTGCGCGCCAGGACCGCCCGGCACCTCGGCCCCGGCGCCCTGCGGACCGGCTGCCGGTGCGCACGGGGTGCCGTCAGGGTTGTAGCACCCTGGTGCCGGCGGCGCCGGTGGCGGCGGCTCTGCAGAGGCGATCGGGGCGAGCGCAATGGTGGATCCCGCAACGCCGGCGAACATCATGGACGTCATTGCTTTCTTCAATGTTGCGTTCATGAAAATCGACTACCACGACCGTGCTGGAATTAAACCTTAAGACTGTCTAAGCAAATGGCTTGGTAAACCGCGGTGGCAGCACCCGCAGCAGCGCCACCAGCGGCACCCACGGCCAGGACGGCACCACCGCCCGGCCACGTTCGCGTTCGATCGCCGCGACCAGCGCTTTGACGCCGGTTTCGTTGTCGACCATCAGCTGCGTCGACGCCGATTTGGCGGTCATCTCCGATTCGATGTAGCCGGGTTCCAGGACCGTCACCTTGATGGGTCCCTTCGCGTATTCAGCGCGCAGCGACTCCCCCAACGACGACACTCCGGCCTTGCTCGCGGCGTACGCCGCCTTGACGCCGGGCACACCCTTGTTGCCCAGGATCGACGAGATCAGCACCAGATGGCCGGAGCCCGTCCGATGGAACATCTCCAGCGCGGTCTCGATCTGCACCAGCGCGGCCACCAGGTTGGTCTCGATGGTCGCCTTGTTCGCCCACAACTTGCCAGAGCCGAGCCGCGCACCCTTGCCGATACCTGCGTTGACGATGATGCGGTCGATACCGCCGAGGGCGTCGGCGAGCTCGCCGAACACCTTCGGCACCTGTTCGTGGTCGTTGACGTCGAGGGCTGCGATCGCCACCGTCACGTTCGGATGACGTTGGTCGATCTCGGCTTTCAGCGCTTCCAGGTGCTCGATCCGCCTGGCGCACAGCGCCACGTCGCGGCCGAGGGCGGCAAACGCCCGGGCCATCCCGGCGCCGAGGCCTGAGCTGGCGCCGGTGATGAGGATCTTCTGGCGAGTCACCGAAGCAG
This sequence comes from Mycobacterium sp., assembly GCA_040511255.1. Lineage (GTDB taxonomy): Bacteria > Actinomycetota > Actinomycetes > Mycobacteriales > Mycobacteriaceae > Mycobacterium. The sequence goes on along the minus strand of JBEVHL010000474.1, from coordinate 2,767 downwards.
CGTAGCCAGATGCGACCATGGACCCATGACAGGCTTACCCGCTGCCCCGTTCGTCGCTGCCGCAGCCGTGCTGATCGGATTCCTCGGTCCGGCCCCGATGGCGCATGCCGACGATCCGAGCCCGCTGTACCAACTCGTCGACTCCGCGGCCGGACGGCTGCTCACCGCCGATGACGTCGCGGCGTACAAGTGGATAGACGGTGGCCCCATCACCGACCCGCCGCGGGTACAGGTGGTGCTGGACAACGTCTCCGCCGACGCGGCCACCCGTCAGCTCGACACCGAGTACGTCAAGCGGGTGTTCCAGGATCAGATCGGCGCCACCGAGGGCGTCGAGTACACCCGGTTCGGCCAATGGAAGTTCGACCCGGCGTCCGCGCCAACGGCCGCGCCCGATCTCTCCGCCTCACGCACCACCATCGACGGCTTCAACAAGTCGATGGTCAATGAGATTGCCGTGCACTGGGATTCGCTGCACGGCCCCGAATGTTGGGGCGACCTGGCACAGGCCCAAGCGGCCGTGGTGGGCGCCCGCCAGCTCGACGGGCTATATCAGCAGGCCCTGTCGTTCGCCACGCACTCCTACTGCGCGCCCTAGGCGGACTCACTTCAGCAGCTTGCTCATTCGCCGGTCGGCCAGGATCTTCCCGCCGGTCTGACAGGTCGGGCAGTACTGGAACGACTTGTCGACGAACGAGATCTCGCGCACGGTGTCACCGCAGACCGGGCAGGGCAGCCCGGTGCGGGCATGCACCCGCAGCCCGGATCGCTTCTCGCCCTTGAGGGTGGCGGCACCCTGGCCGACGGACCGGGCCACCGCGTCGGTCAGCACCGAGATCATCGCGCTGTGCAACGAGGCCAGTTGCGCGTCGGTCAGCTTGCTTGCCGTCGCGAACGGCGAAAGCTTGGCCACGTGCAGGATCTCGTCGCTGTAGGCGTTGCCGATCCCGGCGATCACCTTCTGGTCGGTGATCACGGTCTTGATCCGCGCGCCGTTGCGTTTGAGCACCGCGGCCAACTCGTCGGGGCCGAGTGACAACGCATCCGGGCCAAGCGTCGCGATCTGCGGAATCTTCAGCGGGTCGTCGACCAGCCACACCGCCAGCCGCTTCTGCGTGCCCGCCTCGGTCAGGTCGAAGCCGGGGGCCGCGTCGGGACTGGCGGGGTCTTTCAGATGCACCCGCAGCGCAATCGGTCCCTTGCCACCAGGTTTGAGCGGGGCGGGCGAGAGCTTGTCCGACCAGCGCAGCCAGCCGGCCCGCGACAGGTGGGTGATCAGGTGCAATTCGCCGACCTGCAGACCGAGATATTTGGCCCACCGGTTGGCTCCGGTGACCGTCTGGCCGGTCAGGGCGGACAGCGGCGGATCGAACGTCTTGAGCACCGACAGGGACGCAACGTCGACCCGGCCGACGGTCAACCCGACGGCGTGCCTGCGCAGATGATCGGCAAGCGCTTCAACCTCGGGTAATTCGGGCACGGGTCCAGTCTGCCTGGTTCAGGTGCGCCCCTGCAGAACTGCCTCGATATTGTGTTCGGCCAGTGCCGTGATCGAGATGAACGGGTTGCAGCCGAGGTAGCCGGGCATCTGCGACGCATCGTTGACGTAGAGCTTGTCGTAGCCGTTGACCCGGCCGTAATTGTCGGTCGCCTTACCCCGGACGCATCCGCCCAGCGGATGGACAGTGTTGGGCGCGAAGACGCGGCCGCTGAAGATGTCATCGCGATAGTCCACGCCGTTGGCCCCGGTCACCTTGTCGAAGACGAGTTTCGCCCGCTCCTGCAGGTGGTCGGTGTACGCCTCCGGCCAGCGGATGCCGACGGTGTCGGTGCCGCGGTCGTAAGCGATGTCCGCGCGGTCGCCGGTCTTGACCATCACGTAGTACCCCAGCGCGAATGTCTCGACCGGCAGCGGAATCGAGAACACACTGGCGTACACCGGGTTGTCCGGATCATCGCGGCCGTCGATGTTGATCATCCCGAGCAGGGACTGTTCCGTTCCCGCCGGGTCGGTCTCTTTCAGCTGGTGCGCGACCATGATGTCGCCGTTGTTGCCGTAGCCACGGCCGATCTCGTCGTTCAGATCGGGAAGCGCGCCGGTCTCGCGAGCCCGCAGCAGGATCTCCGTGGTGCCGAGCACGCCGGCGTTGAGATGTAGTTGATCGCAGCCGATTTCGTCGCGTTTGACCTCTTGGCCCCAGCGGTCGATCTCCCGGACCGACACCACATACTCACCTGAGCGCTCCCGCCGGATGCCGGTCACCTCGGTCAGGGTGCGCAGGCTGGCCTTGCCGGTGGCGAGGGCCGCCGCAATATACGTCTGGTCGACGCTGCCGAACCTGCCGTGGTTGTTTCCGTACTGCTGCTCGAAGTCGAGCGCGGAGCGTGGAACCTGGCCCGCCTCTTCCTTTTTCATGTAGTCGAACGAATAGGCACTGCCGTTGTAGTCGACCGGATAGCCGGCCGTCGCCGCGTATTGGCGGCCGACCCGCGCGTACTGAAAATAGGGGGTCTGCTCGAACCAGTCCATATCGCGGTAGTTGATCCGCAGCATGCCCTTGGCCCGTTCGACATAGGTGCCGAGGAACTGGGCGGGATCGATGTCGGGGAAGGCCTCCCGGACCTGGCCCACGGTGGGCACCGCTGCGATGGCGGCGTTGACCAAAGAGCCGCCGCCGACGCCGATTCCGCGAAAAATATCATGCGCTCCGTGGGTGACCTTCTGGCAGATTCCCGCCTGCATCGGTTGCGGTGACGGCGTGTGTTT
>JBEVHL010000473.1:0-4846 GCA_040511255.1 Mycobacterium sp. | reverse complement strand
CGGGTGAAGTCGACGAGATCGGCGAAGGCGACGGCGATTTCGCGGGCGCCGGGCAGTGGTGCACCCGCCGCACGTTCGGAGGCGTTGACGGCCTCGGTCTCCATGGCGTGCCGCAGTTGCAACAGCAGCATGTCCTGGATCATCGGGCCCAGCAGCGGCGCCACCTGACTGACCAGCGCCTCGGACCCCTTGGCGATGTCGAGTTCCGTTGCCCCTGGCCGCAATACCGCCGCCAGCGCGGTGGAGCGCATCACCTCGGCGGCGTGCGCCAACCCTTCGCCGAGCACGCGGGCAACCTGGACGAGCTGTTCGGGGTCCATGCCGAGGTCGATGAACTTCTGGATGTAGGTGGTGGCTTCACCGTCGGCCCGCAGATGCACGGCCGCGTCGGGGTCATCGACTCGAGGCAACCCGATGGCGCGCAGGACGCGCTGCATCAGTTCCAGATCCATCCCGGTCTTCTCGCTGAGCTCCCGGGCTGATACGTAGGTACCGTCGTCGCCGATCACCCGCCGCGACGCCATCAGCATGGGGGCGAACGCGTCGCGGATCTGGTCGTCGGTGATCCCCCGCTCACGCAGCCACGGAATCAGCTCGGCGCGCTCGGCGCGGGCCTCGCCCTCCAGCCCGTCGAGCAGTCCCGAATCCTCGATGTCGAAATCGGCGGCCACCGAGTCAAGTTACCGCGCTGATCACAACGCGGTGCGCGCGGCACGGACCGCCGGGGCCGTCGACGCGGCCAGCAGCGTGGTCATATCGTCCGGATAACACACCTGCACGGTCGCCGACGGCGGGAACCGGTACGGCCGGCCGAGCACCAGGCCGGCCAATTGCTTACGCAGTCGCGACATTTCGGCACGGACGGTGACCACGCGGGTGCGGTCGCCATAGAGGTCGGCGGCCAGCTCGGGCGCTGAGCGACCGTCGGGGGACATCGCCAGGATCAGCAGGATCTCCGCGTGCCGCAACGAAATTCCGTGCTGCCAACAGCCGAACTGCCCGACCATCTCCAGCTGCGGCTCGCCCGGATGGGAAAGATCGAGCGTCACCCGGGCCACGGGCGTGAGATCGGCTTCCTCCGATTCAGCCAACCGGACCAGCCAACCACCGGGAAGCAGTTCCACTTCGCACATCCCCAGCGGCGGGATCCACGCCCGGCCGGGACCGATCTGTTCGGGCAGCAGGATGCGGTTGTGTAGCGGCATTGAATCGACAGCGGCGACCCAGCCATCCTGGTCGACGGCCAGTGCCGGTTTACCGATCCGGGCCAGGATGGGAGCGGCGACGGTGCGCAGCCGGTTCAGCACACGGTCGTGCTGCTCACGCAGGTGCGATTCGGCCAGCCGGGCGACGGCGTCGACCAGGGCGATCGTCGTCGGGTGCACGGTCGCGGCCGGGCCCGAGACGTCGACGACACCGATGACCTGACCGGTCCGTGGGTCCTTGATCGGGGCTCCCGCGCACGTCCACGGATGGTGGCTGCGCATGAAGTGTTCGGCGGAGAACACCTGCACAGCGCGGTGGGACACCAGTGCGGTGCCGATGGCGTTGGTGCCGACCGCGCCTTCACCCCAGTTGGCGCCCTCGATGAAGCCGAGCCGGTCGGCGTTGGACAGCACCGTCGTCGAACCGGAGCGCCACAACACCCGGCCCTGCGCATCGGCGACGACGAGGATGTTGTCCCCGTCGGCGATCAGGGTCTCCAGGCCGCGCGACACATCGTCGAGCACCGCCAGCAGACCGGAGGAGCGGCGAAGCATGTCGATGCCCTCGGCCTCGACGACCGGAGTCCGCTGGCTGTCGGGGTCGACGCCCTTGGCCAGCATGCGCTGCCAGGAGTCGCTGATCACCGAACGCGGCCGGGCCGGGGCGCGATGGCCGGCCATCGTCGCGTCGTAGACAGCCGACATCAGCCGCGCGTAGCTGCGCGGATCCTCGCCGACGGCGACGGACGGTTCAGGTACGGACAGGCTCGGCATCACCGTCGATTGTGCTCCGCATCACAGTGGGGCGCCAATGCGCAGTTCAGCGGGGTCAGCGGAACACCAACCCGCCGTCGATCAGGCCGGACTGGCCGGTCATGTAATCCGCGTCCGGCCCGGCCAGATAGGACACGAAGCCGGCGACATCGTCGGGGGTTTCGGCGCGGCCCAGCGCGATGCCGCCGACGAACTTGTCGTAGGTCTCGCCTTCGGCAGCACCGGTCAATTCGGCGAACCGCTTGTCGATCTCCACCCACATGTCGGTGCCGACGACGCCGGGGCAGTACGCATTGACGGTGATGCCGTCGGCGGCGTGTTCCTTGGCGGCGGCCTGGGTCAGGGCGCGGACCGCGAACTTGGTGGCGCTGTACACACCGAGCATGGCGAACCCGTCGTGCCCGGCGATCGACGAGGCGTTGATGATCTTGCCGGGGTGACCGAGCTGCTTGAACTTCGCCACAGCGGCCTGAATACCCCACAGCACGCCGTCGACGTTGACCGACCAGATCTTGGCCAGGTCCGCAGCGGTGACATCCGCGATCGGACCGACCAGCGCGATGCCTGCGTTGTTCACCATGATGTCGAATCCGCCGAGCGCCGAGGCGGCGTAGTCCACGGCGGCGAACACCTGCTCGCGGTCGCCCACGTTCGCCACGAAGGTGGTTGCCTTCGAACCGATTTCGGCGATCTCGTCGGCGACGGCGTTGATGCCGTCGGGCCGGACGTCGACCAGGGCGATGTCGGCACCGTCGCGGGCCAACCGCAGTGCGATACCGCGACCGATCCCCCGGCCACCGCCGGTGACCACCGCGACTTTTCCGGTCAATGGGCTGCTCATGATGTTCTCCTTCAGATCGTCGGGTCGACGAGGACTTTCATCTTCGCGCCGGCATGCAGGGCTTCGAATCCCTCGTCGATCACGTCGTCGAGGGCGATCGATTCCACCCAGCCGGTGGTGTCGTAGGCGTCTTCGGCCATCAGTGCGATGACCGCCTGGAAGTCCGCGGAGGTGTAGCACAGCGAGCCCTGGATCCGGGATTCGTTCATCACCAGATTCAACAGCGGTGTGGTGAGCGGCTTTTCGTAGATGGCGACGCTGACCATCGGCCGTCGGGCGCCGACGCAGGCCAGTGCGGTGGTAACCGCCGGGGTCACCCCTGCTGCGTCGAAGGCGGCGTCTGCACCACGACCGTTCGTGTGGTCGGCGATGAACGCGGGCACATCAGTGGCCGCCGGATCCAGGGTGCGGGCGCCGAGCGCCTCGATCGACGCGCGCCGGGTTGCCGACGGCTCGACGACGAAGGCATCCTCGATTCCTTTGCCGCGCAGGGCGAACCATAGCCCGATGCCGATGGGACCGGCCCCGAACACCATCGCGGTGTCACCGGGTTTGGTGTCGCCGAGAGTGGCCGCGTGATAGGCCACCGACATCGGTTCCACCAGCGCGCCGAGTGTCAGCGAGACGTTCTCGGGCAGCTTGTGCAGCATGTTCGTCGGGACCACGGTGTACTCGGCCATGCCGCCGTCGGACATCAGGCCGTGGAAACCGATCTGCTGGCAGACGTTGTAGTTGCCGGCCTGACACGGGGCGCAGTGCCCGCACTTGTAGATCGGTTCGATGGCGACCCGATCCCCTTCGGCCCAGCCGGTGACGCCATCGCCGATGTCGGTGATCACGCCGGAGAACTCATGGCCCATCACCAGCGGCAGCTGCTGGTGCGTCAACGGGTGCGGCGCGGTGGGGATGAAGATGGGACCCGCGTAGTACTCATGCAGGTCGGTGCCGCAGATGCCGTTGAACCCCACTTTGACCTTGACGGTGCCGGGTCCCGGGGTGGGTTCGGGTACGTCGGCGACTTCGACCTTGTTCGGTCCGTAGTACACAGCTGCTCTCATGGGTCCTGTCTATGTGACCGCGGCCACAGTGCGAAAGAGTTGCAGGGGGTTGCGCGCTGCATGCAACGTGGCGCAACTCTTGCGGACCAGGGGTAAGAGGGTGTGCGCTGGGTCACATGACTCAGACTTTGGAACAATCGACTGCCTTGACGCCGCAGTCACGCGTCGACGCCTGGCTGGCGGATTTCGAGTCGGCGCTGGCCGTGCGGGATATCGAACGCGTGGTGGCCAAGTTCGCCATCGACAGCTTCTGGCGCGATCTCATCGCCTTCACCTGGAACCTCAAGACCGTCGAAGGCCGCGACGGCGTCGCGCAGATGTTGGAGAGTCGGCTGGCCGGCACCGAGCCGTCGAAGTTCCGGACGCGCGAGACGCCGACCGAGGACGGCGGGGTGACGTCGGCGTTCATCGAATTCGAGACAGCTGTCGGGCGGGGCACCGGACACCTGCGGCTCAAGGGCGATGAATGCTGGACGCTGCTGACCGCGCTTCAGGAACTCAAGGGTCACGAAGAGCCCAAGGGGGCGAACCGGGTGAAGGGCGCGGTGCACGGCAGCGATCCCGATCCGCGGTCCTGGGCGGAGAAGCGCGAGGCCGAGGACGCCGCCCTTGGCTACACCACCCAGCCGCACACCCTGGTCATCGGCGGCGGGCAGGGCGGTATCGCGCTCGGCGCGCGCCTGCGCCAACTCGGGGTGCCCGCGATCGTCGTCGACCGCTACGAGCGGCCCGGCGACCAGTGGCGCGGTCGCTACAAGTCCCTGTGCCTGCACGACCCGGTGTGGTACGACCATCTGCCGTATCTGCCGTTCCCGCAGAACTGGCCGGTGTTCGCGCCGAAGGACAAGATCGCCGACTGGCTGGAGTTCTACACCAAGGTGATGGAGGTGCCGTACTGGTCGAAGACGACGTGCCTGTCCGCGGTGTTCGACGCGCAGGCCAAGCAGTGGACAGTGGAACTCGACCGC
>JBEVHL010000472.1:0-7341 GCA_040511255.1 Mycobacterium sp. | reverse complement strand
CCCAGGGTGATCGTGATCCCCCACGCGCCACTGGTCCGCCGCGGACCGTACCGCTGGATGCACCATCCCAACTACACTGCCGTCGTCGCCGAGGTGGCGGCCCTGCCGCTGATGCATTCGGCCTGGCTGACCGCCATCGTGTTCAGTGCCGCCAACGCCGCCGTGCTCAACGTCCGGATCCGCACGGAGAACTTGGCGTTGGGATACGCCTAGGTTCCACGCGTCTGTTGGCGGTGGCGGAGGGATTTGAACCCCCGGACGGCGTTAACCGTCTCTCGCTTTCAAGGCGAGTGCATTAGGCCGCTCTGCCACGCCACCGCCGACAAGCGTAGCGGGGGCGTGGCCGATCGGCCGAAACGAGCGGTCAGTTAGGTCCGACCGAAGGTCACGGTGTTCCCGTTGCTCTTCAGCGCGGAGCTGATGCGGCGGCAGTTCTCCCCCATTGCCGCCATCTGAGGCCTCGAGAGTTGTTCCAGGAAGTGCACCCGCACCGCCTGTCCGTAGGTCACCATCGCCGTCTTGACCAGCTCCCGACCCTCATCGGTGATGGTGGCGAGCACCCCGCGCCCATCATCCGGGCTGGCGGCCCTCTGGACGAGGCCCTGCGCCTCCAGCCTGCGAATCTGTCGGGTGACGCGGCTCGGCAGCGACATCAATGCCTCCGCCAAATCCCCCATCCGCGCTGAGCCGGTAGCCGACTTGTCAAGCATGTCCAGTAGTCGAACATCGACAAGCGTCAGCTTGTGCGATTCGGTCAGCCCCCTGTTCAGCGTCGCGTACATCCGCAACGCTGAATCCAGATAGTTCTGCCATGACCTCTGCTCTGCAATATCTAAGCCAGGCATATCGCTTGCGGTACGCCCGGCAATGATCCCCTCCATGGCGCCATGCTAGGTGACTTCAGTGCCGGGCTGCAGGAAAATCAGCGGGTAGTACCGTATCGATATGCGCGCGATAGTGGCCGAGTCGGCGGAACAACTGGTCTGGCGCGAGGTCGACGATGTCGAGCCCAAACCCGGAGAAGTGCTGATCAAAGTGGCCGCCGCCGGCCTCAACCGGGCCGACTTGCTGCAAGCCGCCGGGCATTACCCACCGCCACCTGGCGCCAGCCTGACGCTTGGCATGGAAGTGTCTGGGAAGATTGCCGCCACCGGCGACGCAACGAGTGGCTGGGCGATCGGGCAAGAAGTGTGCGCTTTGCTGGCGGGCGGCGGATACGCCGAATACGTCGCCGTCCCCGCAGGGCAGGTGATGCCGGTTCCGACCGGCGTCAGTCTGCAGGATAGCGCCGGCCTGCCCGAGGTCGCCTGTACCGTCTGGTCGAACCTGGTGATGACCGCACACTTGGCTGCCGACCAACTGCTACTGCTACACGGCGGCGCCAGCGGGATCGGAACCCACGGCATTCAGGTAGCGCATGCGCTGGGTGCCCGGGTGGCTGTCACCGCCGGATCGACCGCGAAACTCGACCTCTGCCGCGAACTCGGCGCGGACATCACCATCAACTACAGCGACGAGGACTTCGTCGAACGCATCAAGCAGGAGTCGGACGGCGCCGGAGCCGACGTCATCTTCGACATCATGGGCGCGTCGTACCTGGACCGAAATCTCGATGCCTTGGCCACTGACGGACAGTTGGTGGTGATCGGTATGCAGGGTGGGCTCAAGGGAGAGCTGAACATCGGCAAACTGATCTCCAAGCGCACCAGGGTCATCGGAACCGCGTTGCGCGGGCGCCCCGTCGAGGGTCCGGACAGTAAGAGCGCCATCGTGGCTGCCGTTGTCGAGTCCGTCTGGCCGATGATCGCCGACGGTCGGGTGCGACCCATCACCGGCGCGGTTTTCCCGATCGAGCGCGCCATGGAGGCTCACCAACTGCTGTCGTCGGGCAAAGTCACCGGCAAGGTGCTCCTGAGCGTGCCCTGACGCTTGTCAGCCGTGGTCCGATTGCTTCGCGCCTCAACGGCCTCGTCCCTCGGCCGCCTCGTCGACTCAGCCGAGACTGGCGAGCGCGCGCACCAGCTGATCGACCTCGGCCACGGTCGAATAATGCGCCAGGCCGATCGTCACCGCGCCGCCGATGTCGTTGACCCCGATGACATCGAGGACGCGTGACGTCGCATTGGAGATGGCCAGCACCCCGTTGTCCGCCAGTCGCTGCACCACCCGCTCGGCAGGCACATTGGTCACCGCGAAACTCACCGCAGGGATGCGCTGCTCGGGGCTGCCGATGACCATCACCAACGGCAGGGAGCGCAGCGAGGTCATCAGGTAGTCGAACAACCGGTCCAGGTACAGCGCGGCCGATTGCATGGAGACGGCCAGCCTTTCGCGCCGCGACCCGGTGGCAGTCTCGTCCAGGCCGGCCAGGTACTCGATGCTGGCCACCACGCCGCCGAGCAGGCCGTACTGGTGGACGCCCATCTCCAGGCGGGCAGGTCCGACCGCATACGGGTTCATCGACACCGAGCCGAACGTGTCGATCAACGACGGGTCACGGAACACCAGGGCACCGATGGGCGGTCCACCCCAGCCGACCATGTTCAGCGCCACCACGTCGGCGTCGACGTCTTCGATATCGATCAGTCGATAGGGCGCCGCCGCACTGTGATCGACGATCACCAGGCCGCCGACGTCGCGCATCAGCTTGGTCACTGGCCGCAGATCGACCAGGGTGCCCAGCGTCGACGACGCGGTGGCAATGGCCGCCAGCCTGGTCGGCTGGGTGATCAGGTTCTCCCACTGCCAGGACGGCAGCTCACCGGTTTCGATGTCGACTTCGGCCCACTTGACCTTGGCCCCGTACCGATTGGCGGCCCGCAGCCACGGCGAGATGTTGGCCTCGTCGTCGAGCCGGGTCACCACCACCTCGTACCCGAGCCCGGCGCGGGACGACGAGGCATCCGCCAGCGAACTCAGCAGCACGGCCCGATCGGCGCCGAGGACGACACCGGCGGGATCTCCGTTGACGAGGTCGGCCACGGCCTGACGCGCAGCCTCCAACAGGGCGGCACTGCGCCTGGCGGCAGGATGCGGGCCGACCGCACTGGCCTTCGACGTGCGGAACGCGGTCGAGACCGTCGTGGCTACCGAGTCGGGGATCAACATTCCGGACTGCGCATCGAAATGCACCCAGCCGTCGCCCAACGTCGGGTGCAGCCCTCGCACCCGGGCGACGTCAAATGCCATGCCAGCCGTCCTCTGGAGTTCCCTAAACCGTGAGGTTTCGCCAACCGTTTGGCACAGCGGGACGTCACTCACGCCGACGCGGTACCAAACCAGGCCACCTGGCCAGCCATACTAGTCCAGTGAGCTTTGGGTTCGGAGTGGTACAAGCGCTCCTGTTGCTGGTGATCCCCGGAGCAATCGTCGCCAAGGCCGCTCGGCTAACTTGGCCCGTGGCCGTCGCCATTGGCCCGGCGCTTACCTACGGCACCGTTGGCCTGGCCATCATCCCGTACGGCGCACTCGGAATCCCTTGGAACGCACTGACAGCGCTCGCCGCCTTCGTGGTCGTCACGGCCGTCGCGGCATGTTTGCCGAAGCTACTCGCCCGCTACCGCGACCCTGACGGCGAAGACCGCCCCGGTTCGCTCCGGCCGGCACTTCTGGTTGCGGCGGGGGTCGTGCTCGGCGCGCTGCTGATCTTCGTCGCGGCCTACAAGGGGATCCCGCACTGGCAGTCGATCCCGAGCACCTGGGACGCGGTGTGGCACGCCAACGAGATCCGCTACATCCTGGAGACCGGGCAGGCGTCGTCGACCCACATGGGCGACCTGCGCAACGTCGAGACGCACGCCCAGCTCTACTACCCGTCGGTGTTCCATGCGCTGGCTGCCATGCAGTGTGAGCTCTTCGGCGCAGCACCGACCACCGCGTACACGCTGAATTCGCTGGCCGCCGCGGTCTGGCTCTTCCCGGCCAGCGCCGCGATCCTGACGTGGACGCTGTTGACGCCCCGCACCTCGCAGTGGCGCGCCGCCGGCGCCGCCGCCACCGCTGCTGCGTTGACCGCGTCGTTCACCGCGGTGCCCTACGTGGAATTCGACACCGCGTCGATGCCGAACATGGCCGCCTACGGCGTGGCGGTGCCGACCGCGGTGCTGATCATGTCCTGCCTGCGGCATCGCGACCGCGTCCCGCTGGCCGTCCTGGCGCTGCTCGGGGTGTTCTCGGTGCACACCACCGGCGGCGTGGTCACCGTCCTGTTCGTCGCGACGTGGTGGCTGGTCGAGGCGCTGTGGCGGCCGGTGCGCGGGCGGCTCGCCGATTTCCTGACGCTGGCGGTGATCGCCGTACCTGCCGTGCTCGCGCTGCTGCCGCAGTTCCTCTCGGTGTTCCAGCAGGCCGAGGTCATCGCCGGGCATGCGTTCGTCACCCACGAAGGCAAGAAGAAGGGGCTGTTCGACGCGATCGTGCAGCACACCCGGCACCTGAACGACTATCCGATCCAGAACATCCTGATCGCTCTCGCGGCGGCGGGTGGAGTACTCCTGCTGCTCAGGCGGGTCTGGTGGCCGCTGGTGGTCTGGGCGGTGCTGGTGGTGTCGATCGTGCACAGTTCGGCGCCCTTCAGCGGGCCGCTGGGGGTGATCACCGGGCGGTTCAGCGACCTGTTCTACAGCGATCCGCGCCGGCTGTCGGCGGTGGTCACGATGCTGATCACGCCGATGGCCGGGATCGCGCTGTTCGCCGCGGCGCTGCTGGTGGTGGCGGGTGCGCGTCTGCTGGCCGAACGGATCTCCGACCGCACGCCCGGCCGGCCGGTGTGGATCGCGACCACCGCCGTGCTGCTGGTCGGCGTGACCGTCGGGCTGGCCTATCACTACTTTCCGCGGCACAAGCGGCTGATCGGCGAGAAGTACGACTCGGTGATCATCGACCAGAAGGATCTGGACGCGTTCGCCTACCTGGCCACCCTGCCCGGCGCCAAGGACACGCTGATCGGCAATGCCAACACCGACGGGACCGCCTGGATGTACGCGGTCGCCGGTCTGCACCCGTTGTGGACCCACTACGACTATCCCGTGCAGCAGGGACCGGGCTACCAACGCTTCATCTTCTGGGCCTACGCCGACGACGCAGACCACGATCCGCGGATCGCCGAGGCCGTCAAGGCGCTCAATATCCGGTACGTGCTGACCAGCAGCCCGGTGGTGCTCAAGTTCGCCATGCCAGACGGTCTAGTCTCGTTGGATCAATCGCAGTCGTGGAAGCAGATCTACGACAACGGCGAGACCCGCATATACGAGTGGCGCGGAGGAGCGACCTGACGTGAGCGAGAACGACGACAACATCGAGGTCCTCGGCGGATCCGATCAACTGATGATCATGCCCAGTGGCGAGGGCGGCGGCGACGACGACACGTCAGTGACCGACCTGGTGCAGCAGCCGGCCAAGGTGATGCGCATCGGCACCATGACCAAACAGCTGCTGGAAGAGGTCAAGGCAGCGCCGCTGGACGACGCCAGCCGGACCCGGCTGCGCGAGATCCACAAGACCAGCATCCGCGAGCTTGAGGACGGTCTGGCGCCGGAGCTGCGGGAAGAACTCGAGCGGCTGGCGCTGCCGTTCAGCGATGACGTGGTGCCCTCGGATGCCGAACTGCGCATTGCCCAGGCCCAGCTCGTGGGCTGGCTCGAAGGGCTGTTCCACGGAATCCAGACCGCGTTGTTCGCTCAGCAGATGGCGGCCCGCGCCCAGCTGGAGCAGATGCGTCAGGGTGCGCTGCCGCCCGGAGTGGCAGCACCGGGGCAGCGCGGCGACGGCTCGCACTCCGGTACCGGGCAGTACATCTAGCCTGTGTCCAGCCCACATATCGAGACCCGTAACGCCTGGGTCGAGTTCCCGATCTTCGATGCCAAATCGCGGTCGTTGAAGAAGGCGTTCCTCGGTAAGGCCGGCGGCACGATCGGACGCAACGAATCCAACGTCGTGGTGATCGAGGCGTTGCGGGACATCACCATGTCTCTTGAGGTGGGCGACCGCGTCGGCCTGGTCGGGCACAACGGCGCAGGGAAATCGACCCTGCTGCGCCTACTGTCCGGAATCTACGAACCCACCCGCGGGGTGGCCTCGGTGCGGGGACGGGTCGCGCCGGTGTTCGACCTCGGCGTCGGGATGGATCCGGAGATCTCGGGCTTCGAGAACATCCTGATCCGTGGGCTGTTCCTCGGCCAGACGCGCAAACAGATGCTGGCCAAGGTCGACGAGATCGCCGATTTCACCGAACTCGGCGAGTACCTGTCGATGCCGCTGCGCACCTACTCCACCGGCATGCGGGTGCGGCTGGCGATGGGTGTGGTCACCAGCATCGACCCGGAGATCTTGCTGCTCGACGAGGGCATCGGCGCAGTGGACGCCGAGTTCCTCAAGAAGGCTCAGGTCCGGCTGCAGAGCCTGGTGGAGCGGTCCGGAATCCTGGTGTTCGCCAGTCATTCCAACGAGTTCCTGGCGCGGCTGTGCAAGACCGCGATGTGGGTCGATCACGGAACCATCCGGATGACCGGTGGCATCGAGGAGGTCGTGGGGGCCTACGAAGGCGAGGACGCGGCGCGCCACGTGCGGGAGATCCTCGACGAGCACCGCCAGGACTGGGCCGTCCAGCCGGTGCCGGGTGCCGATGAGTGACGTTGTCATCGCCGTCGTGGTGACGCACCGTCGCCATGACGAACTCGCCAAATCCCTCGACGTGCTGAGCACCCAGAGCCGACTGCCTGATCACCTGATCGTCGTCGACAACGATCACGACGACCGGGTACGCGATCTGGTGACCGGCCAGCCCATTCCGACCACCTACCTCGGATCGCACCGAAACCTCGGTGGCGCAGGCGGTTTCGCGCTTGGCATGCTGCACGCACTGGCCCTGGGTGCCGACTGGGTCTGGTTGGCCGACGACGACGGCCGCCCCGAGGGGCCCAACGTGCTGGCCGCCCTGTTGTCCTGCGCGGCGAAGCATGATCTCGCCGAGGTCTCGCCCATGGTCTGCGATATGAAAGATCCTGCGCGCCTGGCGTTTCCGTTGCGCCGCGGGGTCGTCTGGCGCCGGCTGGCTTCGGAGTTGCGCACCGAGGGGCCCGGTCAGGATCTGCTGCCCGGCATCGCCTCATTGTTCAACGGCGCACTGTTCCGCGCTGCGACACTGGAAGCTGTTGGCGTGCCGGATCTTCGGCTGTTCGTCCGGGGTGACGAGGTCGAGCTGCATCGGCGGCTGGTGCGGTCCGGGTTGCCGTTCGGCACCTGCCTGGACGCGGTGTACCTGCATCCGCAGGGCGGCGACGAGTTCAAGCCCATCCTCGGCGGCCGGATGCACACCCAGTACCCGGACGACGAGACCAAGCG
>JBEVHL010000471.1:0-3376 GCA_040511255.1 Mycobacterium sp. | reverse complement strand
GTCCCCGCGTACGTCTGCGTCATGCGCCCCAGTTCTCCCCTCGGGCCTTCCACGCCGGCGTGCAATGCTCGGGCATACCGTCCTCGGCCGGATACTGCTCAAGCCGCATCGCAAAGATCTCCGCCTGCGCGGTCTGCTCGTCGGTGAACACCCGCTCATCAGCGAAACTCGGTGGCACACCACGAATTCCGGACAACCGCGCGATACGCCACTCCTGCTCGGGCTTGGTGCAGATGATGATCAACTTGCCACCGAACGCCCCCACCGGCTGCATCCGCATCCGCGTCAACACCCGATCGAGTTGCATATCATCCAAGATCCCGCCGTGCACACCGATCGCGCTGCCCGGCGCCTCGGTACGCAGCACCGAGAACCCCGCCACCCCCTGAAAATCCACGACGCTCGCCTCGACCTCATCCAGCATCTTCTGGCGCGTCTCATCGTCCTGAGGAATCGGGATCATCTACTCACGGTAGGCACTCCGGCGGCTCCGCGCCATCGGGTAAATGACGGATATTTGGCAATGCAGTAGCCAATTTGGTTGTACCAGTGCAAATTACGAAACCTGCCGGAAACCCCTTGGTCGGCGTTCGTAACAGGTGCTCAGGATCGGCCGGTGAAATAGCGCAGTCGGCTGATCGACCGGTCGTCAGCGAATTGGACGATCAGCACTCCCCGGACAGCGCCGGCTGTCCCTGCCACCGCGATCGACCGGCCCGCGCCGATGCGTTTGGCCCAGGTCGCGCCGCGTAACAGCTCAACCAACTGGCCCGGGCCGATCGGCCTGTCGTCGCCCATGGTCAGCGAGGCGCCCCCGAGCAGCCTGCGGGCGGTGCGCTCGTCGCCCGCGGATACCGCCGCAAGCAGGGCGTCCAGCAGCCGCCGGTGCGGGCCGCCGACGCGCCGCAGCCCCCACAGGAATCCCGCGGCGCCGCCGAGCCCCTGGTTGTGCAGCAGGGCCCGGCCGAGTTCCAGACCCGGCGGGCCAGCGCGCACGCCGTACCGCGAAAACTGGGCGATCATCGACGGCAGTTCCCAATATGCCTGCAGTTCAGCGATTTTGAGCTCACCCTGACATTCGCGGACGACGTAGCGCAGAAACACCGGGATCGTCATCGCCACTGTCGGTCCCATCCCGACGTCCAGGGTCAGATCGCGGATCACCGTCGAACCCGTCACGATGTCGACATCGCTGCGATGCCCGATCCGGCGCGGACCGATGAAGGTGTCGTAGAACCGGCCGATCTGCTCGGGTCCGATATGCGGCCGCGATCCCACCGGGTCCTCGACCCGACCGTCGGGGGTGAACAGCTCAAGCCAGCCGTCGCGGTCACCCTGGCCCGCAGCCGCCAGCGAGCTTCGAGCCGCAGCGAGGTAGTCCGCTTCCCGCGGGGTCATCCGGATTCGGTTGCCGCACCGATGATCTCGATGCCTGCCGCCCGCAGGTCCGACACGGCCTTGGCGGTCGATTCCGGCGCCACCCCGGCCGTCAGATCCAGCAGTACCCGGGTGACGAAGCCGGCTCTGGCCGCATCGGCGGCGGTGGCCAGCACGCAGTAGTCGGTCGCGATGCCCACCACGTCGACGTCGCTGACGTCCCGCTGGCGCAGCCAGTCGGCCAGTGCGGTCTGGGTGTCATCGGCGCCTTCGAAGCCGCTGTAGGCCGCGGCGTAGGCGCCTTTGCGGAACACCGCCTCGACGGCGCCGGTATCGAGTTCGGGGTGGAACTCCGCGCCGGGCGTCTCGGCGACGCAGTGCACCGGCCAGGAGTTCACGTAATCCGGGTGATCAGAAAAATGATCGCCCGGGTCGATGTGGAAGTCCTTGGTGGCCACGATGTGGTCGTAACCATGTTCGCCGGCGAGCCGCTCGGTGATACCGCGGGCGACGGCGGTGCCCCCGGTGACCGCCAACGAGCCACCCTCGCAGAAATCGTTCTGTACATCGACGATGACCAGCGCACGCATGCGTCCACCGTATCGACCGGTGTGCGAACCTGTGCGGGTGTTCGACTTCTTCCAGGCCGAGGAACTGCCCGCACCGGCCGTCACGCTCCACGACGCGGCAGAGATCGCCAGGGACCACTTCGGCCTCGACATCCCCGCGGCCGGGGTGGCCCCGCTGGGCAGTCAGCAGGACGCCAACTTCCTGCTCACTGCTGCCGACGGCCACCCGGTGGGCGTGCTGAAAATCGCCAATCCCGCGTTCACCCGGACCGAGATCGAGGCGCAGGACGCCGCCGCGGGGTTCGTCGCCGAGCGCCAGCCCGGAGTACGCACCCCCGCGAACATCAGGCTGCCGGGAAGGCCGGCCATCGCCGAGGTCAAGACAGCCGACGGCGGCACGCTGTACCCGCGCATCATCGCCTTTCTGGGCGGCGGCACCATGAGCGGCGACAACTATGTGGCACCGGGGCACTGGGCCGCACTGGGCTCCCTGGCCGGGCGGGCCAGTCGAGCGCTCGCCGCGTTCGACCACCCGGGTGTCGACCGCATCCTGCAATGGGACCTGCAGTACGCGGACCGCACGATCGACCTGTTGGCCCCGTTCGTCGCCGACACCGGTCGCCGCACCCAGCTCGAAGCGGCCGCGGCGCAGGCCTGGCACACCGTCGCCGAACTGGCGGGCGACCTGCGCCGCCAGGTGATCCACTGCGATATCACCGACGACAACGTGGTGCGCTCACCGCAGACCACGCTGCCCGACGGCATCATCGACTTCGGCGACCTGACCAGGTCCTGGACCGTGGGCGAGCTCGCCGTCACCGTCTCGTCGGCGCTGCGTCACGCCGGCGGGGAGCCCGCGGCGGCGCTGCCCATCATCAGCGCCTTCCACCACGAGCGGCCGCTGACCGACGCGGAGATCGCGGCGGTGTGGCCGCTGGTCGTGCTGCGCGCCGCGACGCTCGTGGTCAGCGGCAATCAGCAGGCCGCCATCGATGCCGACAATGACTACGCCACAAGCGCTTTGGAGGCGGAGTGGCGGATATTCGAACGCTCCGTCTCGGTGCCGTCGGCCGTCATGACGGGGTTGATCGCGGATCGGCTGGGCGCCACCGGCGCACCCGCACCCGTGTCGTCCGGGACCCGCCTGTTCGCCGGTGTCGACATCGATCGGGCCCGGCAGCTCGACCTGGGCACCGAATCCGACGGGATGGACGCGGGTCGCTGGCTGCACACCGACTCCGAGGATCACCTGGCCGACGCCGCGCTGCGCGACGGTGCCTCCGTCGTCGTCACCGGGTACGGCCGACCCAGGCTGACCAGATCGGTCGCGCTGAGCGCGGAATCGCCCGCCACCGTGCCCACCGGTATGGACGTCTGGCTGCCGGCCGAGACGACGTTGGTGGCCCCGTTCGGGGGCCTGGTCGCTGCGG
>JBEVHL010000470.1:0-5690 GCA_040511255.1 Mycobacterium sp. | reverse complement strand
AGCGCCTTACCGCCAGCTGGGCAGCCAGATCTCCATGTTCCAGGTGCCGTGCGAGATCGGCATCCCGGTCAACACCGGGAACAGCCAGGCGAAGTTCGTGATCACCAAGGCGATGTAGCAGCAGACGACGATCAGCCCGAGCGTTCGGCGTTCGGCGTTCTGCCGCGGCTTGTGCAGGATCTCCCCGCAGATCAACGCCAGCGCCATCACCAGGAATGGCGCCATGGTCGACGCGTAGAAGAAGTACATCTGCCGGTCGATATCGGCGAACCACGGCAACCAGCCCGCGCAGTACCCGACGAGCACCACGGCGAAGCGCCAGTCCCGGCGGACGAAGGCCCGCCAGGCCGCGTAGAACAACACCGGTACCGCCAGCCACCACATCGCCGGCGTGCCGACCAGCATCACGGCCTTCACGCAGGACTGCGCGCCGCAGCCGGGCACGTTGTCCTGGTCGATCGCATACAGCACCGGCCGCAGTGACATCGGCCAGGTCCACGGCTTGGATTCCCACGGATGGTGATTGCCTGCGGCGTTGGTCAGGCCGGAATGGAAGTCGTAGGCCTTGCTCGTGTAATGCCACAGCGAGCGAATCGCGTCCGGCGGCTGGAACCACTTCCGCTCGCCGATGGTCTGGCCCACCTCGTACCGGTCGACAGCCGTCTCCGAGGCGAACCACGGCGCATATGCCGCGAGGTAGACCGCCAGCGGGATGAGTCCCATCACGTAGGCGGTGGGGCCGACGTCGCGGCGGAACGTGCCGAGCCAGGGCCGTGGCACCCGGTACTGCCTGCGAGCGGCCACATCAAAGGCCAGGGACATGGCCCCGAAGAAGATGATGAAGTACAGCCCGGACCACTTGGTGGCGCAGGCCAGCCCGAGCAGCACCCCGGCACCGAACCGCCACCAGCGCACGCCCAGCCGCGGACCCCACGGCGTCTCCGCGATCCGGCCGTCCAACAACGCGTTGTGCATCCGCTCGCGGACCTGATCCCGGTCGACGATCAGTGCCCCGAACGCCGCCACGACGAAAAAGGTCAGGAACCCGTCGAGCAGCGCGGTGCGCGCCGTCACGAACGTCACACCGTCGGCGCACAACAGCACGCCGGCAATCCCGCCGATCAGCGTCGACCGGGTGATGCGCCGGACGGTCCTGGCCACCAGCGCGATCAGCACCACGCCGAACAGCGCGCCGGTGAACCGCCAGCCCAACCCGTTGTAGCCGAAGATGCCCTCGCCGAGCGAAATCAGCTGCTTGCCGATCGGCGGATGCACCACCAGGCCGAAACCGGGGTTGTCCTCGACGAAATCGTTGTGCCAGACCTGCCAGGCCTGCGGCGCGTAATGCTTCTCGTCGAAGATCGGGGTACCGGCGTCGGTGGGGGACTGCAGGTTGAAGAATCGGGTCACCGTGGCCAACGCGGTGATCACCATCGTCATCGCCCAGCCCTGCAGCCGATCGAGGGGGCCGAAGTCGGCGACGGGAACAAGCGGGCCGGGACTGATCACAGGTACGGCGCGCTCTTCCATCACGGTGCTGGGAGCGGTCATCACAGAGATCGTAAGCGTGCTCGTAGGCTGGCCCCCATGAGTGGTGGCCGACTGTTGCTTGGGGCCACCCCGTTGGGGCAGGCCGGGGACGCCTCGGCTCGGCTGGCGGAGGCACTGGCCACCGCGGATACCGTCGCGGCCGAAGACACCCGACGGGTGCGGTCGCTGGCCGCCGCGCTGGACGTCCGCATCACCGGCAAAGTGGTCAGCCTGTTCGACCAGAACGAAGCGGTGCGGGTGCCGTCGCTGGTCGAGGAGATGCGGCAGGGCGCCACCGTGCTGGCCGTGACCGATGCCGGGATGCCGTTGATCAGCGATCCGGGGTACCGGCTGGTGGTCGCGTCCGTCGCGGCGGACATCCCGGTCAGCTGCCTGCCGGGCCCGTCGGCCGTCACCACCGCGCTGGCGGTGTCGGGGTTGCCGTCCGAGCGGTTCTGCTTCGAGGGTTTCGCGCCGCGCAAGGAGACGGCGCGCCGGACCTGGCTGGCCGCGTTGGCGAACGAGCAGCGCACCTGTGTGTTCTTCGAGTCCCCGCGCCGGCTGGCGGACTGTCTGCGCGACGCGGTCGACCAACTCGGCGGCGAGCGGCGCGCCGCGGTGTGCCGCGAGCTGACCAAGACCCACGAGGAAGTCATTCGCGGCTCGCTGGCCGAATTGGTGGCGTGGTCCGACGGTGGTGTGCTGGGGGAGATCACCGTGGTGCTGGCGGGGGCGACGCCGAAGGTCGATATCGAGTCGTTGGTGGCAGTGGTGCTGGAACTGACCGACGAGGGGCTCGGCGTCAAAGAGGCCTGCCTGCAGGTGACCGCGGCACATCCCGGTGCTCCGTCGCGTCGCGCGCTCTACGATGCGGTGCTCGAGGCGCGCCGGCAGTGAGCCCGGTGGTCGGCGCGGCCTTGTGCAGGCATTCCTGCCATTCCGCGTCCGGATCGGAATCGGCGGTGATACCTCCGCCCACCCCGAGCAGTGCGCCGCCTGCGTCGTCGAATTCGACCGTCCGGATCGCGACGTTCAACTCGGTTCCCGCCACCGGCGAGGCCAACCCGACTGTGCCGCAATAGACTCCGCGCCGCTGCGGCTCCCACTGCGAAAGTAGTTCGCGGGCACGATGTTTGGGGGTTCCGGTGACCGACGCGGGCGGGAAGGTGGCGTCGAGCACCGCACCCATCGGCAGGTCCACCGGCACCCGGGCAGACACCGTCGACACCAGATGCCAGACACCGGGCGCCGGGCGGACCGAAAGCAGTTCGGGCACAACGACAGATCCCGTCGCGGCCACCCGGCCCAGGTCGTTGCGGACCAGATCGACAATCATGATGTTCTCGGCGACATCCTTCACCGAGGCCCGCAGCAGGGCCGGGTCGGCGTCAATCGGCAGGGTGCCCTTGATGGGGCTCGACAGCACGGAGTCACCACGCCTGCGCAGGAACAACTCCGGCGACAGCGAGGCCACTGCGCCCCACGGTCCGGCCAGGAACGCGGCCCGGGCGGGGGCAGTGCGCGTCACGGCGTCGGCGAAGAAGTCGACGGGTGCGCCGCGCATGGAGCCGGTGAACTGGGTGCACACGCAGGCCTGGTAGATCTCACCGACGCCGATCGCCGCAAGGGCGGCCAGCACCCCGGCCCGGTGCACATCGCGATCGGGAGTGCGCCAGTCGATGTGCCAATCGGCCGGCGCTGCAACCGCGGTCAGGGCGTCGGTCAGCCACTGCGGCATCGCCGCACCAGAAAGGCTTTCATACCACCAGATTTCGCTGCGGTCCTGGCGCAGCACGAAGTCGGTCCAGCCGCCCGCGGCCGCCGGGATCCGGGCGCCGGTCCCGTCGGAGCCGGCGTCGGGATAGGAGAGATAGCCGAGCCAGCCGCCGCCGACCGGTCCGTCACCCGCGCCAGGTGCGACGGCAAACACCTGGTCGGGCGCAACCGGCGCGACCTGCACCGTCGGGGCGATGATGGCCAGGGAGTCGAACCAGTCGCCGGTCAGCGCCGCCGGTGGCGGCAGATCGCGGGCCGAGGCGGCGCGCGCCACGGCCCGGAGCAGCTCAGGGGCGGAGCCCAGAGCGCCGAGCCGGTCGATCCGCATCGGCCTAGCTTGTCAGACTCCCGCTAGCGCCGGATCTGGCGCGGCACCGTCACACCCGCCAGCTTCTCCGGATTGCGCATCGCATAGAAGTTGATGATCTTGCCGTCGATGACCTCCACCGTGATGACGCCCTCCAGGGTGTCGCCGAGGTAGAGCACGAATGCCGGTGAGCTGTTGTAGATCGCGGGCTCCACCCGGCCGGTATCGCCGGCGAAGCGGACCAGGCCGATGACGAGCTTGGCCACCTTGTCGGCGCCGAGCACCGGCCGACGGGCGGCGCTGGCCTTGCCGTCGCTGTCCGCGGTCCACACCACGTCGGGTGCGAGCATCGACATCAGCCCCTCGACGTCGCCGGTGGCCGCCGCGGTGAAGAACTGGGTGGTCAGCGCAACGGTCTGTTGCTGGTCGACGGGGTCGAACCGCTTGCGCCGCGCCTGCACATGCTCGCGGGCGCGGTGCGCCAGTTGGCGCACCGCAGTCGTGGATTTGCCGATGGCCGAAGCGATCTCGTCATGGCTGAAGCCGAACACCTCCCGCAGCACGAACACCGCGCGTTCGTCCGGGCTCAACGTCTCCAGCACCACCATCATCGCCATCGACACCGACTCGGCCAGCAACACATCGGCCGACGCGCCGTCCGCTCCCGAGGCGTCGAGCAGCAGCGGTTCGGGTAGCCACGGCCCGATGTAGTCCTCGCGCCGGCGGGATTCGGCCCGCAGCGCGTTGAGAGATTGCCGGGTGACCAGTGCGGCGAGATAGGACTTGTTGTCTCGCACTTCGGCCAGGTCCACGTCGGCCCACCGCAGGTAACTCTCCTGTAGGACATCGTCGGATTCGGTTGCCGAACCCAGGATTTCGTAGGCGATGGTGAACAACAGCGGGCGCAGCAGGGTGAACCGTTCGGCGTGTTCGTCTGCGCCGGTGCTCATTTCGCCGTTGCCCCGGCCGCCTTGGCTGCTGCCAGCCGCTGTTGCCGCTTACCGCCCTTGAGCCAGAAGTACGACCCCGGCTTGCGGGCCTCCCGGGTCAGGAACGAGATGGTGCCCTTGCATACCGCCTCCTTGACGGTCGCCGCGGCGCGGCCGCCGATGTACAGCGGTAGCACCGAGTCGTCGGTGTGGGCCAGTTGGATGGTGCCCGCGTTGCGGCCCACGCTGATGCATTGACCGGTGAACGCCTGGCTGATCGCTGCGGGCTGTTCGCCCGCGATACGGCTCAGCACCGTGTTGGCAGCCTGCGCGCCGAGCGGCAGTGCAGCCTGGCAGCTCATCCGCAGCGGTTGGTTCGACGGCGCGGATGCATCACCCGCGGCGATGATGCGGGGATCGTCGACACTGGTCAGGGTTTCGTCGGTGAGCAGACGCCCGAGGGCGTCGGTGGTCAGGCCGCTGCGCGCCGCCAGATCGGGCACGCCGAATCCGGCGGTCCAGATGGTGACCGCGCTGAGCAGTTCCCGGCCGTCGGCGAGCGTGACGGTGTCGTCGGTCAGCGACGTGACCGTCGCGCCGGGCCCGTCGAGCACAGTGACACCGAGCTTGGTCAGCCGCTTGGCCACCGAGCGGCGTCCGGGTGTGCTCAGGTAGGGCCCCAGCACGCTGCCGCACACCAGGGTGACCCGGCGGCCGGTCTCGCCGAGTTCGGCGGCGGTCTCGATACCCGTCGGCCCTGCCCCGACCACCACCAGTGGCGCGTCGGCGGCCACCCGGTCCATCGCGGAACGCAGCTCCTGAGCGTGCTCGAATTCGGAGATCGGATGAGCGAATTCGGCACCGGGCACCGACGGTGTCGCCCCGGTGCTGCCGACGGCGTAGATCAGATAGTCGTAGTCCAGGGTCCGGCCGGACGCCAGCGTCACGGTGCGGGCCTGCCCGTCGATCTGCGTCGCACTGTCGATGATCAGGGCGATGCCCTCGCCCAGCAGGATCTGGTAGTCGACCACGGCGTCGTCCGAGCCGGTGACCAACTGGTGCAGCCGGATGCGCTCGACGAAGGACGGGCGGGCGTTCACCAGGGTGATCTCGACATCGTCGCGGGTGCGTAGATGATTGGCCGCCAG
>JBEVHL010000469.1:0-41472 GCA_040511255.1 Mycobacterium sp. | reverse complement strand
CGTAAGTTGTCCCCGGCGACGTCGAAGAGTGAATCGTATTCGAGCGGCAGAATGTGGTCGCGGTAGAACGTGTTCGACTCCCGGTCGCCGGGGTCGTAGCCGGCTGTTAGCAGCGCAGCTTCGACGAAGCGGGCGCTCATCGCGTCCTTGTCGAGGTAGGCAGCCCCATGCTGGACGGCGAGACGCCGCGCGATCGTCGACTTTCCCGAACCGGCGGTGCCGATGATGATGACGAGCGTCGGCGAGGTCACCGGCGCGCGTCCGCCACCGCGGCAAGGAACTCTCGGGCAGCCGTGGTCACCCGGGTGTAGTCACCGTCGGGTTGCCATGCCTTGGTGACGGCGCTACCGACGCCGACGCCGACGACGCCCGCTGCGAACCACTCGGCGACATTCTCCACCGTGACGCCGCCTGCGGGCATGAGCGGCAGGTGCGCAAGGGGTGCGAGCACGGCCTTGGCATAGGGAATGCCCGCGCCTTCGGTCGGGAACAGCTTCAGAATGTCTGCCCCCGCCTCGGCGGATTCCACAAGCTCGGTCGGGGTGAACGCCCCGCTGACGGTCGGCACCTGATACCGGTTCGCGACGCGGATCATGTCGCGGTTGAGCTGCGGGCTGACCAGGAACTTCGCCCCGGCCCTAATGCACTCGTAGGCGGAGTGCCCGTCCAGGACAGTTCCCGCGCCCACTGCGATCCCCTCTGAGTCGTATTGCCGCGCCAGTCGGCCAATGAGTTCGATCGCCCCGGGAATGGACAGCGTGATCTCGAGCGCGCGGAAACCGCCTTCGACCGCGGCGTGCGCGACGCGCTCGGCGGTGTCCGCGTCGGGTAACCGAATGATGAGGACTGCGCCGGATTCGTCGATCGTCCGCAGTGTCTGGAGCTTGGTTGGCATGTCAATCCCTTCGACAAAAGATGTGATTGACAACACTCTCTCACTCCTCCTACTCTCGATGCAATCGATTGCAGCAATCGATCTCATTTACAGGAGGTGGCGCGGTGGATGTTCGCAGGGCGCCGGCGATGCGTGCCCCCAGTGCGGCTGACCTGGCGGTTTGGTCGTGATCCGCGCACGGACCATCGTCATCGGTGCTGCGCATTGGCACGTCCCGCTGTGTGCCGCGGCGATCGCCGAGGTCCACGACGTGGTCGGGCTCTGCGACGACGATCCCGAACGCGTCCGGGGCCTCGCCGAGCTGTGGAACTGTCCGGTTGAGGTCGAGTGGCGCACGCTGTTGGATCTGCCCAAGGTGGAGCTCGCCTATGTGTTCGGCCCGCATGATCAGATGGCTGAGGTATGCCTCACCTTGATCGAGCGGCGCATCCCCTTCGTGGTCGAGAAACCGCTGGGTACGTCACTGCACGAGTTGCAGCAGGTACGGCGCGTAGCTGAAGGCGCGCGCGTCCCGGCCACCGTGCCGCTCATTCAGCGTGGCGGTCCCGTGGACAGCTGGCTGGCGAAGGCAGGGCGGCCCGTTTACGAGCGACTGTCCTTCATTGCCGGCCCGCCGGAGCGTTACAACCGCAACGGTAACCCGTGGATGCTCGACCCCCAGCGGTCTGGCGGCGGCTGCCTCGCCAATCTGGGCCCGCACTTCGTCGATCTCTTCCTGCAGCGCACCGGTAGTACCGACGCAGTCGTCGCCGCAAGCTTGTTGTCCACGCTGCACGCCGAAAAGGTCGAAGATCACGCAACCCTGGTGTTGTCGACGCCCGATGGCCGAGACGCCATCGTCGAGGTGGGGTACGCGTTCCCTCGCGCGCAAGTGCAGCGATACTGCAGTTATTCGTCGGTCGGCGAGGTTGGTTTCGCTGCCATCGAATCGGATGGGTCGGCCTCATTCACCGCGGTCGATGGTCGGATGGAAAAGACCGTCTTGGACGTGGACAGCGACCCTCTGTACGACCCGTTCGTGCGACAGGTCGCACGTACGCTCGGCGACGGGTTCCGCGGAATGCCGACCTTGAGTGAACTGGAGAACGTTATGAAGATCATCTGGCATGCCTATGAGACCGACCGAAATGCGTTGCGCAATGGCTGATCACGGTATCGACGCTGTCGCGAAGGCCGCGGGTGTGCATCGCTCGACGGTGTCTCGCGCCTTCTCCCGGCCCGAGGCAGTCAAGGCAGAGACCCGAGAGCACGTGCTGCGCGTCGCGCGGGACCTCGGTTACACCATGAACCCGCTCGCCCAAGCGCTGCGCCTGAAGTCGAGCACCTTCGTTCCGCTCATCGTTCCCAATGTCACCAACCCGTTCTTCGCCGAACTTGCCGATGCAATGACCCAGGCTGCGGGCGAACGCGGCTATCAGCTGATGCTCTGCGTTACCAATGGCGACACCGGACAAACCGCCGGCTACCTGACCGCCATGCAGGCGCTGTACGCACCGTTCGGCATCGTCGCGCCGTCGACGCGGGTAGACCTCGATGCGTTGGCGCAGTTCGACTTCGGGCAACGCGTGGTCGTCATCGACCGGGTGGACGAGCACGCGACCGTGCCGAGCGTCACCATCGACAACCGCCGCGGCATCGAACTCGCCTTCGAGCATCTACGCGTCCTGGGCCACCGGCGGATCGGTTACGTCTCAGGCATATCCGGTTCGCATACCGCCCACGAACGCATGGATGCCTATCGCGATCTGGCCGACGGCGTGCCGATCGTCCTAGACAGCGGCACGGACACCGAAGCGGGGGAGCGCGCGGCTGCACACTTGCTCACCATGACCAACCGACCCACCGCGATCATCGCCGCCAACGACATGACCGCCTTCGGTGTGATCTCCGCCCTCGCCGCGCGAGGGCTGCGGGTGCCTGAGGACGTCTCGGTCATCGGCTTCGACGGCCTCAGCTTGGGCGGGCGCTTCAGCCCCGGGTTGACCACGATTCGGCAGCCAATCGCCGACATGGGCAGCATTGCAATGGATTTGGCCGAGAAGAAGGCTGTGGACGGATCAGTCGAACACGTCGTGCTCCAGCCGGAGCTGCTGGTGCGGGCCTCCACCGCAGGGCTGCTCGCATGACGCCGCACAGCACCGGGCAGCTGCCCCGCATCCCCGGCCTGCAGTATGCCGATCACGTCGGGTTCACCGTTCCCAACCTCGACGAAGCCGTCGGCTTCTTCGTCGACGCGCTGGGTGCCGAGGAGCTGTACCGCTCGACCCGCGGACCCGATGCGGCTTTCATGCCCGAGAACTTCGACGTACCAACGGATGCGGCGCTCACTCTGGCAATGCTGCGGATGCCTCCCAACCTCAACGTGGAGCTCTTCGAGTGGAGCGGCTCCGGCCGCCGTGCCGAGCACCCGCGGCACTGCGACGCAGGCGGACACCACCTGTGCTACACGGTCGACGACGTGGACGAGGCACTGCGCGTCCTTGCCACCATCCCGGGCGTGCGCCTACTCGGTGACCGCAAGGAAGTGGGCGGCGACAGCCCACGCGTCGCAGGCAATCGGTGGAGCTACTTCCTCACCCCGTGGGGACTGCTGATGGAACTCGTCGACCGCTCCCGCGTCTTGGACCCACCCGCTTTGGTCGGCCCCAGCGACTGGCTCAGGGCTACCGACGAAACCACCAGAAAGGACCAGTGACTATGCGTCTAGCAGGCCACACCCTCGGAACGCCGGAACAGACCGTGCCGGAGGCGCTCGCGCTCTTCGCGGCCGCCGGGCTCGACGCCGCCGAAGTGATCTACCAGGACGGCTACCGCTCGGGGCTGCCCCTGCGCGACCGACGCTCGGCCGAGCATGCCCGCCGGGCGTCCGAGGACACGGGGATCCCTATCGTCGGATTGACGCCGTACACCACGGGAATCAACGCCCTCGACGGCAACACGTGGCAGACCGCCGTCGACGAGTTCCGCGGCGCCATCGAGACCGCCCAGCTCGTCGGCGCCGATCGACTCAGGGTGTACGCGGGGTCCTGGCATCCGGGCGATCAGGACCACGCGGCACATTGGGACCGGCTCGTCGAAGCGCTGCGCACACTGGCACCCGAGGCGTCAGCCGCCAAGATACGGCTCTGCGTCGAAAACCACTTCGGCACTATGACCCAATCGGCCGCCCAGACCGCGCGACTGGTGCGCGAGGTGGACAACGATGCAGTGCGGGTCCTCTACGACCAAGCCAACCTCACGTTCGCCCACGACGAATCCTACGACGAAGCGCTGCGCATCCAGGGAGACCTGATCGGCCACGTGCACGTCAAAGACCTCGTCTTCACCGATCCCGACGCACCCTTCCGTGCCACCGAGACCGCCCGCGTGTCGGCCTCCGAGCGCACGGTGCGCTCGCGCGTCGTCGGCGACGGCGTCGTGCCCTGGGCGGACATCCTGCCGGCGCTCGCCGTGCTCGGCTACGACGACGTCCTCTCACTCGAATACGAATACCGTTGGCACCCAGCAGATTTGCCCGATCCGACAATTGGCTTCGCACAGGCCGCACTGGCGCTTCGCGGCATTCTCGCCCAAGCGGCCGTCGCGGACGGTGCGCGATGAACGCGCCGGCGAAGACACGGGTCGGAGTCATCGGCGCAGGCAACATCGCCACCATTGCGCAGCTACCGACCCTGGTGACCCGTGACGACGTCGAGCTGGCAGCCCTTGTGTCGCGCCGGCCGGACCCCGCGTCGCTGATGCGACGGTGGGGTTTTGGCGCCGGCTACGGCACGGTCGAGGAGATGCTTGCGGCTGAGCACCTCGATGCGGTCTTCGTGTTGACTCCGCGCTCGGAGCACGCGCACGCCGTCGAGGCCTGCCTGCGCCGCGACGTCGATGTCTTTTGCGAGAAGCCGCTCGCGCCGTCCGTTGACGAAGCGAAGCGACTGGCCGACCTCGCCGATGCACGCGGTCGCATCCTGATGGTCGACTTCAACCGTCGCTACGCCCCCGTGTACGTGACCGGGCGCGAGACGTTCGGCGCGACCGGAGCCACGTTCTGTGTCGCTCAGAAGAACCGGCCCGGCTCGGAATACCGGGCCACGTTCGAGAACGCCATCCACATGGTCGACCTGCTGCGCTGGTACTGCGGCGGCGAACCCGTCGAGGTGACCGCACACGCGGCGGGTGACGACCCGTGGGAAGAAGACGGCACTGCAGCCATGGTCCGCTTCGACACCGGCCACACGGGCGTGCTGTTGGCGGCGCGTACCGCCGGTGCGTGGAGTGAGAAGCTCGACGCCTACGGCTGCGGGCGAACCGCCGAAGTGCGTGCCCCAGAGTCGGTCTCGATCACCGTCGACAGCGTCACCACCAGCCGCGAACTCAGCGCGGAGGCATTCGGCTGGGCCACCGCGACCCAGACCCTCGGCTTCGCCGAAGCCGTGCACCACTTCCTCGACCGCATCGTCGACCGCCAGCCGCCGTTGACATCCGGACGCGACGCCGTCGCCACGCAGCGCCTGCTCGACCAAATCCTCAAAGCGGCCGGGCTACCGACCCGCGAACAAGAAGGGCGGCAGTGGGCGAGTCACGCGACGAACGCGGCGCCGCGCTGACCACACCCACCTGATTTTGCCATCTCCACTGCCGACTCGAAGGAGGTTATCGAAGCGCTGATCTGACGCCCCACGCCAGATCCGGTTCTACACCTTGCACCACGGTCGGTTTCGCATGCCCGCGAACACCTAGTGCGCAGTAGAAGTACATCCACACTCCAGCACCCGTCACAAAGGATAACTCACATGACCAACCCCGGAGATGCCGCCAGCATCTCGAATCCTCCGAGTACCACCGTCGCTCCCGCTCATGCGCACCGCCCCGTCAACATGCTCGCCGGCACGATCGGCCACTTCGTGGAGTGGTACGACTGGTACATCTACGGCCTGCTGGCAGCGGTGTTCTCGTCTCAGATCTTCCCGAGCCACTCAGCCTTTGCATCCCTCGTGGCCGCGTTGCTGACCTATGCCATCGGCTTCGTGATACGCCCCCTGAGCGGCATCATCATCTCCCCGCTCGCCGACCGTTTCGGTCGGCGAGCCGTGTTGACGCTATCCATCTCCGGGATGGCGATCGGCTCCCTGATCATCGCTCTCACACCGTCTTTCGCGACCATCGGGTACTTCGCACCGATTCTGTTCGTCGTGGCGCGCATCATCCAGGGCATCTCCGCTGGCAGCGAACAACAGAGCGCCATCGCGTTCATGGTCGAACACGCCCCCCCAAACCGACGAGGCCTCTACGGCTCCTTCTCCAATATGGCCAGCGGCCTGGCGACCCTGGCCGCCACGGGTTCCGCGGCGATCGTGACGGCATCCTTCTCGCCTGACGTTCTGGCGACTTGGGGCTGGCGCATTCCCTTCCTAGTGGGCGGCATCCTCGGCATCATCGGCCTCATCCTGCGGGCCCGCGCGGACGAGACCCCCGAATTCGAAGCAAGTGCTGCCGTCGACCAGAAGTCCGCACCGGCCCGTCTGAAGGATCTGCTCCGCGAGCATCCCAAGGCCCTGCTGCAGACCGCGGCCCTCTCTGCCCCGGCCGTGGCGTACTACACCTGGGCGACCTTCCTCCCGACCTACGCCAAGCTGACTACTGGCCGGGACCTGGCCCAGACTCTGGCCGGTAGTGTGATCGGGCTCGCCCTGCTCGTCATCATCGTCCCGATCTGCGGTGCGCTCTCGGACCGGATCGGCCGACGCAAGATCTTCCCCATCGTCGGCGCGATTGGCATGATTGTGCTCTTCTACCCGCTGCTCCTGCTGCTGAACCAGCCGGGATTCCTTGTCTACGTCGTGGTTTCGGCATCCGGATGGGTGGTCCTCGGCATCTGGCAGTCGGTGTACCCGACCATCCAGGCCGAGCTGTTCCCCGCCTCGGTACGAGTGTCGGGCATCGGCTTCGCCCACCAAATCGTGATCGCCGTCTTCGGCGGCACCGCACCGCTGATCGCCGCCACTTTCGTCGGCTCCGGACACCCCATGTACGTAGCGATCTACATGACCGTCATCGTCGCCCTGTGCCTCGCCGTCTACGTCACGCTCCCGGAGACCGGGGACCGCGGTGACCGTGTCACCGTCGCGCCTGCTGACCCCGAGGTACTCGAAGGTGAGCACCTGCTCGCGAGCAGTACACCGGCCAGCGGTGAGGCGAAGCCTTCCTCCTAGGCACCCTTTTGCCATCGGACGCCCCGCGCGGCTCGACGACGCAGTTAGTTCAACAGTCACCCATTTGGAGGATGTTCACATGATCATCAATACGTTTTCCTATCTGTGGTCTTCGACGGCAATCGATGCGATTGCCGAACTGGTCGACCACGGGTATGACACCTTCGAGATTCCGATTAGCTCTCCACATTGTTGGCCTGACGAGATATCCGTCGCCGAACGCACGGCCATGGGCGCCACACTCAACGAATGCGGCGCCACGATCAGATCGCTGAATGCGGGCGGGTATGACATCAATCTCGCTAGCCCTGGGGCGAACATGCGCCGCAAGAGCATCGACCACATCAAGTCGGTGATCGACTTGGCCGTAGCGTGGGACGTCCCCGATGTCGTTATTTCCCCCGGCACGAGACGCCCCATGATCTCGCCGTCACTCGAAAGAGCCTACGGCTGGATGTATGAGAGTCTGGGGAGTTTGATTCCACTGGCCAAGCAGGCCGGCATACGACTACTCATGGAGAACACGCCGTATTGCTTCACGCCCACCATCGAAGATCTGACGGGCATCGTCCGCTTAGTCGACGACGACGTACTCAAGATCGTGTACGACGTCGCCAACGCTGCTTACATCGGAGAGGATCCCGTAGCCGGCTTGCTCTCGAACCACACGTCAATTGCCCTCGTGCACATCTCCGACACCGGATTGGAAACCTGGGGTCACGATCCCATCGGCACTGGAGTCGTGGACTTCAAGGGACTGGGCGATGCGGTCGAAGCAACGTGCGGGGTACGCAACGTCGTTCTCGAAATCATCCGCGAAGAAAACCCTGTTCGTGAATTCGACAAAGGGATGAGTGACCTCAGAGATCTCGGTTGGAAACTGGGATCGCTATGGCAGGAGTCCGCGCGATGAGAGCTTTGGTCAGCGGCGGAAGTAGCGGAATCGGCGCCTCTACATGCCTGCGGCTCGCAGAGACCGCGCTGGCGCGGGGCGTGCAACCAATGATCGCCGTGTGCGGACACAAACCGAGCGCTACCCAAGAGCACGTTGTCAGCGAAATCCAATCGATGGGAGGTGCTGCCATCCCCTTGGTAGGGGATCTCGGTGATCCCGACGTGCCCCGTCAACTGGTGGCAGCTGCGGTCACCGAATTCGGCGGCTTGGACGGGTTGGTAGCGAACGCCGGCGTCGCCAACCCGAGCACCATATGTGCACTCTCCCTTGAGGACTGGGACGACATGTTCTCCGTCAACCTGCGCGGTGCGTGGCTTCTAGCCAAGGCGAGCTACCCGCATCTGAAGGACAGTCGCGGATCCGCATGCTTCACCTCGTCGATGTCAGGCCAACTACCCCATGCCGGATCGGGTGCCTACAGCCCTAGCAAGGCTGCGCTGACGATGCTGGCGCAGACGCTCGCGTTGGAATGGGCGCCCGACGGCATTCGCGTCAACGTGGTTTCCCCAGGCATGACTCACACACCGATGACTAAAAAGATGTACATCGACCCTGACATCAAGAAAGCAAGGGAAAGCATCATCCCGTTGGCGCGGATTGGAGACCCCGTAGAGGTCGCGAACGTGATCGAATTTCTCGTGAGTCCCCTGGCGGCTTATGTCACTGGCCAGGATATTTGTGTCGACGGCGGCTTCTCCAAGTCGATTCTCAGCCATATTCCGGGTCGGCCCAGCTCAAATTCTTGAAGCCGGAACTCTCGGTTCACGCTGACCTTCACAACAGGGATCCCGGCCCCTGACACGCGAAAACTCCTTCGCCGCATCAGGTTCGCGAGGTATAAGCGCCGACCGGGGCTGGAGGGGCTCAACCAGTCTTCTACCTCAGCATGTTGCTGCCCGAACTCGCCGGAAGCCGGCGATCACCACTCCTGTCCTGTGCCGGTCTCCCGATCGCGCTGCGGCCGCTCTGATCGCGGTCTTGGCATCCTGGCACTCAAGGCCTGCGGACCGCTGCTCGCGGGCGGGCGCGTTCCACCGGCTCCACTGCGGAACGCCATCAGTCTGCTCACCCCCGCGCTGATCGCATCCCTTGTCGTGACGGCCACCCTCACACGCGTACAACACCTGGTGGTCGATGCCCGGCTGGGAGGGGCTCGCTGCCGGTGTGGCCGCGCTTGCCGACCGCGCACCGCTTGTCGTCGCGCTACTCGCTGCCGCCGCGACCGTCGCCAGCATCAGACTCCTCTCCAAAGTAAGGGGGCGGTGGCACGAGCCGTCCCTTTCTGCGCCAAGAGCCAACAGCGCCGTGCCGAGTTGGCTGGTCGGCGCACGACGCGCGGCGCCGCCATCCGATGCTTTCGTCAACTCATCCATCGCGCAGCGGTGATGAGACGGTCAACGCCCGCAGCGGGGGTGTCCGGCAACGACGTCAAGGCGTTCGATGGAACAGGGAGCAAGGCGACTTTCGCCCCGATTGAGTGCTGCTGCCGAATCTTCTGTGCTGCAGTGATACCCGTTGTCGTGGTGTTCGATGGAGCAGTCGCGCGAGGTCGCCCGAACACTAGTGCCGCCATCGCGCGGTGACCCGAGTTGACGTTCCTGGGCCCGCTTTGATCGTAGTGTCGAGCGAGAAGACACCACGGCGCTGCCCTAGGCCCGGTCGCCCCGCCGCCTGGCGAGTTGTTTCAGCGAATGGTCGACCAGTTCGGTGACGGCATGGCGCATCTCGTCGAAGTGGGCCTCGCGAAGGTGGCGAAGTATGGTCTGGTACTTCAGGCACAACGCGGCAGCGGCGGCGGTCGCGATAGCGTGCCGAGCCGGTATCTCACCAAACACCTCAACTAGGACTGGGAGTTCGACGACGTCACTACCACGTCGTGATCAAGGGCGAGCCCGAGGTGCAGACCCGCAACCGTTTCATCCCGCCGGAGAGTGGGGGCATTCACGAGTGGGACACCATGACGGCGATGCCTGCGGTCAACGCCGCGCAACACGTCGCTGCCGCACCCGGTGGCATTATCACCTTGCAAGACGTCGGGCTTGCCTCTGCCCCGGCGGGTGTCTGGCATGAACCAGGTCGTCTACCCATCCGGTACGAGCACAACCGAGACGCGTCGCCACCAATGAAGGGAAGTCGGCGCTTGCGTGCCAGCTTCCCGAGGGCCTGCCACGGCACCGCTGATGGCGACGGCGTTCGTCGGCGGGACATTGACGCCTGCAGGCCCAGTAGCTACGTGGAGATCAAAGCGCCGCATTGGCTGATGTCCTGGACGGTTTGGTGTTCGAGCAGCAGCATGGTGACGCCGGCGGATTCACACATGTTTATCTTGTCCCGCACGTACCCGAGATCACCGATGATCGCGTAATCTTCGATGAACTCATCCGGAATCGCACTGGCGGCGCGGTCGGTACGTCCCTCTCGTAGGAGTGCGGCGACCTCCTTCGCTGCTTCGAAGTATCCCGTCGCGCGATAGAGGTCCGGGTGAATGCTGTTGCCGGTCGCAATGTCGCCAATGCGAAGCGCCCACAACCTTTTAGCTCGCGTGATGGCTGCTCCGCGATCTCGGGTAACGATCAGCTGTGTCGTCACGCAGATGTCAAAGTCGTTGCACGCACGCCGTGCGCCGGTTCGATTGAACCCGACATCTAGCCACTCGTTGTACGTGTCTGCCAATCGCGGGGCGTAAAAGTTTGGCAGCCAGCCGTCCGCGATCTCGGCGGCCAGTGCCATGCTTTCGGGGCCGTCTGCGCTTAGGAAGATCGGGATGTCTGCGCGGATAGGGTGCACGATCGACTTGATGGCGGTGCCCAGACCTGTTGTTCCGGTGGAGGTCAGGGGGAGAGGGTAGTGCGGTCCGGGGCTCTTGGCTGG
Source organism: Mycobacterium sp. (assembly GCA_040511255.1). Lineage (GTDB taxonomy): Bacteria > Actinomycetota > Actinomycetes > Mycobacteriales > Mycobacteriaceae > Mycobacterium. Next base: position 30,548 of record JBEVHL010000469.1, on the reverse strand, counting down.
CCTTTCCCTGGCCCACACCTGGCGCAGGATGTCGACGTATTCGCGGGTCCTTGCCAGCGGTGCGTCGGATGGTTGCCCATACCAACCTTCGACTACTTCCGGCGCTGATCCGCCAAGGCCCAGGATGTGTCGGCCGCCGCTGAGATGGTCCAGTGTCAAGCCAGCCATCGCGCATGCAGTAGGGGTGCGAGCTGACAGTTGGGCTACCGACGTACCCAGCCGGATCCGGCGTGTTGCCGCGCCCAGCCAGGCCAATGGTGTGTAGGCGTCCGATCCCCGGGTTTCGTCGGTGAATACCGCGTCGAACCCGGCCTGCTCCGCGGCTTTGACGAGTTCTGTTGTGTCCGAGGGTGGTTGAATCCCCCATGAGCTCAACTGCAATCCGAACTTCATGATGGCGTCCTCAGTAGGAGCGGGGCAACGCAAGGCTGTGCTGTGCCACGTAGTTCAGGATCATCTCGCGGCTCACCGGTGCGATGCGCAGCAGTCGGGCCAGCCCCCATTGCGGAAGCAGGCCATATTCTGCGGAGAGCCCGTTGCCGCCGTGCACTTGGATGGCATGGTCGACTGCGGCGACCGCGGCTTCGGCGGCAGCATATTTGGCCATGTTCGCGGCTTCGCCGGCGGGCCTGCCCTGGTCGTACAACCACGCCGCTTTGGCGGTCATCATCGCAGCAAGGTCGACTTCGATCTTGGCTTGGGCCAGGGGATGTGCAATCGCCTGGTAGGTGCCGATCGGCGGACCCCAGACTGAGCGGGTCCGTGCGTAGTCGGCGCCTTGGGCGACGGCATGCCTGCCGATCCCGACGCATACGGCGGCGCCGGTGATCCGCTCGGGGTTCAACCCGTCGAAGACCTGCCGGAAGCCCTCGTGTTCGGTGCCCAGCAGATTGCGCGCAGGTACGCGAACGTCGTCGAAATGCAGCGTGAACTGCTTCTCGGGCACGCTGATGCCCACTGGCAAAGGATGTTTGACCAAACCCGGCGCGTCGGTCGGTACGAGGAACAGCGACAGCTTCTCGGGTGCGCTGCGGGCCACAACGATCAGGGCATCGGCCTCGTCGACCCCGGAGATGTAGTACTTGGTGCCGTTGAGTACGTAATCACCGGTGCTGTCTCGCCGCACGGCGGTGGTACCGATCTTGCGGGTGTTGGATCCGGCGTCAGGTTCGGTGATCGCGAAAACGACTTTGGTGTTGCCGGAAGCCATCCGGGGCAACCACTCCCGGCGTTGATCGGGCGTCCCGTAGCGGGCAAGTAGCTCCCCGGAAATCGCGCTGGACACCAACAGCAGCAGAAGGGGACACCCGTGTGCGGCAGTTTCCTCACAGACGATCGCCAGCTCGGTCATGCCGGCGCCGCCGCCGCCGTGTTCCTGCGGGAAGTTGATGCCGATGAACCCGTGGTCGGCCAGGTCCTGCCAGAGTTCGGTCGTGGGTTGGTGTGCGGCGGCCCGTTCGGCGAAGTACGTGGGACCGTACTTGTCGGTGACGGCGCCGATCGCCGCCCGAAGATCGGTGTGCTCGGTTAATTCGGTGAAATCCATTGTCAGATCAGCTTGTCCGGGATGTCGGTAGCCAGGGCGCGCAGGTATTCGCCGAGCCCCTTGGCCTGCGGGTCGGTCTTGGTGCAGGATGCGACGCCCTCGCCGAGGAATCCGACGATGACGAAGTTCAGGGCGCGCAGGTTGGGGAATTCGAAGCGGTGTACGACGAGCCCGGTCGATTCGGGGATCAGCTCAGCGAACCGGTCGGCGGTCAGGTGGGTCAGCAGCCAGTCCCAGCGTTCGGCGGTGTCCGTCCATACCCCGACGTTCGCGTTGCCACCCTTGTCGCCGGAGCGGGCGGCGACGACGGCGCCCAGCGGGCGGCGGGTGGTGGGGCCGAAGTCGACGGGTGACTGCACGATGGTCGGGCCCGGGGTGATCGGTAACGCGGTTTCGGCATTGTGGGCGACGACTTCTCGCGCCCCGTCGGCATGCACGACGACATGCTCGATCTCGCCGGCGGCCACCAGCGTCGGCCAGTAGACGCCGAATTCGCTCGCCGACGTGGGCGGTGTCGTGGTGTGGAATCCGGGGTAGCCACCGACGTAGAGCTCGAGTACCGCGTCGGAGAACGCTCGATCGACCTTCTTCCGGTCCCGGTCTTTCACGCTCACCCGAAGGTGCGCGGTCGCGTCGGCGAGGCAGGCCGGCTCGGGCTTGTCATAGCGCAGGAGCTGGATGTCGACGTCGTCGAAAGTGTCCTGTCCGCCGAGAATCTCGAAGAGTGCATCGACAGCCCAGGCTGCCTTGTCTTCGATATCCAGACCGGTCAGCACCATGGTCATGGTGTTGCGGTAGCCGCCGATGTAATTCATCGCGACCTTCAGCGTGGGCGGCGGCGGGGAGCCCTTGGTCCCCGCCACCAGTACCCGGTCCGGTCCGTCGGTGCTGACGGTCATCGTGTCGAAATGCGCGACCACATCGGGGTTGGCGTAGGCGGGGGAGGCGACCTCGTAGAGCAGTTGCGCGGTGACCGTGCCTGGGCTGACCCGGCCACCGGTGTCGTGATGTTTGGTGATCACGAAGCTGCCGTCATGGGCAAGTTCCGCGATCGGGGAGCCCGGGTAACGACGGTCGGTGATCTCGCCCAGCTGAGAGTAGTTCCCGCCGCAGGCCTGCGGTCCGCACTCGATGATGTGGCCCGCGGCGACCGCCCCGGCGAGCGCGTCGTAGTCGGTGCGCGCCCAGTCGTGCCACCACACGCCGACGCCGACGACCAGGGCTGCGTCGGTGACGCGGCCGGTGATCACCACGTCGGCGCCACCGCGCAGCGCGGCCGCGATTCCGAAGCCGCCGAGGTAGGCATTCGCCGAAACCGGTTGCACCCCAGCATCATCGAGATGTCTACCGGTGTCGAGGTGGGTGAACGGTATGCCGTCGGCCCGCAGGGCTGCCAGCCGCGGGATCAGGTCGTCACCCTCGACGTGGGCGACTTTCAGATCGACGCCGGCCTCGGCGATGATCTCGCGAACTCGCTCCGCCATTCCTGACGGGTTCAGCCCGCCCGCATTGACAACGATCTTGATGCCGCGGGTAGCGCAGTCGGCCATCACCTGTTGAAACTGGGTGAGGAAGGTGCGCGCGTACCCTGTGGCCGGGTCCTTCTGCTTGGCCTTCCACAGGATCAGCATGGTCAGCTCGGCGAGGTAGTCGCCCGTGATGACGTCGAGGTCACCGCCGTCGACAAGCTGGCGCATCGAGGCGTGCCGGTCGCCGTAAAACGCCGACGCATTGCCGATCCGGACCGGTCTGGTTGTGCTCACGGCCGCACCGCCTGTGCCTCGCGCCGGCTGGGTGCCCCGGCGAACGCCTGCGCGATATCGAGCCAACCCGTGGCCACGGCGCCGTCGACGCTCAATCCGGTCTCCGTCCAGTGTCTGCGTTGGGTGACCGTCAGGACGAAGTCCATGGCCGGGCCCGTTACCCGTTGCGCCGCATCCGCGGGTCCCCAAAACCACAGATCATTGGCCGGGGAACGCAATTCGACCCGCACCGGTTCGTCGGGCACGGGGAGTTCGTTGAGCGAATGTGCGAAAGCAAATGTCGCGACGCCGAGATGGGCGATGCTGCGCAGGCCGGGGCTGACCGGATGCGCGACACCGAGGGTGTCGTACACATCCTGGCTGTGCGCCCAGGTTTCCATCAGTCGCGCCGTGGCCGAGGACGCCACGCTCATGTCGGGGCCGAACCACGGCAACCGGCGTTTGGGATTCTCGCCGGCGAATCCGATGGACAGTTGCCGCCGCGACCCGGCGAACCAATCCAGCAGGGTGTCGGGAGAGAGTACGCGGTGTTGCGCCGCGATGCGGTCGGGGAAATCCATCCCGCCGGCCATCAGATCCGCTGCCTCGGTGCGGAACTCGTCGGGACGCGTGAGCGACAGGTAGGTCGAGTCGTCGAAGAACGCCAGGTGTGACACCTGGTCCTTGATCGACCAGCCCGGCGCGGGGGTGGGCAGATCCCACTGTTCGGCGTCCAACGGCCTGAGGTGTTCCAGGAGTCGGTCGGATTCGTATCGCAGGTCGGCCAGCAGGCCGAGGTAATCCAGTGCCATCACATCCCTTTCCACACTGGAGCGCGCTTCTCCGCGAAGGCGGCCATGCCTTCTTGTGCGTCACCGCTGAGATAGACCGGCGCCCAGATCTTCTCGGCCTGGTCGAACGCTTCGCTCAGCGGGTACTCCGCGGTCAGCGACGCCGTCCGCTTCCCGGCGGCCACGGACAGCGGAGCGTTGGCGGCGATCTGCTCGGCCAGCGTCTGGGTGGTCTCGACGAGGTCACCCGGCTCGGCCAGTCGGTTCACGAACCCGATCTCGTACGCGCGTTGCGCCGTCAGGGGAGCGCCGGTCAGCGTCAGTTCCAGCGCCACCCGGCGCGGGATCATCAGCGGCAGCGGTGCCGCCCATGGCGAACCGCGGCCGACCCGGGCTTCGGTGATGCCGAACTGCGCGGTGGTCGCTGCCACACACAGATCACAAGTCTGCGCCAGCAGGAAGCCGCCGGCGAAGGCGACGCCGTTGACCGCGGCGATGGTCGGCTTATCGACGACGATATTGCGACCGAACTGGGGGACGAAATCCACCGGTGGGATCGTAAGTTCCTCGGCGGACATCTCTTTGAGGTCCCCGCCGGCGCAGAACGCCCTGTCTCCGGCGCCGGTCAGCACCAGCACTTTGGCCGCTCCGTCACCGTTGAAACGGCGGACGCCCTCGAACAACCCGTCGCGGACCGCTTGGTTGAGGCTGTTGCGGGCATCCGGTCGGTTGATCGTCAGCCAGGCCACCCCGTTGCGGACATCGTAGGTGACGCTCACTGTTCGGGACTGTCCACGACGGCCAGGACCTGACCGGACTCGACCTGATCCCCGACAGCCACCGCGACGGAGGCGACCACGCCGTCAGCGGGTGCCCGCACGGTGTGCTCCATCTTCATGGCTTCCAGCACGATCACCGCGGTGCCTGCCGCCACCTGACCGCCCTCGATGACCTCGATGCGCACCACGGATCCCGGCATCGGCGCAAGCAGTGACCCGGCTTCGGCCAGTGTACTGGGGTCGGGGAACCGTTCGACCTCGGACAACGCCGTCGAACCGAGCGCGCTGTCCACGTAATGTTCCGGGCCGCAACGGGTCACGCGATAGCGCCGCCGGACGCCGTCGATCTCGGCATCGACGAGGGTGCCGGTGGCCGAGAGCAGCCGGATGTGTGGCCGCCAGTCGTCCACCGAGACACTCCAGGTGTCGCGGTCGAAGCGGTACCGCACCTGGATGGTCTCCTCGCCGACGCTGAACGATGCGATCTGTGGCTGGGCGGCCAGGGTGCGGAAGCCCGACGGCAGGCCGGGCAGCAGTGGCGTCTCGATGCGCCGTCCGGCCTGGGCTGCCAGGGCGGCGACCGCGGCGTGCACGGCGGTCGGGTCATTCCCACCTGCCATCAGCTGTGCCGGGTCGTGTCGATCGAGATAGCCGGTATCGATGGCGCCGGCACGGAATTCAGGCTCCCGCAAAATTCCGATCAACAGCTCACGGTTGGTCACCACGCCGTGGATCAGCGTCTCCCGAAGGGCGCGGGCCACCCGGCTGCATGCCTCGTCACGGGTCTGACCGAAGCCGATGACCTTGGCCAGCATCGGGTCGTAGAACGTGCTGACCGTCGACCCGGAGGCGAAGCCGGCGTCGATCCGGATGCCGGGTGACGCGGGGAATTCCAGTGTGGTCAGGGTGCCCGATACCGGAACGAATCCAGCGGCAACGTCTTCGGCGTAGAGCCGGACCTCGATGGCATGCCCGACGGGCGAGGTGTGCAGCATCTCCTGGGGCAACGGTTCGCCGGCAGCGACCAGAAGTTGAGCCCGGACCAGGTCGATGCCGGTGACCAGTTCGGTCACCGGATGTTCCACCTGGAGCCGGGTGTTGACCTCGAGGAAGTAGAAGGAGCCGTCGCTTGCCATAACGAACTCCACGGTGCCGGCGCCCTCATAGGCCAGTGCCTTACCCGCGGCCACGGCAGCGCGGCCGAGCTCGTCGCGCAGTGTCTCGTCGACGACCGGTGACGGTGCCTCCTCGATGATCTTCTGATAGCGCCGCTGAATCGAGCACTCCCGCTCGCCGAGGTGTACCAGGGTGCCGTGGCTGTCGCCGAAGATCTGCACCTCGATGTGACGCGGTGACTCGACGAACTTCTCCAGGAACACGGTGCCGTCACCGAACGCCGACGCGGCCTCGCGGCGCGCGCTCTGCACGGCCTCGATCAGGCCGTCCTCGTCGCGCACGATGCGCATCCCGCGTCCGCCGCCACCGAAGGCCGCCTTCACCAGGATGGGGAAGCCGATCTCCGTCGCGGCCGCACGCAGCGTCGGCGGATCTTCGTCGGCGTCGCTGCCGACGGTTACCCCCGGCAACACCGGAACACCAGCCGCCTTCATCATGTCCTTGGCCGCGATCTTCGAACCCATCGCGGTGATGGCCGCCGGGCTGGGCCCGACGAAGATCACCCCGGCGTCGGCGCAGGCTTGCGCGAAAGCAGCGTTCTCCGAGAGGAACCCGTAACCGGGGTGGACGGCGTCGGCTCCGGTGAGCGCCGCGGCCGCCAACGCCAGGTCGACCCGCAGATAGGTGTCCGCGGGTGCGGTGCCGGGCAGATGGACGGATTCGTCGGCCTGCCCGACGTACGGGGCGTCGCGGTCGGCATCGGAATACAGAGCGACCGTGGCGATGTCCATGTCCCGCGCGGTGCGGATGATTCTGGACGCGATCTCGCCGCGGTTGGCAATCAGAAGTTTGCGTATCACTGGTCTCACATCCTGAAGACGCCGAAACCGCGGCGGCCGGCGACGATGTTGGAATGTGCTGCAGACAGGGCAATTCCGAGCACGGAACGGGTATCGCGGGGATCGATCACGCCGTCGTCGTAGATTTTTCCCGAGATGAAGAACGGGTGGGACTCGCGTTCGATCTGTTCCTCGATCTCGGCCGTGCGCTTGGCGTCGGCGTCGTGGTCGAACTCGCGACCGGCAGATGCGGCGGCAGCCTTTCCGACGATGGACATCACGCCGGCCAACTGTGCGGCGCCCATCACCGCAAGCTTGGCGTTGACCCAGGTGAACATGAACCGCGGGTCGTACGCCCGCCCGGACATGCCGTAGTTGCCCGCGCCGAACGAGCCGCCCATGTTGATGGTGATGTGCGGGACGGTGCTGTTGGTGACGGCGTTGATCATCTTGGCGCCGTCCTTGATGATGCCGCCCTGCTCGTATTCGGCCCCCACCATGAAGCCGGTGACGTTCTGCAGGAAGATCAGCGGGGTATCCGTCTGATTGGCCAACAGGATGAATTCTGTTGCCTTCTTGGCTTCTTCGCTGAACAGCACACCGCGGGTGTTGGCCAGGATGCCGACGGGGAACCCGTGGATCGACGCCCAGCCGGTGGCGATGCTGCCGCCCCAGCGCGGCTTGTATTCCGAGAACCGTGAGCCGTCGACGATGCGGGCGATCACCTCGCGCGGGTCGAACGGGACGCGTGAGTCCCCGGAGGCGATGCCGAGGATTTCCTCACTGGGATAACGTGGTTCGTCGGCCGGCTGGGTCGGGCCGGGACCCAGCTTTCGCCAGTTGAGGTGCGAGACGATGTCGCGGCCGATCCGGATGGCATCCACCTCGTCGACGGCGAAGTAGTCGCCGAGGCCGGAGACCCGGGTGTGCATGTCGGCACCGCCGAGGGACTCGTCATCGGACTCTTCGCCGGTCGCCATCTTCACCAGAGGCGGGCCACCGAGGAACACCTTGGCGGCCTGGTCGACCAGGACGGCATAGTCGCACATGCCCGGCACGTAGGCGCCGCCCGCGGTCGAGTTGCCGAAGACCAGCGAGATGGACGGTATACCCATCGCCGACAACTCGGTGAGCTGCTGGAAGATTCGGCCGGCGTCCACGAACAGGTCGGACTGCGTCGGCAGGTCGGCGCCGCCGGACTCCACCAGATAGACCACCGGCAGCCGGTTCACCTTGGCGATCTCCAACGCGCGCAGGTTCTTTCGCAGGGTCAGCGGATTCATCGTGCCGCCGCGCACGGTGGGATCGTGGGCGATCACCATGCACTCGATACCGGAGATCACCCCGACGCCGGTGACGATCGCGGCACCGACGTTGAACTGGGTGCCCCAGGCGGCCAGCGCCGACAGCTCCATGAAGGGCGCGTCGCGATCGATGAGCAGTTCGATGCGTTCGCGGGCCAGCAGCTTGCCGCGGTCGTGGTGACGTTTGACGTAGCGCTCGCCACCGCCTGCGGCGACGAGTTCGAGTTGCTCGTCGAGGGCGGCCACGGCGGCCGACTGGACTTCGCGGTTGTTCCGGTAGGTCGCGGAGGCGGTGTCAACGTCCGTGGTGAGGACCGGCATCGGGCTCCTTGTGGGTTGTCGTGTGGGGAATGGGAGTGCGTGCGGTCAGATGGACAGTGAATGAAAAAACGCTAAATGTGCTGCGGTGGGTCCGCCGCGGAAGCCCGAGAAACATCTCTATCTGGTGAGATGGAGGATCCGTACGGAGTACGGCGGGGCGGCTTTTCGACCACAAGCGGGTCATCGATAACTACTTCGGGCCTGCTGATACTCGGCGGTCAGCGCCGCCACCAACTCGTCCACCTTGCTGATGGCGTGCACCCCGGACACGCTGTGGCCCGCGCTCCACGCGTCCTGATTGGCAAGCAGTTGGTCCTGGGCAAAACCCGCACCTGCCGCGACGTTCGAGGACGTCCGGTCCAGCCAAGCGGACAGCAGGCTGGCCGGGATCCCGCCCACTTGGGAGGAGAGTCGAACGTCATCGAGCGTGGCGTCGACGAGCGCGTTGCGGTAGTCGCCGGCGGCGGCACTTTCGTGGGTGGCGATGAACCGGGTGCCGAGGTAGGCCAGGTCCGAGCCGAGGACTTCGGCGGCGAAGATGGCCTGCCCGTCGCTGATGCCACCGGCGAGCACCACGGTCCCGTCGAACCTCTCGCGCACGGCGCGCACGAACGCGAACGGATTGGCCCACCCGGTCTGCCCGCCCGCGCCCGCAGTGAGCAGCACCAGGCCGTCGGCGCCGGCGTCGAGTGCGCGCCAGGCGTGCCCGAGGGTGGCCACGTCCGCGTACACCGTTGCGCCCACACCGTGCAGTGGGCCGATCACCGGGGCCGGCGATCCGACGCTGGTGATCACCAGTTCGACGCCATGACGCAGAAGGCAGTCGAGGTCGGCATCCCGTCGGGTGTTGCTGCGGTGGACCACCAGGTTCGGCGCGACCGGGGCATCGGCGTCGGTGACTTCGTCGGAGATCCGGCGCAGCCAGTCGTCGAGCGCCGCGGTGCTGGGCGCGTTATGGGTGGGGAACGACCCGATGACACCGCTTCGGCAGGCCGCGATCACCAGCTCCGGGCTCGAGACACCCGTCATCGGGGCGGCGATGGCCGGGATGGCCAGCCGATCTGACCAGGGGGTGGTGCGGGTCAAGGATTCACCTCGGGATGGCAGCTGCGACGCACGAGTTAGTGAATTAAGAATAACTAATACCCCCGATGGTGTGTCAACTCGGGGCTAACCCGAGGGTGCCATCGCCCGAAGTGGGCGGGATTTACGGCGCTGTTTGACAAAGTGATGCACGTCACCAATGATGTGGCCACTAGTAAATCTCGACCCGCATCGGGTTGAGCGTCAGAAGGAGTGCCCGTCATCAGCACCGGACTCTCACCCATGGCGTCGGGAACGTTGGATTTCGCCGAGCTGGCCGACCGGTTCGCGGATATGAGCGCGACCACCTCAGCGTCGGCGCAGCGGGATGGCGACCGGGTCGAAAGTGCGCTGTCCGCGGCGCTGGAAGCGTTGGCCCGCATCCGGCAGGAGACGGTTCCGGCCGCGGTACTGGAGTTGGCGCCACGTGAGCTATGTGCGACGCGGGTGTTCGGCCGGGTGATGGTGTCCGGCATCCGGGGCTCCACCTGGCTGCCACAAGCGATGTACGCCGCCGACTGCGACGGACGGGTCACACTCGAGATCGACGGCGTCGTCGAGGAACTCGAGATCCCGCTGGCCTCGCCACTGGTCGAGGCCGAAGTCGTCCGCCGGCGATTGCCCGCCCTCGTGCAGGATGCGCAGCATGAGCCACGGACCTATCGGGCCCTGGTAGAACGAACCGGTACCCAGGACTATGTGGTGGCTCCGGTCGTCGTCGGCACGTCGGTGATCGCGCTGCTGCATGCGGACTCGCCGTCGGACACCCGCCCGCTGCGCGACGTGGATCGTGATCTGCTGCGGATGTTCGCCGACGGTGTCGGCCTGATCTTTGAGCGGGCCAAGCTCACCGAGCGTGTCGAGGAGCAGCGCCGTCAAGTGACGGAAGCGTGTGCTGCTGCGATGGCTTCGCTGTCATCCATCGACACTGGTCCCCCACTGCAGCAGGTTGTTTCGGCGGTGCGGGTGGCTCCGCAACGCCAGCTCGGAGTGTCGAGCCGGGAGCTGGGCCACGAACCGCGGGAAGCCGGCCGTCTGTCGCGACTCACCGCCCGTGAGCGGGAAGTGCTGGCGCTCTTGTCCAGTGGTGCCACGAATGCCCAACTAGCGGACCGGCTCACGGTCGCCGAGAGCACGGTCAAATCCCACGTCAAACACATTCTGCACAAGTTGGCCGCAGGCAATCGGGCCGCGGCGATCGCCTGCTACCTGCGTGAGACCCGAGTCGACGAACGGCGGGCACGATGAGCGTTTTGATGGCCAGCGACACGACCAGGGCGCCCAGCGCGGCCCGGGCCAGGTCCGAATGGTGGTCACGGGAGATCGCTTTGGTGGAACACCTGAAGGTGTTGCGGGATCGAACTGGCGCGACACTGGGTGACGATTCCGCGTTGCCCGTCGTCGACTGGGATGTGCCGTGGCGTTCGGCCGAGGTGATCTCCGTGCTGACGCACTCGTGTATCGACCGGCTGCGCCGGACCAAGGGCACCGACATCGAAGCCGCCCAGGGGCTCTGCGATCTGATCCTCGATCTGCAACAGTCCGCGATGGATTGGTACCTGCACGAGACCGCGATGCGGGGCCAACGGTTGGCGGACTGCGCCGCGGGTCTGAGTCGGCTGCGCGGCATGCCCAATTCGACGGCGCTGATGGAAAGCGCCTGCGAGGAACTGGTGCAGCGCTGTGGTTTTCACCGTGCGGTGTTGTCGCGGGTGGAGAGCGCCGGCTGGAAGCCGCTGATCATGGAGAACCCCGGTAACGGCTCGGATCCGTGGTTCAGCGATTGGGTCGGCCAACTGGTTCCGCTGATGGACTCGGCGCCCGAGGCAGAGATGCTCTCGCGGCGGCGGCCCGTCCTGGTCTACGACACCGCCAGCGCCCCGGTGTATCGGCCGCTGATCATCAACGCGGGCCATTCCCGTTCGTATGTGCTGGCTCCGCTGGTACACGGCAGCGACGTGATCGGCTTTCTGCATTCCGATCACCATCCGCTGCCGCGACGGGTGGATGAAACCGATCGGGATGTGTTGTGGGCCTTTGCCGATGGCTTCAGCCAGATATATGAGCGCACGGTCCTGCTGGAACGTCTCAAGGTGCACCGCGACAGCGTGCGCGACTTGTTCTTCGGTGCGGTCGACCGGATCGACGACCTGTGTGAATCCGAACTGGAGTCGCTGCGCCGGCCCGATGCGGATGCGGAAGAGGGTGCGGGCGCCCCAGGCCCTGCGAGCGGACGAAAGGCCGGCGTCGCGCTGACCGAGCGCGAGGTCGAGGTGTTCGACCTGATGGTGACCGGTGCCAGTAACCAGGAGATCGCCGACGATCTGGTGATTACCGAGGGCACGGTGAAATCCCATGTCAAACATATTCTTCGGAAGTACGGCGCGGTGAACCGTGCACAGGCCATCGCCTGGGCTCTCCGGGACTGATTAACCCGCTCCGACCGGGGCTGTGCCGAGGTAGGTCCCGTCGTGGTACAGCAGGGCGCTTGGGGTCGCCGCATCGCCGACATGGATGTGGGTGACCGCACCGATCACCAGAGTGGAGTCGCCCGTCGCGATCAGTCGGTCCGGGGTGATGCGCAACCAGGTCGGTGTCCCGTGCAGCAGCGGCTCGCCAGTTTCGATTGTGGTCCAAAGGGATTCGTCGGCGAACCGGTGCTCGGCGCTGCGGGAGAAGCGACGTGCCACTTCCAGTTGGTGTTCACCGAGCAGGTGCACGACCAGTGATTCCGCCGATCGGAGCGCGGCGATGCTGGACGACGTGTGGGTGATGTTGAACGACACCAGCGGCGGGTCGAGCGACAGCGAGGCGAACGAAGTCGCCGTGAACCCGACCGGGCCGGTCGGGGACGTCAGGGTGATGACGGCGACTCCTGCGGGATGGCGGCGCAGCGCAGCCCGGTAGGTCTCAGCGGTGACCGTCATGCCGGGCGGGGCTCTCGGGTCAGAGTCGGCATCGGCCCCATGGTGGACAACAGCGGCAGCACGTCGCGGTAGATCAGGCCGCGTGCGGCGTCGGTGGCCGGCAGCAGGACCGCCCCGTCGGCGATGCCGAGAGCGTGGATATCGGCGATCAGGCCGGCCAGGCCGCTGGGTGTACCGACATAGAGCAAGGTGTCACCGCGTTCGCTGCCGAGGCGGGCCAGCGTCGCGCGAGCCGACTGCGCCTCGTCGGCGATCATCACGTCGATGTCCACCACGACGACGGCGTCCGGGTGTTCGGCACGCACCGCCGACACCCGCTGGGCCACGGCACGCAGGTCCATCGCGCGGATGCGTATCGCGCCGTGGGGGGCGTGGCCGACGCCGATACGCAGTGGCCCACTGGGCGAAATATCGAAGTCCGGCATGCTGCCCCTCGGGAAGGTGGTCGTCATTCGGTCTTCCTCACTAACGTATTCAGGGGTCCCCGCATGCCCGCATCGGACGGGTTTGGGCATGCGGGGAGGTCTTTTAAGGTCAGGCGGGGTCGATCACCAGGGCAAACGCCTTGTTCTCGATGCCGCCGGACCGGTCTAGCGCGATGAATTTCTGCTCGACGTATTCGTCGATCGCCCCGGGGCCGCCCTCGCGGCCCAGCCCGCTCTCCTTGAAACCGCCGAACGGGTAGGCCGGGTGGATGATGTGCCAGTTGTTCACCCACACCATGCCCGCGTCGAGGCGGCGGGCCACCTGTTGTGCCTCGTCCGGTTCACCCCACACACCGGCCGAGAGGCCGTACTTGGTGTCGTTGGCGATCGCGACGGCCTCGTCGACGGTGTCGTAGGTCAGCACCACCAGGACGGGTCCGAAGACCTCCTCGCGCGCGACGCGCATGTCGTTGGTGACGTCGACGAAGATCGTCGGCTCGATCCAGTAACCCTTGTCGAAGCCTGGACCCGACGGCGACTTCCCGCCCAGGGCGAGGGTCGCGCCCTCGTCGGCGGCGATGCGGAAGTAGTCCAGGATGCGGTCTCGCTGGGTTGCCGAGATGATGGGCCCGATATGGGTGGTGGGCGTCAACGGGTCGCCGAGTTTCAGGGTGGCCCCGCGGGCCACGAGTTTGTCGACGATCTCGTCGCGCCGGCCGGCCGGGATCAGCAGCCGGGTGCCCGCTTCACAGGCCTCGCCGTTGTTCGCCATGCACGCGAAAAGTGCGCCGTCGACGGCCATCTCGATATCGGCACTGTCGAGGATGATGTTCGCGCCCTTGCCGCCGAGCTCAAGGGTGACGCGCCGGACCGTGTCGGCGGACTGGCGCAGGATGCTCTTGCCGACGGCGGTCGATCCGGTGAACGCGACCTTGCGGACATCGGGATGGCCCGACAGATGAGCGCCCACGGGTTCGCCGTCGCCGGTGACGACGTTGAGCACACCGGGCGGCAGGCCGGCGGCGTCGAATTCGCGGGCCAGCTCCAACGGCAGTAGAGGAGCGTGCTCATCGGGTTTGAGCACCACCGAGTTTCCGGCGACCAATGCAGGCCCGATCTTCCACACCGTGGTCAGCAGCGGGATGTTCCACGGCACGATCGCCGCGACGACGCCGATGGGTTGGCGCACCACGATGCCGTCGGCGGGGATGGGTTCGATTGCGGGACCTGGGGTTTCCCACTCGTAGGTCTGCGCGATCGCCGCGAGATACTGCAGCTGCGCGACGGACAGGCCGACGTGCAGCGCCCCGGTGATGCGGATGGTGGCGCCGTTCTCCCGCGACTGCAGTGCCGCCAACTCCTCGCCGCGGGCGGCGAGGCGCAGGGCGACGTCGTTGATCAGTGCGGCGCGTTCGGCGGGTGGGGTGCGGCGCCAGGTGCCCTCGTCGAAGGAGCCCTTGGCGGCGGCGACGGCGGCGTCGACGTGCTCGATCCGCCCTTTGGCGACCGTCGCGACGAGTTCTTCGGTGGCGGGACTGCGAATTTCGTAGACATCGTCGGTGTCGATCCATTTGCCGTCGATATACATCGAGTAGTGAGTGGTCGTGGGGTTATCAGACACGGTGGAGCTCCTTCGTTAGCTGATCTGGCGGGCGCGGCCCTGCCAGTAGGGCGCTCGGATGGCCTTCTTGTCGACCTTGCCCGCCGGGTTCAGCGGCAGTGTCTCGGTGAATACCACCGACTTCGGTGCGGCCACGCTGCCCAGCGCTGCCTTGACGTGGGTGATGAGGTCGGCCTCGGACACCGTGACCGCCTCGCGGGTGACGACGACGGCCAGCACCGCCTCACCCCACTTCTCGTGGGGAACACCGATGACCGCGCTCTGGGCCACTGCCGGGTGCTCGGCCAGCGCATCCTCGACCTGGCGGGGGAAGACGTTGAAGCCGCCGCTGACCACCATGTCCTTCTTGCGGTCGACGATGTAGAGGAAGCCGTCGTCGTCGAGGTGGCCGATATCGCCGGTGTGCACCCATCCGTCGCGCAGCGTCTCCGGATTGCGCTGTGGATCAAGGTAACTGAGCATCTGACCAAGTTGCCGCGAGCAGATCTCGCCCACCTCGCCGACCGGCAGGTGGTTGTCCTCGTCGTCCTGAATGCTCACCCGGACCTGGAACATCGGCCGACCCGCCGAGGCCAGGTGGGCCGGGTGGTCTGCGGCATGCTCGTTCTTGCGCAGACACGCCACATAACCGGGTTCGGTGCCGGCGTAGGTCTGGATGAAGATCGGCCCGAACACGTCCAGCGCCTCGCGCAGACGCTCGGGGGCGATCGGCGAACCCGCGTAGACCATCGTCTGCAGCGAGCTCAGATCGAAGTCACCGAGATGCGGATGATCGAGTAGCAGGTAGATGATCGTCGGCACCACGGCGGTCGCGGTGATCTTGTGCCGGTCGATACTCGTCAGCAGATCCTCGACCTCCAGCCCCGTCAGCATCACGTTCGTGCCACCGCGGACGAAGGTCGGCATCACGAAGATCTGCGAGAAGTGCGTCAGGGGCGCGCCGTGGGCGAACACCTCACCGAACCGGATATCGGCGATCTCCAGACCGGCCGACACGGCGTAATGGCTCCAGGTGAAGTGCGAATTGACAACACCTTTCGGCTCGCCGGTGCTGCCCGAGGTGAACAGAACGTAGGCCTCGTCGTGCTCGTCGATGGCCACGTTGGGTGCGATGGCGGGCTGGGCGTCGACCAGTTCCGCGAAGTCGAGAGCGTCCACCCGATCGGTGGCCGCCGTGCCGACCCGGATCAGGGTCTGCAGCTTCGGGAGTTCGTCGCGGATCTGTGCGACGGCGTCCTCGAACTTCGCGTGGTACACCAACGTGGTGGCATCGGTCTGAGCAAGGTTCGAGCGGAAGCCGTCGGCGGTGGCCCGGGTGGGCATCTGCACCAGGACCGCGCCCGCCGCCCAGATGCCGTGCTGCACCGGGATGAATTCCAGGCAGTTCGGCATCAGCAGCCCGACCCGTTCGCCCTTCTGCACACCAGTGGCCAACAGCGCATTGGCGATTCGACTGCGCCAGCGCAGCAGCTCGCGGTAGGTCACCGAGCGTTCGTCGCCGAACCCCTCGACGACGGCGGTCCGGTCCGCGTAGTAGGCGCATGCTCGGTCGAGGACGTCGGGCAGCGTGCCCCAGGTGCCGGAGTTGTTCGGACTCACTAGCCGGCCAACGAGGCCGGATCGAAACCCTCCACCCAGTATTCGGGGGTGATGATCGGCAGACCCAGCTCTTGGAGGACCGGGGTGTCGTTCCAGTAGGTGGTTTCGCGGGCGATCTTGCCGTCGGCGTCCAGCTGATGCCAGGTGATGCCGCGGGTGCTCAGGGTTCTGCCGCCGGTCGGCACGCCGCGGTAGGTCGCCAGGCCTTCTCCGGTCCAGTCCCAAAGGATCGTCACGGCAGGATTGCCGTTGACGCCGGCCAACTGGAAGGCCTCGGTGGCGGTGAAGGAGTGGATCCCCGCGCCATTTCCGCTGTCGGAGTTGGCATAAGCCGCCAGCTTGGGTGCCAGCTCTGCCTTGGTGATCGCAGTGTCGGAGACGTGGTCGGAGTCGGCGTGATCGTCGTACACCAGATCATCGGCGTAGAGATCGACCGTCGCGGCGGTATCGGAAGTCAGCGCTGCGGCCCACCGGGCGGCATGGTCTTTCGCAAGGGAAGTGTCGAGGCTCATGTGTCAGGTTTTCCTTTCAGACCAGGGCCGGCAGTTTGGCGACGGCGCTGGGGTCGACAGGTAGGCCGAGCTCGCTGACCGCGGTGGCGCAGTCCCAGAAGCTCTCCTCGCGCTTGATCAGGCCGTTCTCGTCGTAGATGTGGAAGGTGATGCCGCGGGCGCCGGGGATCTTGCCTTCGGTGGGCACGCCGACGAACGCGGTGGCGGTGGGTGCGCGCCACGTCCAGCGGTAGATCGCGGCGTTCTCGTCGCCGACGACTTCGTCGATGCGGAAGTTGTTGATGCCGATGCCGTTCTCGGTGTCGGCGTTCGCATAGGGTGCGAAGACCCGCAGCAGGTCCTCGCGCGAGGTGATGGTCTGCCCGAGGATCGGGTCCTCGAAGAGGAAACCGTCGGCATACAGGGCGACGACGGCTTCGGGGCTCTCCCGGAACGCTTTCAGCCATTTGACGGCGAATGTGTGGCTCACAGTGACTTCTCCTCGCTGGCGGTACACGACGTGTTCGACGCTATTGAGCGCTTTGCCGACCTGCGACTACCTCCGGGAGGAAACCCGTTGCCCTTAGGGGGTAGTTAGGCCGTTGCAGCCTGCGTGACCAGCGGTTGGTCTACCCCGATGCCGGATCGAGTTACCCCCTGTGAGGGGTGTGCCCATCTGCCGCCGGGAGCAGCATCGATGGGAGTCGCAGCACGATCGAGATGGAGCAAACATGCTGGAACAAGATATGACGGACGAGGAATTCGAACCGTATTTCGCCAAGGCGCAGGAAGTCTCGAAGTACTTCCGCGAGATCGGCCCCAAATACGACATGGAGAACACGTTTGCCTACCCGTCGATCGACGCCTTCAAGAAATCAGGCCTCGGCGCGCTTCAGGTGCCGAGGGCGTTCGGTGGACCCGGCGGCAACATCTTGCAGGTGTCCAAGGTGGTATCCGAGATGTCGCAGGGCGACTCGGCGATCACGCTGGCGTACAACATGCACTACATCATGGTCGGCATCGCGGGCAGCCTGATGAGCGATGAACAGAACAAGTACTGGCTGGGCCGCGTCGTCGAGGGCGACCTGATGTTCGGGCCGTTCTCCGAGCAGCGCGCCGGTTTCTCCGGTCTGGCCGACATGAAGGCCATTCCGCAGGCCGGTGGCGGCTGGAAGATCTTCGGCAAGAAGACCTGGGGCACACTGTGCGAGGCCGCCGACATCATCACCACCAACGCCACCGAGACCGACGCCGAGGGCAACCTGCCCGATACGTTCGACGGCCGGGTCGCCGCCGAGAAGCTGTTCATCGGTGAGTTCAAGGTCGACGAGAACGGTGTCGGCGACGGGATCCGGATCGACAAGACCTGGGATGCGTTGGGCATGCATGCCACCGGCACCCAGACGATTGTGTTCGACGGTTATTTCGTGCCGGAGGAGGGCTTCGTCTCACATTGGCGCACAGGCGCTTTCGGTACGTTGCAGTGGGCATCGCTGATGTTCGCCAGCATCTACCTCGGGATGCAGCAGCGCATCCTGGAAGAGACGGTCAAGGCGTTGGCCAAGAAGCACCTGGGTGCGACCTTCGGCGCCATCGTCGCCGCCGATACCGAGGTCAAGAGCGTCGGCCACGTCATCGACGGCATCGGCGACATGGCGTCGCGGGTCGAGATGTCGCGGCGGGTGTTGTACGAGACCTGCCAGGAGCTCATCGACGGCAAGGACGGCCTGTGGGCGCCGGAGCTGCGATTCCCCTACATTGGCATGGCCAAGACGTTCGTCGCCGACAATGTGATGCACATGTCGCGGCATGCGATGAGCATGATCGGCGGCGGCTCGTTTCGGAAGGGCACCATTTTCGAACGGCTCTACCGCGATTCGGCGGCCTCGATGTTCCAGCCGCTCAACGCCGACCAGACCCGGACCTATGTCGGCCAGTTCCTGCTTGAATCGGCAGCCGCCGCCAAGGTCTAGTTTTCATCCCGCTTTGACCCCCTCGACGACAGTGGCCTTCGCCGCTTCGTCGAGGGGGTACGGCGTGTAGAGGGTGAAGCGGTCGACCAGGTCGCCGAACCGTCGGACAATCTGCACCCCAACCTCTTTCGGCTCGCCGACCACCGCGAAGGTGTTCAGCATCTCGTCGTCGACGAGCCCTGCCATCGTCGCCCAGTCGCCCGTCTTCGACAGCTGGTGCAGCTCGCTGTGCAGATCGCCCCAGCCGTGCAGATCGAGCACGCCGCGGTAGGCGGGCGTGGCCCCGTAGAAGGCGATCTGGCGGCGCACCTGCGTCACCGCTTCCTCGAACTCGTGCTCGTCTCCGCCGGTGACCACCAGTCCGGGGTAGACGGTGGTGAATTGATCGCGGGCTCTGCCGCTGCCTGCCAGACCTTCCTCCACCGCCGGCATCGTCACCTCGCGCAGATACCGCGCGGTGGTGAAGCCATGCACGAGCAGGCCGTCGGCTACCTCGGCGGTCACCTTCGTCATCTTCGGACCGACCGCCGCGATCAACACCGGCGGCGGTCCGTAGGGGCTGGGTCCCGGGGAGAACATCGGTGTCATCAGCGTGTGTTGGTAGTGGTCGCCGCGAAAGTCCAGGCGCTCGCCGGTCTGCCAGCTACGCCAAATCGCCTGCAATGCAGCCACGTACTCCCGCATCCGTTCGGCAGGCGCTGACCAGGGCATGCTGAACCGGCGGGTGATGTGCGCCTCGATCTGCGAGCCGAGACCCAACGCGAACCGGCCGCCGCTGAACGTGTTGAGATCGTTGGCGACCACCGCCATGCTCATCGGGTTGCGGGCGAACGCGACCGCGACTGCGGTACCCAGCTGCAGTGTCGAGGACTTGTCGGCCGCCAAAATTAAGGGCAGGAACGGATCTCGACTGACTTCAGTGGTCCAGACCCCGTCGTGCCCGATTCGTTCTGCCGCGGCGATCTGCGCTGTGAGTCCCGCCAGATCTGCCCCACCTGTCCCGTCGATCGAGCCGCCGATGTTCGCGTCGATGTACATAGCAGCGAATGTTTGCATGCCCACGGCACCTATCGGCCCGATGTATCCCCAACGGTGCACTCTTCTGCTCCCGAATAGAGATGTCGGTACTGAGCGTCCTGCGTAACGTGCGCTGGACGAGCCCTGAGAAGGGGTGCATCAGAGGAGAACTTCGTGGGACGCATGCCCATCGACGTGAAGCTGCATGACCTTGATCTTCTGTGGCAGAACATCTTCACGTGGGCCAGTTGGATCATCGTTCTCATCATGCTGGTGATCGCCGTCCGGATGGGAATCAAACAGCGCACGCCGTTCTATGCGATTGCGATCCTGGCCGCCGGAGTGGCCGCGTATGCAGAACCGCTGTACGACGTCGCCTTTGATCTCTGGTTCTACGATGCCCAGAACGGCCAGCCCGGCGCAGGTTTCACGCATTTTTCGGCATTCGGTGTTGTTCAACCTATTTGGACGCACAGCGGCTACGTCATCCTGTACTCGATGGCTGTTCTCTACGCCGGACGGTGGATCTACGAAGGCACCCTCGGGATGCGCGGTCTGTTCGCGGTGTGGGGCATCGAAGTGCTTGCCTCGTGTGTGTTCGAGACGATCGGCACCGGTACGAATGTGTACACCTACTACGGCCCGTTTGTCGGCCGGATCTGGAACTACCCGTTCGTCATCGGCGTCCTGGAGGGCACGCAGGTCATCCTGTTCACCGTGGTGGCGGTCCTGGTCTGGCGGAAGGTGTCGACTGCGTGGGGACTGTTGAGTCTGTTCATCGTCTTCCCGATGACGTTCTTCGGCGCCAACTTCGGCCTTGGTGCCCCGGTGATCATCGCCATGCACCTTGACGATGGCAACGCAACCACGGGAATTATCGCGGCAGCGACAGTCCTCTCGATTGGCCTGTGCACGTTCGTGGTCTACGGACTGAGCCGGTTTCTGCCCGACGGGTCCGACGCTGACGTTGAGCCGGTGCGCGACCCCCAGACCGCCGGCGCGGTGTGAGAATGTCGGCGACACAGGATATCGAGGCCCACTTCATACGTTGGGGAACCAGCTTCGACGAACTCTGCGCCTCGTTCCGCGCCATGCTCGGCGCGCAAGGGGAGTGAATCGCCGGGCCGCCGCCGACCTCTGCGACCACCGGCGGCGACGAAGCGCTCGGCCTCCTGCAGGGGTTCCGTGACAGCTACGACCTCGCCACCATCGACGTCGACGTGCTCCAGCTCGGGGAGTCGGGCGGTGTGGTCTACAGCGAGCGGATTGACCACCTTGTCGACTCCGCAAGCAAGCGTTTCATCTCGTTGCCGGTGACCGGCGTCATGCGTCTCGACGAGGCGGGTCAGATCATCCACTGGCGGACTACTGGGATATGCGCGAGTTGTTCGATGTTTCCTGTGGGCACCGGCACCGGCGCCGACGTACACGACGTCGCCAGCCCCACCACGGTGACGAAAGGTCCCGCGGCCGAAGATCGAGGCAACACGAACAGCTCAGCCCGCGATGCCGAGGATGGCGCGCGCCGCCTCAGTCAGGAGCATCCGCAGCCGATCTTCGGCCAAACCGGTGTTGTGGAACAGCGGTGACTGGATGGCGCCGATGACCGCGTGCACCACGGCGCGGGAATCGGTGTCGGTGAGATCGGCGCGCTGTTCGTTGACCAGGTGCACCCACTCTTCGAGATAGAGCCGTTGCTTGCGCCGCAACCGCCGCCGGTCCTCTTCGGGCAGATTGTTGATCTCGTTGTAGTAGACCTGCGCCAACTCGCGGTCACCGACGACGAATTCGACCTGTCCGGCGATCAACTGGTCGAGCGCTTGCCCCAGATCGGTGGTGCCCTCGAGGATCTGTTGTTCGTCGCGCAGCAATCCGTCGATGACCCGGTCGAACAAGGCGACCAACACCGCAGACTTGCTCTCAAAATGCCGGTACACCCCAGAGCCCGTGATTCCCGCCGCGGCGCCGATCTCGGCGATCGACACGGCGTGGAAACCCTTGCGCGCCACCAGGTCCGCCGCCGCAACCAGAATCCGTCCCTTGCGTTCGGGGTCGCGGGTACGCACGTGTGGTGGTGTCTCACCGAGTGTGTCTGCGGCGATGATAGAACCTCCGGATGTGCAGGCGCATTCATTACTGAACTTCGGCGAACTGCGAGTTCACCGTGACTTAAGTGAATGATGCTACACATTCAGACTCCCCGGCAATCGTGACGCAGGGCTAGCACCAAGGAGACAGTTCTCTACTCCGAAGGGGAGATAAGCAGCCGATAACGATTCAAAACCGCTGTCTGACCGGGGTACGTTCCCTGCGCAACAGCACCGTGGCCCTGGTCACTGTCACCGCCGAGAACGAATGCGTTCGAGGCAGGAACCGGAGAAATTGGCGTGACGTCAGTCCAGCTAGCCACCAAACCGGTGCGGGCGCTAGGTGGCTTCTTCGCGATGTCACTGGACGTTTTCGTACTCATCTTCCAGCGTCCGTTCGCCTGGCGTGAGTACGTACTGCAGTCCTGGTTCGTCGCCCGAGTCTCGGTGCTGCCTGCGCTCATGCTGACGATGCCCTATTCGGTGCTGCTCGTGTTCACCTTCAACATCCTGCTGAAAGAATTTGGTGCCGTTGACTTCGCGGGCACCGGCGCGGCAATCGGCACCGTCAACCAGATCGGTCCAATCGTCACGGTACTGGTCGTCTCCGGGGCCGGCGCCACGGCGATGTGCGCCGACCTGGGTGCCCGCACGATTCGTGACGAACTCGACGCGTTGCGCGTGATGGGCATCAACCCCGTCCAAGCCTTGGTGGTGCCGCGGGTGCTCGCCGCAACGACAGTCGCGCTGGCACTGTCGGCCACTGTCGTCATCGTCGGGCTGGTCGGCGCCTTTATCTTCTGCGTCTTCGTCCAAAACGTCTCACCCGGCGCGTTCATCACCGGGATGACGCTTCTGACCGGAGCCGGCGACGTCGTCGTATCACTGACCAAGGCAGCTCTTTTCGGTCTCGCGGCCGGTTTGATCGCGTGCCACAAGGGCATTTCGGTTGACGGTGGCCCGGCAGGGGTGGGCAACGCGGTCAACGAAACCGTCGTGTTCACCTTCATGGTCCTGTTCGCCATCAACGTCGTCGTGACCGCCGTCGGCATCCAGTTCACGATCTCATGAGCGCGACCCTGCCTAGCCGGCAGTACGCCCGGCTATCGCACTTATTCGACGGATTCGTCGCCGGATGGAACCGAATCGGCGCACAAGCGCAGTTCTACGCTAGAACGCTCGCGTCGATCCCCGACGCGATCATCAACTACCGCACCGAATTACTCCGCCTGATCGCCCAGATGGGCCTCGGCACCGGCGCCCTCGCGGTGGTCGGGGGCACGGTGGCGATCGTCGGCTTCCTCACGATGACCACAGGCGCCCTCGTCGCAGTGCAGGGCTACAACCAGCTGGCCTCAGTGGGTTTCGAGGCGCTGACCGGTTTTGCCTCCGCGTTCTTCAACGTCCGGCTCATCGTGCCGGGAACCACCTCCGTGGCGCTGTCGGCGACCATCGGAGCCGGCGCGACCGCCCAGTTGGGTGCGATGAGGATCAACGAGGAGATCGACGCCCTCGAAGTAATCGGTATCCGCAGCGTGTCCTACCTGGCCGCCACCCGGGTGATCGCCGGCGTCGTCGTGGTGATCCCGCTGTACTGCATAGCGGTCATGATGGCGTTCTTCGCCGCGCGCCTGGGCACCGTGGTGATCTACGGCCAGGGCGCCGGCGTCTACGACCACTACTTCAATACCTTCCTCAACCCGACCGACCTGATCTGGTCGTTCAGCCAGTCGGTCGCCATGACCGTCGTCATCATGCTGGTGCACACCTACTACGGCTACACCGCCAGCGGGGGCCCGGCCGGCGTGGGTGAAGCTGTCGGACGCGCCGTGCGCACCTCGATGGTGGTGGCTTCCGTTGAGATCGTGATGATTTCGCTGGCCGTCTACGGTCAGTCCGGCAACTTCAACCTGGCCGGTTAGCGTGGAACCCAGGCCTGGCGATTCGCGAATCTCCACCGCGTGGTGGACGGTGATCCTGCTCGCGGCAATCGTCGCATTCCTCGTCCTCACGTCCGCGATCTTCGGCGGTGTCTATCAGTCGTTCATCCCGGTCACGCTCAAAGCGGACCGCTCGGGCCTGGTCATGGAGAATGACGCCAAGGTCAAGATGCGTGGCGTCGAGGTCGGCCGGGTCCGGGATATCACCGGTGGTGGCGGAGCCGCCGAACTGCTGCTGGACATCTATCCCGACCAGATCCAGTACATCCCGGCCAACGTCACCGCCCAAATTCAGGCCACCACCGCTTTCGGGGCGAAGTTCGTCGAACTGCTCTACCCGAGCGCTCCCACTACCGCCCGGCTGACCGCTGGGGCGGTGCTGACGTCCGCCAACGTCAGCAGCGAGGTCAACACGGTCTTCGAGAACGTCGCCAACCTGCTGAAGATGATCGACCCCGCGAAACTCAACGCCGTACTCACCGCGGTCGCCGACGGCGTCCGCGGCCAGGGTGAGCGGATGGGACAGGCCGCCACCGACCTCAACCAGGTTCTCCAAGCACTGAACTCGCGCAGCGACACCATCAAGCAGGACTGGCGCTCGTTCAAGGACTTCAACGCGACCTACAGCGCAGCGGCCGACGATATCGTGCGGATCCTCAACGCCGGCAGCACCACCGCGACCACCGTCGTCGATCACGCCACCGATCTGAACAGCTTGCTGCTCAACACCATCGGTGTCGCGAATTCGGGTACCAACCTGCTGACGGCCAGCAAGGACAGCATCGTCAACGCCATCAACAC
Source organism: Mycobacterium sp. (assembly GCA_040511255.1). Classification (GTDB taxonomy): domain Bacteria; phylum Actinomycetota; class Actinomycetes; order Mycobacteriales; family Mycobacteriaceae; genus Mycobacterium. The sequence goes on along the minus strand of JBEVHL010000469.1, from coordinate 6,146 downwards.
CCTGGCGCCCACCGCCGATCTGCTGATGAAATACAACCCGGTCTACACCTGCTTCTTCCAGGGTTCGAAGTGGTTCCTCGACCACGGTGGATACGACGCATGGGGCGGCAAGGACGGCCGGACGATTCAACTCGACGTGGCCCTGCTGCTGGGTAACGACCCCTACAGCTATCCGGACAACCTGCCCGTCGTCGCCGCAAAAGGTGGCCCGGGGGGACAGCCCGGCTGTGGATCGCTGCCGGATGCATCGAAGAATTTCCCTGTCCGCCAACTGATCACCGATACCGGGTTCGGCACCGGACTGGATATCCGGCCCAACCCCGGGATCGGCCACCCGTGCTGGGCGGACTACTTCCCGGTCACCCGCGGTGTGCCCAAGCCGCCGAGTATCCGCGCGTGCTTGCCCGGGCCCGCGCCGGGACCGATCCCCTACCCGGGCGCGCCGCCGTACGGCGCGGCGATGTACGGACCGGGCGGGGTGCCGCTCTATCCAGGGGTGCCCCCTGCGCCTGAGTCGCCCGCACCGCCTGCGCAGGAAGGGACGCCGTGAAAGACAACTTCAAAGGTGCGGCGTGGCGTCTCGCGGTGTTCCTTACGATCTGCGCACTCGGTGCCTTCGCCCTGCTGACGGTGTTCGCACAGTTTCGATTCCAGTCCGGGAACACCTATTTCGCCGATTTCACCAATGTCTCGGGTCTCAAGAACGGGAACCTGGTGCGCGTCGCCGGCGTAGAGGTCGGAAAGGTCGAGAACATCGCTTTCAATCAGGACGCGACGCTGCGGGTGGAATTCAGTACCGACAACACCCTGGTGCTCACCGAGGGCACCCATGCCGCGATCCGCTACGACAATGTGATCGGTGGGCGGTACCTGGCCCTGGAGGAGGGCGCGGGCGGGGTCAAGGTCCTCCAACCCCGTGAGACGATCCCGCTCGCCCGTACTTCGCCTGCGCTGGACCTCGATTCGGTCATCGGCGGTTTCAAGCCACTGTTCCGGGCGTTGAACCCGGATCAGGTGAACGCCCTGAGTGGACAGCTGATGACGGCACTACAGGGGCAGGGTGCCAGCATCGGCTCGTTCCTGGATCAGGCTGCCGCGGTGAGCAATACGCTCGCCGACCGGGACGAATTGATCGGCCAAGTTATCGGCAATCTCAACGTGGTCCTCGGCTCGATTGGGAACCAGAGCGATCGGCTGGACAAAGCGGTGTCGTCGCTGTCGGAACTGGTCAAGGGTCTGGCCGATCGGAAACAGGACATCTCGAATGCCGTCGCCTATACCGACGCGGCCACGAATTCCATCGCCGACCTGTTGGGGCAATCCCGGGAGCCCTTCACCAAGGTGGTGCAGGAAACCGATCGGACCGCCTCGATTGCGGTCGCCGACCACGACTATCTGGACAACTTCCTGAACACGTTGCCGGACAAGTACCGGGAGCTGGGCAGGCAGGGGCTCTACGGTGACTTCTTCAGCTTCTATCTGTGCAACGTCGTGCTGAAGATGAACGGTAAAGGCGGACAACCGGTGTACGTCAAAGTTGTCGGCCAGGACACCGGGCGGTGCACGCCGAAATGAAATCATTCGCCGAACGCAGTCCCCTGATCATCGGCGCCATCGGCGCCACCGTCGTCGGGGTTCTGGTGGTAGGTGCACTCGAGTACCAGAATCTGCCGTTCCTCAACCAGGCCAACTCCTATTCGGCGTACTTTGCCGACGCCGGGGGTCTGTTTACCGGTGCCGGGGTTCAGGTATCCGGCTTTCCGGCGGGCAAGGTGTCGAGCATCGAGCTCGACGGAGCGCAGGTCCTCGTCACCTTCACCGTCGACGAGAACGTCGTGATGGGAGATGCGAGCGAGGCGGCGATCAAGACCAAGAGTCTGCTCGGCACCAAGGTGCTCGACGTCGTGCCCCGTGGCAGCGGCCACCTCAGTGCGCCGATTCCCCTGAGCCGCACCGTCTCGCCGTACCAACTGCCCGACGCGCTGGCCGATCTCGCGACCACGATCAGCGGCCTTGACACCAATCAACTCTCGGATTCGCTGTCCACTCTGTCGCAGACCTTTGCCGACACACCGGCCGATCTGCAGCAGGCCGTGCAGGGGGTGGCCCGGTTCGCCGCGACGATCAACTCCCGCGATACCCAACTCCGCTCCCTGCTGGACAACGCGGCGAAGGTGACCGGGGTGCTGGCCAAACGCACCGACGCGATCGTCGGATTGGTTCACGACACCAACGCCTTGCTAGCTCAGCTGCGGACCCAGAGCGAAGCGATCGACCGAATCTGGACCAGCATCTCCGCCGTCGCGCAGCAGCTCAAGGCGTTCATCGCCGAGAACCGCCAACAGCTCAAACCCGCGTTGGACAAGCTCAATGGGGTGCTGGCCATCGTCGACAACCGCAAGGAGCGGCTGCAGCAGGCAGTGAAGCTGCTCAACAGCTATGCGATGTCGCTGGGTGAGTCGGTGTCCTCAGGCCCATTCTTCAAGGCCTACATCGCCAACCTGCTGCCCGGACAGTTCGTGCAACCCTTCGTCGACGCCGCGTTCTCCGATCTCGGGCTTGATCCGAATGTCCTGGCGCCATCGCAGAGGGTTGATCCGCAGACCGGTCAGCCGGGCACACCGGCGCTGCCCGTGCCGTATCCGCGTACCGGCCAAGGCGGTGAGCCGCATCTGAACCTGCCCGATGCGATCACCGGCAACCCAGGCGATCCGCGCTACCCATATCGCGAGCCGCTGCCTGCCCCGCCACCCGGTGGACCGCCACCCGGTCCGCCTGCATCCGTCGGCCCGGAGCCAACCCCGTCACCAGTTCTCGTTCCCGGAGATCAGCCATGATGCACCGTTCCAAGTGGACCCGGAAGATATTGGCCGGCGTCCTTGTCCTCACCCTCGTCGCTGGGACGGTAGTGGTGATCCGCACCATGGACCGCGTCGCAAAGACCTGGGTGGTGGCCTATTTCGACAACAGCAATGGTCTATTTGCCGGCGATGACGTGCGCATTCTCGGGGTGCCGGTGGGCGAGGTGGCCAGCATCGAGCCGCAGCCGAAGCGGGCCAAGATCACTTTCTGGGTGGACAAGGACTATCCGATCCCGGCCGACGCCAAAGCCGTCATCCTGTCGCCGCAACTGGTGACCGGCCGGGCCATCCAGCTGACGCCGGCCTATACCGGTGGCCCGACAATGGCCACCGGGGCGGTCATCGCGCAGGACCACACCGCAGTACCGGTCGAATGGGACGACGTCCGGGTACAACTCGAACGCCTGACCACACTGCTGGCGCCCACCGAACCCGGGGGAGTGAGCACCCTCGGCGGCGCCATCAACACTGCCGCTGACAACCTGCGCGGGCAGGGCGCCAACATTCGCGACACGATCATCAAACTCTCGCAGACCATTTCGGTGTTGAGCGACCACAGCAGCGATATCTTCGCGACCTTCAGAAACCTCTCCACGTTGGTCACGGCATTGCACGACAGTGCCGACGTGCTTGAGCAGCTCAACGGGAACCTGGCCTCGGTCACCTCGTTGATGGCCGACGATCCGCAAAAGGTCGGTCGCGCGATCCAGGACCTCGGCGGGGTCGTCGACGACGTGAAGTCGTTCACCGCCGACAACAAGGAAGCAATCGGCACCACGTCCGACAAGCTGGCATCGATCAGCACCGCGCTGGTCGGCAGTCTCGACGACATCAAGCAGACCCTGCACATCGCACCGACGACGCTGGCTAACTTCTACAACATCTACGAACCCGCCAACGGCGCACTCACCGGCGCGCTCGCGGTCAACAACTTCGCCAACCCGCTCACCTTCATCTGCGGGGCGATCCAGGCGGCGTCACGGCTCAACGCGGAGCAGTCGTCGAAGCTGTGCGTGCAGTACCTGGCGCCGATCGTGAAGAACCGTCAGTTCAACTTCCCGCCGCTCGGCGAGAACCTGCTCGTCGGTGCCGAGGCCCGACCCAATGAGGTGACCTACAGCGAGGATTGGATGCGGCCCGACTTCGTCCCGCCCGCGGCACCCACGCCACCCACGCCGACAGATGCTGCGCCGACAACGCCGGCCGCCGAGGCGCCCGATTCGGTTGCCACCGATCCCGCGGCGGGCCTGCCCGGGTTGATGGTGCCAGCGGGAGGTGGCTCATGAGGTATCTGCGATGGATCGCGGTCGCAACACTCGCGGCAACGCTGCTGTCCGGGTGCGCCAACTGGCGCGGACTGAACACGTTGCCGATGCCGGGTACCAAGGGCGACGGGCCGGGCTCGTTCGTCATCACCGCACAGATGCCCGATGTCAACAACATTCAGCCCAACTCCCGCGTCCGGGTCGCCGACGTCACGGTGGGCACGGTGACCAAGATCGAACGGCAGGACTGGCATGCGCTGGTGACGATGCGCCTCGATAGCGATGTCGCCCTGCCGGAGAATGCGACGGCGAAGATCGGTCTGACCAGCCTGCTGGGGTCGTTACACATCGAGCTGGCTCCACCGACCGACACGGCCCCAGCGGGAAAGCTGCATGACGGTTCGATCATCCCACTGGCGCACGGCGCCGCGTACCCGAGCACCGAGCAGACGCTGGCCGCGCTGTCCATGGTCCTCAACGGCGGAGGACTCGGTCAGGTCCAGGACATCACCGAGGCATTCAGTACCGCGTTCCGGGGCCGCGAGCAGGATCTGCGCAGCTTGATCGGCGAATTGGACAAGTTCACCGCCAACCTCAACGACCAGACCGGCGACATGATCGCTGCCACTGAACAACTCAACATCCTAGCCGCGAAGTTCGCCGCCCAGCAGCCCGTCCTGGACCACGCACTGGCGACCATCCCCGACGCGCTGGCCGTGCTGAACAAGGAACGCGGCAACCTGGTGGAAGCGGCCGACAAGCTCGGCAAGTTCGCCGCGCTCACCGCCGACACCGTCAACCAGTCCAAGGACAACCTCGTCAAGGAGCTCAAAGACATTGGGCCGGTGCTGGATTCGCTGGCCAACGCCGGACCCGCCCTGACGCGCGGGCTCAGCTACATCGCCACCTTCCCCTTTCCCAACGAGACCATCGAGAAGTGGCAGCGCGGCGACTACGCCAACCTCACCGCCATCGTCGACCTTACGCTGAGCCGCCTCGACGCCGGACTCTTCACCGGAACCCGATGGGAGGGCAACCTCACCGAGCTCGAAATGCAATGGGGACGCACCATCGGCCAGTTCCCAAGTCCATACACGGGGGGGAATCCGCTTGTCGCGCCCTACCATTGGGATCAGGGACGCTAGATGCGACTCAACGGACGAATGAAGTTCCAGCTCGCGCTGTTCACGGTGATCGCACTGACCGCGGTCTCGCTGATGGGCTTGCATTTCATGAAGCTGCCCGCCATGTTGTTCGGTGTCGGCCGCTACACGGTCATCATGGAGTTGCCGAAGACTGGGGGGCTCTACAGCGGTGGCAATGTCACCTATCGGGGGACCGAAGTCGGACGGGTCGAGTCGGTCGGGCTGACGGCAACCGGCGTGCAGGCCGTGCTGTCGTTGAAGTCCGGCATCCACATCCCGTCGGATCTGAAAGCTGAAGTGCACAGCCAGTCGGCGATCGGGGAACAGTATGTGGCCCTGCTACCTCGCGCTGACGCCCGCCCACTGCGTGACGGCGACGTCATCCCGCTGGCAGACACCTCGGTCCCGCCCGACATCAATTCACTGCTGACCGCCGCGAACGCCGGGCTGCAAGCCATTCCGCACGACAACCTGAAGACCGTCATCGACGAGTCCTACACTGCTGTCGGCGGTCTCGGCCCTGAACTGTCGAGAATCGTCAAAGGCACTTCGGATCTCGCGATCGACGCGCGGGCCAATCTCGACCCGCTGATCGCGCTGATCGATCAGGCGCAGCCGGTGCTCAATTCGCAGACCGACACTTCGGATGCCATCGCCGCCTGGGCTTCCCACACGGCCACGGTGACCGGCGAACTCAAGTCGCACGATCAGGACGTCGCGGACCTGATCACCAAGGGCGGACCTGCCGCCGATGAGGTACGGCAGCTCTTTGACCGCGTCGCGCCGACGCTGCCGGTCTTCATGGCCAACCTGGTCAGCATCGGTCAGGTCGCCGTCGACTATCACGACAGCATCGAAGAACTGCTGGTGTTGTT
>JBEVHL010000468.1:0-13678 GCA_040511255.1 Mycobacterium sp. | reverse complement strand
GCTCGTGCTCGCGCTCCAGGTGCACGTTGGGCGTGTTGACGCTGGCCCACCCGCGCAGCTGGGTGCTGAGCGGGAACGGCTGCGGCAGCAGGCTGCGCTGCGGGCCGCGGCGTGCCTTCGCGGGCGCCGGCTGCTCCTGGGCCAGCAACCGTTCGGCCAGCGCCAGGTCGTCGGCCTTGGCACCTGCGCTGGCACCCGCGGTGGCGTTTGCGCTGGCATCTGTGCTGGCACTTGCCAGCCCCGCGCTGTCGTCCGGCTTCTCAACGCCGGGTAGGGGGTCTTGGTCACGGTTCTTGCCGTATCGGGTGGCCCGGCCGGCGTCGCCGGCCTTGCGGCGCTTCTCGCTAAGCTCCGCCCGTTCGGCGCGCGACTGCTGGTGTTCGAGGTAATCGTGGATGTACACCCGCCCGAACTGTGGCTGCGGGCAGCGCAGACAGGTGTGCCCGGGCGCGTGCCAGAGACCCTGCTCGATGAGCGCCTGGGCCACGGACATCTCCCGCTCCCGCAGCATCACCCACCGGCTGACGGTCTGGGCCTGGCGCATGACGACCATCGGGCTGATCTCACCGTCGGTCAGGCCCTGGGCGGCGCATTCCAGCCCCGTCGTGTAGGTCCACCCGGCCGTGTCGACCGGATCGATCTCCAGCAATTTCGGGTTCTGGTGCGTGTCCACACTCAGCCGCAGCCAGAGCCGATCATCGAGGCTGCGAGATCGACTCACCGGAAACCGCTCCCCTCATGATCTTGCGTCTGCTTGTTCCCGCGTTTGCGCTGCTCACGGCTCTGCCGCTCCGGCCGGATGTTCGGTGATGGACGCTGAAGGATCTACCTCGGGCACACCGTACACCATGACCTTTGTGTACAGTGTGCTCATGACTGTGACGGCGAGTCCCCTGGGCGAGGTCGACGAGGACGCTGTCGGCATCGTCGAACTTCGCGCCAACCTGGGTCACTACGTCGACGTGGCGTTCCACCGCGACGTCGTGACCACTGTGCATCGCAACCGGCGGCGGGTCGCCGTGCTCATCTCCGCCGACCGCTATGACCAGCTGATAGCCGCCGCCGCGGCTCACGGCGCCGAGCTCGGCGAGGAAGAGCCGACGCTGTCCTGAGGCGGCCGGCGCGGGCACGTCTGAAGGTGCTCGTCGTAGAGCCTGCTCAGCTGCACCGGTGTCGCCAGCCGTCTGTCCCCGACGCGGCCGCAGTGCGGGCACCACAGATACCACCACCCGGAAGAGTGAGCGCCGCCGCCCATCTCAGCCGCCCCCGGCCATGACGAGGGGGTCGCAGAACACGCGCTTGTCCACCGGGGGGATGACACCCAGAGCGGCCTGGGCGTACGCCTGGCGGGTGACCCAGCCGGCCTTCTGCAGCCCGCGCAGGTGGTGGATGGCGCCACTGGTCGAGGCCAGCCCGAGCTGGTCGGCCACCTGACGTGCGGACGGGGCGTAGCCGTGCTGGTCGTGGTACTCCAGCAGGTATCGCAGCACCTGCCGCTGGCGGGCAGGCAGCGCCGCGACCGGCCAGAACCCGCCCTGTACCGCGGCGGCCTGGTCCCAGACCGCGCGTCCGAGCACGACGGGTGCGAGCCGCCAACCAGTCATCGGCGTGTCACCTTCTCTTCGTCAGTTCTCGCGGGTGGTGCGGGCGTCTTCGAGGACGAGCTCCGGGTGCGCCAGCAGTTCGTCGAGGGCCGCGAAGCGGTCCTCGGTGTCCTGCTGATCGGCGGGGCGCTGACCCCGGCGCCGGCGGGCCGCGGCCGGGGTGTGCTGGCCGGAATACTTGTGACGACGAAACAACATGAGACGTGCTCCAGGGTTCGCAGGATGGGTGTGCGCAGCGGTCAGTGGGAGTCGACGACCATCGGGCGCCGGGCCGGGTTCAAGCCGCCACCAGCTGCTTGCGGCGGGCGGCGATGCGGCGCTGCTCGGCGCCGGCGCAGGGCGCGCAGAGCGGTTCACGGCGGCGCCGGTGCCGGGCGGCGGCCGCGGGGGTGCCGCACTCGATGAAGATGCGGCGCATCAGGGCCACACCCCAGTCCTTACCGGCTTCGCGGACCTCGTCGCGGCTGAACCCGTAGTGCTCGCAGATCTGTTCGCCGGCCACCCCTTCGCGGTGCATCGCGATGATCTCGTCCTTGTAGTCCTGCGGCGTCACCTCACGGTCGGACCCGCCGGTACAGCCGGTGCACTGACTGGGGTTGGCCGGGCGGGGGACGAACGGCAGCAGGCAGCTGGCCCAGGAATCGAACGTCGCGCCGCGGCGCAGCCGCCGGCGCTCGTCCGCGGTCAGCCCCGCGCGGACCGCGTGCGCGTCGCCCAGGCCGTCCTGCAGGCACTGCGCGGAGACGGGGCAGCCCAGGCAGTACCGCTTGGCGGCGGCGATCTGCGCGGCGGCCCGCGCATTCGGGAACATCATGTCCCGGATCTCCAGGTTCTGGGAGTACTGCAGCTCCCGGCACTTGGCACGCAGGGTCCACGCATGGCGTGGCACGACGGGCTCACTCATCCGAAATCCTTGGGGTCCAGATAGAGCGCCAGGGCCAGCTGATCCGTGCCGACCAGCCCGTCACCACGCAGGGCCTGCTTGCAGATCGCGATGCAGCGCAGGTGCGCCTGGTAGAGAGCATTGCGTTCCCGGGTGACGCGGTCGCTGATCCTGGCGTACTCGCGCAGCGCATCAGCGGGTATGCCCTTGGGCTGCAGGTAGGGCGCCAGGATGCGGTTGACCTCCAGCAGCTGCTGGCGGGTGCCGGCGCACGACGTACGGGTGCACAGCTCGCTGGCTGCGGGGCTCACCGCTGGACCACCGGGGCGGTTTCGTGCAGCTCGCGGTGGAGATGCTCGACCATTCCGGTGGCCTCGCCGCCGCGGGACCACAGTGCGGTCGCGCCGGCCATCGAGTAGAACAGGGCCTCGCGGGCGAGGTCTTCCTGGGCGATGGCGATGACGTTGCGCAGGCCCAGGCACAGGCTCTGTTCGGCGGCCTCTTGCCCGGCGGCCATGTGGATGAACGTCCACTGCCCGTCCAGCTCGCGTCCCATGACCTTCTCGAGAACGTCGCCCGGGGAGTGCCGGGTCGACCAGTTCTCGGCACCGTCGGTCGCGAGCAGGAACAGCACCCGGTCACCGGCCTGCAGGGTGACCGCCTGGGCGAACTCGTCGAGCGTGTCGGCGACGGCGTCCAGCAGTGCGGTGTTACCCCTGGGCCGGTAGCTGACCTGGTCCAGCCGGGGGACCTGCCCGGCCGGCGTGATCTGGCAGACGACCCGCCGCTCCTCGCTGAAGGTGACCAGGGTGACCAGGTGCTGCAGACCCTGCTCCTGCGCCAGATCGGCGAGGTAGGCGTTGACGCCGATGCGAACGCCACGGGCGACGCCTAGCATCGAGGTGGACTCGTCGACAACGACCAGGACGTAGGTGCACGGGCTCATGCTGAGCTCTCTTCCTTGAGAGTCAACGACGGTGCGGCTCGGCGAGCAGTTCGCTCGGATCCGCAGGCGTTGTCAGGTCGGTTTTCAGGGCGGTGAAGATCGCGGCGACTGTGCCGTCGGTTATCGAGTGCGCGCGCAGCCAGGCCGTGTGCTCGCCTTCTCCTTCGGGTAGCTCCGCCGCCACGATGGCGAGGATCTCGTGGGCGCGGGCGATCCACGCTCCGTGCTCGACCGAGGCCACGCCCGCCTCCCAGAGCAGCGCGGACCGGGCGGGGTCACCCCCGGTGGTTTTGAGGTAGAGCCGCTTGGCCAGGCGCATCTCCAGGGGCGGGTACACACGCCGCACCTGGCGGATCTCGGTGCGGTGCGCGGCGTCGCGCAGCTGTTCGTCGACCAGCCCGCTGTGGTAGTCCTCGGCGTACCAGATGGCGGCGTCCGCCCCGGCCGCCCGCAGCCGGTCGATCCAGTCCTTCTGCGCCTGGCTGATCTTGGAACGCCTGGTCATCTTCAGTTCGCGGAACAGCACCCGGCGGCCGACGAAGACACTGTCGGGGAACCCGGAGCTGGACCGGCGGGAGTCGTGGGTGTGGTAGTGCAGCAGGTCGTGGATGGTGGTCGCGAGTCGCCCGACCCGGGCCTGGAAGTCGGCCTCGTCCTTCAACGGCTGCGCCCCGTAGTTCACCGCAGGCCCGCCATGTCAGCGCCCGCGGCGGCGCCGCGCGTCGGCGATACCGACGCGACCCGCCCGGTGGGTGGCACCCATCGCCGCGGCCACGTGCCGGCGCGACGGGATGATGATCGTGGTGTCGTCCGCGGCCGAGACGACCGGGGCGTTCCCGGCGGCGAACTCGCGGTCCTCCTGCTCGGCGCTGATCCGGTCGCTGCGCATCACCCAGGCGATCCCCGCGCCGGCCACGCCCATCAGGACACCCCAGACGACGAACGCGCCGAGAATCGCGGCCGCGCTGATCTCGGCCACCGGTGCCCCCTCGTCCATGAGCAGCATCGCCTCGTTCACTGCGGGCTCCGGTGCCCGAAGACGACGTGGTTGAGCAGGTCGCCGGGCACGTCGTCGCCGCCGTGGTGGCCGCTGAGCGCTTTGAGCTCCTCGATGGTGCGGGTGTGCTGAGCCAGGATCTCCAGATCGGCGAGGTGCCCCCGGCGCTGCACGACCAGCTGGGTCTGCACGGCCAGGACGTCGTCGTTGAGGCGCCGTGCCGCCTCGCGCAGGACGAGGTACTCGGCCATCAGATCCTGCCGCTGCAGGCGCAGCCGCCAGGCGATGCGGACCTGGGTGCGGTAGCGCTCCAGCAGGGTGCGCCGGCGGGAGAACAGGGAGAACAGTCGCATCAGGATGAGCTCCGGTGATTTCGCGGTACGGGGACCACGCCGGCGACGTCGTCCAGGCGGATCGATGCCGCTCCGACCGCCATGCCGCCGCGGTCACGCTTGCGGTTGTCCTGGTGGCGGGCTTCGACCCGTTCGGCCTGCGCCTCGACGCGCTCCAGCAGTGGCCCGTAGATCTCGCGCTCGCGGCGCGCGAGCGCGTTGTCGATGACCCGGTCGCGCAGCACCAGCACCATCAGCGAGCAGGTCAGCCAGCCGCCGGCGAACGCCGCGGCGAACAGCAGCCACAGCTGGGTCACCGGCGTCCCCTCTGATTACGGCGGGCGGCCAGCACCCGGCGGACCATCTCGTTCTGGTCGTCGCTCAGTGGCTGGGCGGCGATGCGCTCGGCGAGCTGGGACTTGCTCAGGTAGGCGGCCCGGTTGCCGTCCTTGCGCGGTGCGCCCATCGCGAGGCGCCGCCAGTGCGAGATGACCGACACGGCGACCCGGTTGGCGCGCCGCAGCCGGGTCAGGCGCCACTGGGTGAAGGCCGCCCAGCCAGCGAGCACCACACAGGAGAGCAGCCAGAAGGCGTTCACCACGGGCTCCGCGATGGTGTCGAGTTCGTGCACGCTGACACAACGACCGGGAAGCCACCCGGAATCGGCTGATTAATCTTCATTTGTTGGGCTCCCGTTCGGCGAACAGGGTGGCGTGCCATTCGCAGAGCAGCAGCTCAGCACCAAGGTTGTCGATGCGCTGCCACGCCGGCCGCCGTACGTCGGCCGCCAGCGGCCCCCGCGGGTCGCTCTGGGCGAGCATCACGCAGTAGCGGCAGTACTGGCCGAAGCTGCCGGTGGTGCGCGACCACAGCGGGCGCCCCGGCAGCGGGGGCCACTGCGCAGCCGCGTCGCCGGCCGGCCGTTCGGCGTGGAACAGCGTGGGCTCCTCGAATCCCTTCATTCGCGCGGCCTGGCGGCGATCAGATCCGAGGGCCGCGGCCGGTCGTTGGCGTCGGCGATCTCGTCGAGGATGGCCAGGGCGTCGTCCCACACGCCGGGCCCGCGGCGCCGGCGCAGATCCCGGCCGATCAACGCGCCGACAGCACGCGACAGCCCGTCAGCCGCGGCCAGGGCCTCGTCGCGCTCCCGGGAGAGCCGTTCGACCCCACGGCTGACCACCGGCAGGCGGGTGGCCGCGTCGTGCTCGGCCGGCGCCAGGATGTCACTGGCCAGCGCCAGCGCGTCGGCGATCTCGGCGATCCCGATCAGGTGCACCGACTCGGGCTTGAGCAGTGGCCGCAGCGCGGTGTACGCGACCCGTGCGGCCTCGTCGCGTACCTGCGCGTACCCGGTCACGGCCGCGCCGGCGCCAGGTGCGGGAACTCCCCGGCGTCGAGCCGGCAGCAGAACACCGTGACCGCGGCCGGCATGGCCGTCAGTGCGGAACTCCACGTCTCGCCGTCGGGGTTGAGCAGGGCGTAGGTCAGCCAGCCGATGTCGCACTCCACGATCTGCACCCGGGCCTGCTCGGGGTCCAGGCTGGACTGCAGGTAGAGGCAGACCGGGTCCTCGTCGTCGTCGCTGCCGGCCACCGCCTCGTGCCCGGCCAGGGTCTCGGCCACCCGGTCGCTGTCGATGCCCAGCGCGTCCAGGGCGTCGCCGATCGCCTGTTCGACGTCGACCTCCGAGCGATTCCAGGCCAGCCGGGTCATGCCGGGCACCCGTTCTCGGCCGGCGGTGACAGTCCGGCGATCGCGCGCTGCAGGTCCATCGCCTCGCGGCCGGTCAGCAGCAGGTACTTCTCCCCCACCGCGAGCATCACCTTGCCGCGTGGCATCAGCATCGCCGTCGCGGACCCGAACATCGACGTCATCGCGACCTCTTCAGGCCCGCCCGTGACCCCCTGCGGCGAGGGGTCGTTTTTACCCTGAGAGCCAAGCATCGACGCCCCTCGCTCCCCTGTGCGCTGATGGACGGTGTGCGCGTACAGAGGACGGTAGTACGTCCGTTCTTCACCGTGCAAGACCGCCCACTACCAGGCGTGTTGCGGCAAGTACGGAGTAAAGCGTGATGAGAATTCACAACCTGAACGGTGTGCCGATCGTTAAGGCGTGCTAGAAACGGGGCGTGGACAACGCAGCTCAGCACCGAGGTGTGGCGTACGCCTTCTGGGCGCGCGTCGAGCAGATGCGTGTCAGCGCGGGCATGCCCACCACGGAGCTGTCTCGCCGCAGCGGAATCCGCCGGCAGACGTACGCCCAGCTCAAGCACACCACCCGGCGCCCGCGCCGCGACATCGTGCTGTCGCTGGCCGCCGCGGTCGGCCTCGACAACGACCAGGCACTCGCGCTGGCCGGGCTCAACCCGATCGACAGCGACACCGTGCGCCGCACCATCCTGGACGCCCACGACCTGAGCGTGGAGCAGAAGGCCTCGCTGCTGGCACTGCTCACCGTCTACGAGGGCGAGACCGAACCGGCCGTCGCACACCGTGGCCGTAGCCTCACGGTGGCCCGCGCCGTAGCCTGAGCGGGTGCGCGAAACCAACGTGTTCGGCATTCCCATGACCGTGGGAAGCAAGGACGAGCTCCAGGCGAAGGTGGCCGGCGACGCCGTCGTCTCCTTCTACGGGGTGATGCGCTGCCTGGACCAGCCGCTGCGGAAGTTCCCGCCGGCGATTGCCGCGAGGGTCATCCGCACCACCTGCTCGGCGTGCCGCGAGTTCTGCTGGCTGGACCCGGTCAGCTACGTGGCCGGCACCGTGGTGCGCTGCCTGCCCTGCCTGCCGGACAATCTCGAGTTCCACGCCGCGGCCGAAGCCGTCGTCGAGGTCACCGAGGCCATCGGGCGGCGCTGACCATGTCAATGATGCTCGCGGCGTCCGACCTGGTGATCGCCGGGCTGAGCATCGGCTCCGGGTTCCTCGCCGGCTGGCTGGTGCGGCACCGCTCGTCGCGGACCATCCGCCCGATCTGCCCGTGCAAGCACGCGATCTCATTCCACCAGGAAGGCACCGGCCGCTGCCAGTTCATGGACCGGCAGGAGTTCAAGTACAACAACAACGGCATCGCCACCAGCTACCGCCAGGTGCAGTGCACCTGCCAGATCTACGCCGGCCCCGAGGTCATCTCGGCGCTGACCATGCGCCCGATGACGTTCCGCGAGGTCACCTCCGATGAGGAGTAGCTAGGCGGCGTCGTCGATGCTGCGGGCCTCGGTGTTCGGGGCGCGTTTGCGCTGGAACTTCCCGAAGTCGACGCCGGCGGAGAAGGCCGTGTTCACGGCGCTGATCGAGCGGGCCTGCGACTCGTGGTAGGTCATGCTCAGCCAGGACCAGCCGAGCAGCATCACCGCGAGCGCGATCAGCATGGCGACCACCGGGGCCTGCTGCCCCGGCAGGGCGACCCCGGCGACCTCAAGGATGCAGATCAGCATGGCTATCGCCGCCGCGCCGATGCCGATCTGCCCGACCGTCTTAGCTGAACGCAGCGTCATCGGCGTCACCCTCCCGGTGTGGCCCCGGACGTCGCCCGGGGACAGTGCACCGGCCGAGGCGCCCACTGGGGTATACGAAGACGCGAACGACCGCAGCCTGGCCATTCGCGTGAAAGCACGTTTGGTACCTATCCGCCACTTTAGAACAGCGGACGCACCGATGCGCAAGCTTCCGGGCCAGTGTTGTCCGGCTTCGTGTGTGGTGTTGCCGGGGCCGTCCGGCCTACTGTCCGGGCAGGTTGCGGGCCTCGTCGATGTCCGCCTCGCTGGGCAGACGGGTCACCGTGCCGCAGTCCTGGCAGCACGGGCGGATCCGGCCGGCCGGAAGGTGGACCACGATCTCGCGGTGGCTGCCGAACGCGCAGCCGAAAATCCGCCGCCACGGACCCAGCACCTGGTCGCGCCGGCGGTAGGCCCAGGTCAGGCGCAGGTGGTTGCGCGTGCCGCCGTACAGCGACCGGCAGCGCGCGGTGAACGGCCGGTGGTCCAGCGGATGGAACCGGGAGAAGTCGATTTTCACAGCGGCAACGGTACGTCCAGCAGGTGCGCCTGGCCGGACAGTACGTCCACGATGCCGCAGGTGTGCCAGCCGCCGTCGCCGTCCTGGGCGATGACGGCCAGGTTCCCGGTCCGGGTGCGCGCCAGCGCGGCGTGCGGCAGCCGGGAGCGGATCATCGCCAGTGACGCCGACAGCGTCAGCGCGGCCTGTGACATCTGCTCGACCGTCACCCGGTCTTCGAGCACCAGCATGGTGGTTCACTCCCCCAGTTTCAGCGCCCCGAAGAACAACAACACGGTGCAGCCGAAGAAGTAGATGGTCATCGCGGGCTGGGCTGCGCAGTAGTGCGCCCAGGTCAGCAGCAGCGAGATGGTCCCGGCGGTCTTGCACACTCTGGTCAGCAGCGGATACAGCTCCGTCATCTCGCCCAACCCGACCGAATCGCACGCTGCGCGCGGTATGCCGCGCGTCCCGCCCAGGTTAGGGCAGGCGTACGACGCCCGGCGGGACCTGCTTTTAGGGGCGGATCTCAGGCGAGTCTCGCCTGACGGCGCAGCCCCGGCAGGGGCCAGCTCACCAGGCGCTGGTGAGCGGGTAGGCGGCCGGCGAACCAGAACTCGTTGAACTCCTTCCAGGTCATCCCCAGGTAGTCCTCAAGCCCGGGGGCGTCCGGTTGCACATCGACGCGGGTCTGCCAGTAGACGATGTAGTCCTCGACGTCCGCGGCTTCGGCGACGCCGGCGCGGTAGGCATCCATGAAGGACATGGTCATGGGTCTCCGTGGCGGGTTCGGGTGTTGGCCGCCACGGGGACCAACGCCGCGGGCACGCGTGCGTCACGGGCACCGGGTGGTGAAGCGGGCTCCGTCAGGTTCTGGCTTGGCGCTGCATCGCCGCGGCGATCAGAGCGCCCAGGGCGAGCCCGATCAGGAACATCATGATCAGCCCCAGCAGCCAGGCGTAGAGGATCACGGCCTTTTCCAGCCACCGCCGGGTTCGCCGGCGGTACAGGCCCACTGCAGCCCCGCCTGCCCGCTCAGGCAGCGATGACGACGGATCCGCGGTAAGGCCGTTCGGCGCGCAGCGCCCGCCAGCACGCCCTCAACGCGGTCACGTCACCGGCCGCGGTGTGATCCGGTGCCGGGATGTCGTAGCCGATACCGGTCAGCTGTTCCCGGATGTCCTTCAGCGACGGCGGGCGGTCCCAGCCCAGCACACCGGCGGCGTAGGACTCGATGTCGAGCAGCCGGTAGTGCCAGGGCGCCCAGCCGAAGTGCGCCTTGAGGAACGTGGCGTCGAAGGTCGGGTTCGCAGCGACCAGGGTGTTGCCCCGCGCCTGGAGCAGGAACCCCGAGACGTCGTCGGGGCCATGCACGACGGTTCCCAGCCCGCGTTCGTGGTAGCGGTTGACCTGCAGCGCGATCGGCTCGGCGAACCGCAGCGTGTGCCGCGGATACACCACCTCGACCGGGCCGTCGTCGCGCGCCCAGGCGAGCTCGACGATCTCGTGGCGGCTGCTGTCGAGCCCGGTGGTCTCCACGTCGACGAAGACCAGATGCTCGGTCGGTGCGCCGGCCATCAGTGGTCGCCGAACGCGGCCGGGCGCGACGGCCGGATGAGCGCCGGCAGCGCCGCTATGTGTCCGGCATCCACTCGGCCGGCAACCGGCGGGCGGCCGGCTGCGGTTCCGCGGGCCGCGACCGGGCCGCGCTGATCCTGGTAGTGGTTGCCGCGCTGGCCGTACGGGCGCTGCGCCGGGCTCAGGGTGCTGAACAGGCAGAGCTGGCCGATCTTCATACCGGCGGTCAGCACGATCGGGAGCCGGTTGACGTTGGCCAGCTCCAGTGTCACGTTGCCGCGGAACCCGGGATCGATGAAACCCGCGGTGCTGTGCACCACCAGCCCGCAGCGCCCCAGGCTCGACTTGCCCTCCAGCCGGCCGGCCAGGTCGTCGCCGAGCTCAATGAACTCGACGGTCGAGGCGAGCACGAACTCACCCGGATGCAGCACCAGCTTGTCGACCTCGACCTGCTCGGTTCTGGTCGGGTCGTCGACGCAAGGGTCGATGTGGGTGTCGGCGTGGTTGCTGAACACCCGGAACCGGCGGTCGAGCAGGACGTCGATGCTCGCCGGCTGGATCAGCTGCGGGTCGAAGGGGTCGAGCTTGAGGCGTCCGTCGTGCACCGCCGCGGCGATGTCGCCGTCGGAGAGCATCACGGTGCCAGCCGGCGATCGGCCATCGCGAGCAGCACGCTGACCGGCAGCAGCAGCGCGGCCGGGAGCACGGCTATACGGGTCGGGACAACCCCGGTCCATCCGACGACCAGGCCCAGGACGGCGCAGCCGGCGGTGAGCATCGCGAAGCAGAACGCCAGCAGCAGCAGCGGGCGGGGGCGGTCGTCGCGGGGGTCGTTCCTGTCGTAGATCGCGGGCACGCCCGCCACCGTGGCATCAGCCCGGACGTGTTGTCGCGTGAGCACCACGATCGGGTGATCGGGTGCGCCGGGTGCTCAGCGGCGTGCGCCGCGTACCTGCGCCAGGATGCGGTTGATGTGGGCCCGGTGCTCGCTGCGCAGGTGATCCCAGCCGCCGGCCTCGGCCACCTCGGCGTCGATCTCGCGCAGGAACGCGCGGACCCGGGAGTCCCGGCGCCACCGCCACACCGACCACAGCACCGTGTACACCGTCATGAACGCGATGCCCACCATGACCGTCATCGGGTCGCGCTGCGCGGGGTTGCCGGCGACGTAGGCCAGCACGATCGTGAAGTAACCCAGCAGCACGCCGGCGTACACGTGGTCGATCGGCGTCGTGTAGTCCCGGACCCAGTCGTTGACCCTGCCCCAGCCGCGCACCATCGCCACTCCCCCGCGTCACTCCCAGGTGCCTGACCGTCACCGAGGCATACAACCGGCGTTAGACGTCACGGGATGCGGGTCCCGGCAGCTTTCATCCAGGGGGAACCGCCCAGGCGGGGCGGTGGCCATTCCAAGGCCGGTGCGTCGACTCGAACGCACCGGGCCACCGTCCCGCCGGGTGGGCTACTACTTCACGCCCAGGCGCTGCCCGAGCAGCGTCCACAGGTCCAGCAGATCCTGGCGTTCCAAATTGGCGAGCAGGTTCTCGCCGATCTGCGGTCCGGTGCCCCCGAGCCGGCGGATGGCCGTCTGCTGTGGTGTCGGCCGTACCGCCGCGGGCGTCGGCCTCGGTCCCGCTTCGGGGCCAGGCGGTACCGGGCCGTCGCCGGAGCCGACTACCTGGCCCTGTTCGGCCCTGAGCGCCGCGAGCAGGGCCAGCTGCCGGTCGGGGTCCTCCGCCGAGAGCTTGCGGGCCAGCGCGATCGGCAGGTCCCCGTCGCTGAGCTGGTCCTGCAGTTGCGGGACCAGGCGCAGCAGCCCGATACGCTGCGACACCCACTGCCGGGTCCGGTTCATCTTCTCGGCGACCACCGACTGGTTGTCGCCGCACTCCTCGGCCATCAGCCGCAGCGCGTGCGCCTCCTCGATGGGGTCGAGGTCTTCGCGTTCGACGTTCTCCTGCGCGGTGGCGGCCAGCCAGTCCAGCCGGCTGGAGGCGATCGCGTCCTTGACGGTGACGTCGAGGGTGGCGATCTTCTCCTTGCGCGCGGCCAGGAGCCGGCGCCCGCCGTTGACCTGGACGTATTCGGCGCCGGCGACCTTGTCGTCATGCTCGGGGAACAGGCGCAGGAACGCGGCGACGTTGACGACCGTGCACGACGAGTACTGGCCGCGGTCCTTCATCGACACGCCGAGCGATTCGACCTTCGCGCGCGACAGCTTGCGGGTGTTCAGCGGGTTCGCCGCGATGCGGTGCACCTCGATCGCGCGGGTGCCGGTCCCGGACCGCGGCGGCGCCGGGGTCTTCGCGCCGGTCGGAGGCGGCGCCGACGCCAGCGACGCGAGGTCGATGCGGCTGCTCTTCTGTGCACTCACTGCTGGACCGCCGGGCCGCCGTAACCGAGCTCCAGGGCCAGCTCGACGAAGTCCATCCTGGCCTCGACCGCGACCCGGTTCTTCGCGTACTGCGTGCAGACGGTTCCGGTCGCCGACGCCCGGGCGTGCAGCTTGTACCGGCGGATCGAGTTACGGCAGAACGGCCAGCCGTTGGCGACGATGAACCTAACCGTCTGCTCCAGGTCGGTCTTGCCGTCGCGTGGGTCGTGGTTGTTGACGACGACCCGGAACGGGATGTTGCGCGGCACCAGCACGTTGTTGATCGTGCGGGCGGTGGGGTCGAACGCCAGCGCCTCGGTGATCAGCGGTACCAGCGCGTCGTCGACGTACTGCAGCACCTCGTTCAGAGTCGCCGTGTCGTCGAGCGAACCGGGGGTGTCGACGAAGACGTGCCGGTAGTGCGAGCCGCGCAGCCGCGCGAGCAGGCTCAGATCCTCCACCTGCACGTAGTCGAAGGGCAGACCACCGTTGGCCTCGGCCCGCTCGGACCACCACACCGCGGAGGCCTGCGGGTCGGTCGAGACGACCAGCACCGGACACGGCCCCTCGTAGGCGACGCCGGGGATCGGCGTCGTGAGGTTGTTGTAGGTGACGGCGGCGAGGTTCATCGCCAGCGTGGTCTTACCGACCCCGCCCTTCTGGTTGACCAGGGCGTGGATACGCACGGGGGCGTCGGGCTCCTGGCCGGTGTTCTCGGGCAACGCCTCAAGTGTCATGGCCTCAAAGGACCTTTCCGTGTGCTTCCCCGCGGCCACGACGGCTGCGGGTACTTCGGTGAGGCACATCGTAAAGGCCCTACCACCTGCACCGACAGGGGACGCGCCCACGATCGGCACGTCAATCACGCACCGAGAAGTGGTTGGGTTTTTAGGGGGGGTTAAAAAATAAAAGAAAGGAGGGAAAAGTTTGAGTAAATTATGGCGCACGGAGATAGTCAAAAGGGGGCGG
>JBEVHL010000467.1:0-4644 GCA_040511255.1 Mycobacterium sp. | reverse complement strand
CGAGGCCTTCATCACCTCGCACTTGTCGAGCGCAACCCGTCGACCAGAAGCTGCAACAACCGGCTCTGCTGCCGAGGGTCGCGCTGCGGCTGTTCGCCCACCCACGCGATCGCGGCGGCCAGATCCAGCACGTCCTCGACGTTCGTGCCCGCCCGGATCAGCCCGGCGGCGGCCGCCCTGGCGATCAGCGCCGCACCCGCCGCGCGGGACATCGCGCAGGCGTCTTTGCCTTCCGGCGGGCCGGGATTGACCAGCGTGCGGGCCATCCCCTCGTACATTCCGCCCTGGTCGATATAGGCGGCCAACCACCGCTGCAGTGCGGCCACCGGATCGGGGTCGGCCAGCAGGCCCTCGCCGAGGGCGTGCAGGCCACGCAGGCCGTCGTCGATGACGGCCAGCACCAGCTGGTCGCGGGTGGGGAAATGCCGATAGAGGGTGCCCGGCCCCACCCCGGCCGCCCTGGCCACCTCGTCCAGCGATGCGGAAACCCCGTGGCGACTGAACGCGTCGCGCGCGGCGTCCAGCAGCGATTTCCTGTTCCGCGCCGCGTCGGCGCGCAGCGGTCGCGGCGAGTCCGACAGTGCCGTCATTCCACCTCCCTGTCGACAAACGGAGACAGTCTCCATATATTGACCGGAGACACTCTCCGAATTCTAACCGTCGAAGGAGCCGCCATGCGGATCAACGTCATGTCCATGCCCGATCCCGCCGATCCGGCGGGCCTGGCCGGGGTCGTCGCAGGCATCGTCGAGGCCCAGGACACCGGTTTCACCCGCGCGTGGCTGCCCCAGCTACCGGCGATGGCGGGCGTCGCCTCCTGGGACGCGTTGACCGCGTTGGCGGTGGCCGGCGTGGCCGCGCCGAGGATCGATCTCGCGACCGGAGTGGTAGTGGCCTACACCCAGCATCCGTTGGCGCTGGCCCGCCAGGCACTGACCACCCACGCCGCGGTCGGCGGCCGCTTGACCTTGGGCATCGGGGTCAGCCATCCCTTCATGGTCGAGGCGCTGGGGTACTCCTACGACAAGCCGGTGGCGTTTCTGCGCGAGTACCTGGAGGTGCTGACCCCGGCATTGGCGGGCGAGGCCGTGGACCATCACGGCGCGCGCCTGACCGCCGTCGGGCAGGTGACGCTGGCCGGGCTCCCCGCAAGCGCACCGCGGGTGGTGACCGCGGCGCTCGGCCCGATGATGCTCGACTTGGCCGGCGAGCTGACCGACGGCACCGTGACCAGCTGGGCCGGCCCCAAGACTGTCGAGCGCGACGTAATCCCGCGGATCGCCAAGGCGGCGGCCGCAGCCGGACGGCCCGCACCGCAGGTCATCGTGGGACTGCCGGTGACGGTCACCTCGGATGCCGACGCGGCGCGGGAATTGATCGCGACGACGTTCGAGCTGGCACAGGGCGCGCCGGCCTACCGGGCGGTGCTGGACCGGGAAGGCGTCGACGGGGTGGCCGATGTCAGCATCGTCGGCGACGAAGAGCAGGTTGCCGCCCGGCTGCGGCAGTTCGCCGACATCGGAGTGACGGAGTTCGTGGCCTCGCCGTTCGGCGACCCCGCGACGGTGACCAGGACCACCGAACTGCTCGCCGCGCTGCGGGGCTGACGGCGGCGGTCGGCCGTCGGCCGCAGCTATGGTGAGTCGGTGACGGATTGGGAGACCGACGTCCTGTCGGGCTATCTCCAGTCGACGATCCAGCTGGGCGCCGACCCCGACGGTGAGGGCGACCTCGTCGCCACCCTGGTGCGACCGGCCGACCAGGCCCACGCGGGACGCGCGGTGCTGGCCGTGCACGGCTACACCGACTACTTCTTCAACACCGAGCTCGCGGACCGGTTTGCCGAGCGCGGCTTCGCCTTCTACGCGTTGGACCTACATAAATGCGGTCGGTCCTGGCGCGAGGGCCAGACCCCGCACTTCACCACCGACCTGGCTCGCTACGGCGCCGAGCTGGAGCGGGCGCTGACGATCATCGCCGCGGAGACGGGCCAGGCATCGGTGTACGTGTACGGCCACTCCGCGGGCGGACTGATCGTCACGCTGTGGCTGGACGAGTTGCGCCGGCGCGGGCTCACTGCCGCTCTCGGTATCGGCGGGCTGATCCTCAACAGCCCGTTCTTCGATCTGCAGGGACCGGCGATCCTGCGTGCCGCTCCGACGTCGGCGGCGTTGCGGGCGCTGGCCCGGGTGCGCAAGCGCAAGGTCATTCGCAAGCCGACCCCCGGTGGATACGGCACCACCTTGCACCGGGAGTACTTCGGTGAATTCGACTACGACCTGACCTGGAAACCCCTCGGCGGGTTTCCGGTGACTTTCGGCTGGATCAACGCGGTGCGCCGCGGACATGCCCGGCTGCACCGCGGGCTCGATGTCGGTGTGCCGAACCTGATCCTGCGTTCCGATCACAGCGTTGCCGAACCGCGGGGATCGGCGGACCCGAACGCCATCCAGTACGGCGACGCCGTGCTCGACGTCCATCAGATCGCCCGATGGGCGGGCTGCGTCGGCAACCACACCACCATCGCACCGATCACCGACGCCAAACACGATGTATTTCTCTCGGTTTCGACACCGCGCGGGTTGGCCTACGGCGAGCTCGACCGCTGGCTGGACCGGCAACTGGAAAACCAAACCCCCCTCAACACAACGCGAACAGGGCTGATACGTGGAACATTTCGATCTGACGATCATCGGTACCGGCTCTGGCAACAGCATTCTTGACGAACGCTACGAGGGCAAGAAGGTGGCGATCTGCGAGCAGGGCACCTTTGGCGGTACCTGCCTCAACGTCGGGTGCATCCCGACGAAGATGTTCGTCTACGCCGCCGAAGTCGCTCAAAACATCAGGGAGGCAAGCCGTTACGGTGTCGATGCACATATCGACGGCGTGCGCTGGACCGATATCGTCTCGCGGGTGTTCGGCCGCATCGACCCGATCGCCATGGGTGGTGACCAATATCGCCGCTCCTCCCCCAACGTCACCGTCTTCGGCAGCCACACCCGGTTCGGCAAGACCCTGCCCGACGGCAAGTACCTGCTGAAAACAGCGGACGGCGACGAGTTCACCTCCGATCAGGTGGTGATCGCGGCGGGTTCGCGGGCGATGATCCCGCCTGCGATCGAACAGTGCGGCGTCGACGTCCACACCAGCGACACCATCATGCGGATTCCTGAACTGCCGAAGCACCTGGTGATCGTGGGCGGCGGGTTCGTGGCAGCCGAATTCGCGCATGTCTTCTCGGCGTTGGGCACCCGCGTCACGATCGTGATCCGTAGCGGCACCTTGCTTTCGCACTGCGATGACACCGTCTGCGAACGGTTCACCGACATCGCGTCCAAGAAGTGGGAGATCCGCAGCCATCGCACCGTCACCGACGCCAGCCTGGAAGGCGATCAGACCGTGCTCGTGCTCGACGACGGTTCGACGTTGGCCTGCGACACCGTGCTGATCGCCACCGGCCGCGTGCCCAACGGTGACCAGCTCGACGCCGAGCTCGCCGGAGTCGAGGTGCGCGACGGGCAGGTGGTGGTCGACGAATACCAACGGACCACGGCCCGTGGCATTTTCGCGCTCGGCGACGTGTCGTCGGACTATCAGCTCAAGCATGTCGCCAATCACGAGGCCAGGGTGGTTCGGCACAACCTGCTGCTCGACTGGGATGACACCTCGGGATTGGCCGCCTCCGATCACCGGTTCGTGCCATCGGCGGTGTTCACCGATCCGCAGATCGCCACCGTCGGATTGACCGAAAACGAAGCCAGGGCAAAGGGTTACAAGACCAAGGCCAAGGTGCAGGACTTTGGTGATGTCGCCTACGGCTGGGCGATGGAGGACAACACCGGCTTCGCCAAGATCATCGTCGACGATGAGAGTGGCCTGATTCTCGGCGCGCACATCATGGGCCATCAGGCCTCCTCGTTGTTGCAGCCGCTGATCCAGGCGATGACCTTCGGGCTCGGCGGCCAGGACATGGCCCGCGGCCAGTACTGGATTCATCCGGCACTGCCCGAGGTGATCGAGAACGCCCTGCTGGCGCTGTGCGGTGAGCCGCCCTGGCCGCCGTCGAAACGTCACTAGGGCCCATTCGATGCTCCTATCCCTGCCGAGGTATCGGCGGGAGTTGGCGGTCAGGGCGATGTTTCACCCTTGGTGGGTGGGCGGTAGGTCGCTGCAGTCAACAACCTAAAACGGCGTGATGAGGGTGCCCGAACATCTCCCGGGCAATGGCCCGTTTAGGCGGTGCACGCCGCAGCCCGATTGACAAATAGAATTGTCACACCCCGCTGGCATAATCGCACACATGTTCGAATATGCGATGGCGATGGAGACCACGCCGGTGTCCACAGCCCTGCTCGACCGGGTCCGCGACGCATCACGCGCCGAAGCCCAAGCCGCGGCCGAACGATTGGTGGCGATCGCGGATCTCTACGAGGCCCGGCTGCGCGACTCCGGTGAATGCGCCGACCTGGCCATCGACACCTGGGCAGCGGTCTCCGCCCAAGTGGCGGCCATGCTGCGGATCAGCGTCGGGCTGGCCTCGAGCTATCTGCACTACGCCATCGCGATGCGCCAACAACTACCCAAGGTCGGTGCGGTCTTCGAAGCAGGCGACATCGACTTCCGGCTGTTCAAGACCATCGT
>JBEVHL010000466.1:0-12257 GCA_040511255.1 Mycobacterium sp. | reverse complement strand
GCAGGCCCTCGATCTCGATATCGGCCTTGTCGGTCTCGTCGATCAGCAGCACGGTGGGGTCGGTGCGCCGGATCGCGGTCAGCAGCGGGCGCGACAGCAGGAACTCCTCGGAGAACACGTCGGTCTTGGTCTGATCCCAGTCGCCGGAGCCGGCCTGGATACGCAAGATCTGCTTGGCGTGGTTCCACTCGTAGAGGGCGCGGGCTTCGTCGACGCCCTCATAGCACTGCAGGCGGACCAGTTCCGAGCCGGTGCACTGCGCCACCGCGCGGGCCAGCTCGGTCTTGCCGACACCCGCAGGGCCCTCGACGAGCAGCGGCTTGCCCAGCCGATCGGCGAGGAAAACCGCTGTGGCCGTGGCCGTATCAGGCAGATAACCGGTCTCGGCGAGCCGGCGCGAGACATCGTCGATATCCGCGAACAACGGCGTGGTCGTTCCTGGGGTGTCCAAAATTATGAGCTCCTTTGACGGGTGAAGGCGCAGTCGACCCGGTGGGTCAGACCGGCCGGATCTGGCCGTCTCCCCAGACGATCCACTTGGTTGAGGTCAATTCCGGCAGACCCATCGGGCCCCTGGCGTGCAACTTCTGGGTGGAGATGCCGATCTCGGCGCCGAAGCCGAACTGCTCACCGTCGGTGAACGATGTCGACGCGTTGACCATCACCGCGGCAGCGTCCACCTGCTCGGTGAATTGCTGTGCCGCAGCAAGATTGGTGGTGATGATGGCCTCGGTGTGGCCGGTGCCGTACTCGTTGATGTGGGTGATGGCGGCGTCGAGTCCGTCGACCACCGCCAGCGCGATGTCCATGGAGAGGAACTCCGCCCGCAACTCGTCTTCGGTCGGATCGGCGTGCACGGTGACCCCGGCGTCCTGCAGGGCGGCCACCAATCTCGGCACCGCGGTCGCCGCGATCTCCAGATCGATCAGCACCGTCTCGGCCGCATTGCAGACGCTGGGCCGACGGGTCTTGGAGTTCAACAGGATCCGTTCGGCCACCTCGAGATCGGCAGCGGAATGCACGTAGACATGGCAGTTGCCCACCCCGGTCTCGATGGTCGGCACCAGAGCGTCGCGCACCACCGCGTCGATCAGACCCGCTCCCCCACGTGGGATCACCACATCCACCAGACCGCGGGCCTGAATCAGATGGGTGACGGTCGAGCGGTCGACACTGGGCAGCAACTGCACCGCATCCACCGGCAGACCTTCGGCAGCCAACGCACCACGCAGCGCGAAGACCAAGGCCTCGTTGGACCGGGCCGCCGACGAACTACCGCGCAGCAGCACAGCATTGCCGGATTTCAGGGTCAGGCCGAACGCGTCGACGGTGACATTGGGCCTGCCCTCGTAGACGATGCCGACCACGCCGAGCGGTACCCGCTGCTGGCGCAGTTGCAGTCCGTTGGGCAAGGTACGGCCGCGCAGCACTTCGCCCACCGGATCGGGCAGACCGGCGACCTGGCGCAGTCCCGCGGCGATGCCGTCGACCCGCTGAGGGTTGAGGGCCAGCCGATCGAGCATTGCCTCCGGGGTACCCGCCGCGCGGGCGGTGTCCAGATCCTCGGCGTTGGCCGCCAGGATCTGATGCACGTGGGCCAGTACCGCATCCGCAGCGGCGTGCAGCGCACGGTCTTTGACGGTGGTGGTCAGCGAACCCAGCGTGCGAGCGGCGATCCGGGCCCGGCGGGCGGCGTCGTGGACCTCGGCGCGCAAGTCAGGCAGCGTCGGTGCTTGCAGACTCATTAGCCCAGCGTATCGGGCTGACACGAGATGGGCCGACCGTACCCCGGTCAATGCGGCCGCGCCGGTAAGTTCTTGCCCATGGCTGCTACCAATCCGGAGGTCGTCGAGGTCTACCGGGCCGCTGCGCGCGGCTTTGCCGACCTGGTGCGCAGGATCCCGGCAGACCGCTATGACGGTCCCGGCCTGGGCGATTGGGACTTACGGGCGCTGGTCGGACACACCTCACGATCGCTGGTCACCGTCATCGAGTATCTGGACACACCTGCCACGCAGACCGAGATTTCCGGACCCGAGGAGTACTACCGGCGGGCCGCGACGGTCGCGGCGGCCGAAGGCGCGGGGGTGCTCGACCGCGGCCGGCGAGCGGGTGCTGCACTCGGTGACGATCCAGCCGCCGCTGTCGACGCTCTGGTGGGCGAGGCGCTGGCGAAACTGGCGGGCCGGGGGGATGACCTGATCGCCGTCCTGGGCGGCGCCGGGATGCACCTGTTCGCCTATCTGCCGACGCGAGTCTTCGAGTTGACCGTGCACAGCCTCGACATCGCCGACGCCACCGGCCTCGACCCCGCCGTGTCCGACGAAGCGATGCGTGCCGCCACCACGCTCGCGGCGGGCATCGCGGTCACGTTGGGCCACGGCCAAACGGTGCTGCGGGCGCTGACCGGCCGCGGCCCGCTGCCCGCACCCTTCTCGGTGACCGCATGACTGCCGGCGACCGGACCCGGGTCTGCGTGGTGGGCAGCGTCAACATGGACATGGTGTTCGACGTGTCGACCCTGCCGGGGCCCGGGGAGACCGTGTTGGCCACCTCGGCGCAGCTCCTCCCGGGCGGCAAGGGCGGTAACCAGGCCGTCGCGGCCGCCAGGGCCGGCGCCGACGTTCAGCTGGTGGCCGCGGTCGGTAGCGACGGGCACGCCGCGCAGCTACGCGACCATCTCGCGGCGAACGGCGTCGGACTCGACGGGGTGATCACCCTGCCCGGCCCCAGCGGCACCGCGGTGATCGTCGTCGACACCGCCGCGGAGAACATGATCGTGGTGGCGCCGGGCACCAACGGTCATCTGACGATGGATGTGCAACACCTGCGCGATATCGTCGCCGCCTGCGATGTGCTGTTGCTGCAGTTGGAGATTCCGCTCGAGACGGCCATCGCCGCGGCCCGGCAGGCTCGCGCGTCCGGCGCGACGGTGATGGTGAATGCCTCACCCGCGGGCGCCGACCCGGGCGGCCTGGCCGAGCTGGCGGGTGTCGCGGACGTCGTCATCGTCAACGAATCCGAGGCCAGGCAGTGGCAGTGGCCGGTGGCGCATCTGGTGATCACCCGCGGTGCCCGCGGCGCGTCCTACGTGGGTGCCGACGACGAGTTCGATGTGCCTGCACCGGCCGTCGAGGCCTTGGACACCACCGGCGCAGGTGACGTGTTCGCCGGGGTGCTGGCGGCCGGTTGGACCGCGGACCGGACCCACGCCCTGCAGCGGGCGTGTGCGGCAGGGGCGTTGGCGACGCTGGTGGCCGGGGCGGGTGACTGCGCACCGACGGACGAGATGATCGACGACGTGCTGGCGCAGAACTGAAGCCGCAACAGTTGTCGTTATAGTCAGGCGCTTACCTCGCGCTAGGAGATCGCATGCCTGACCCCACTGCGGATACCGTTGCCCCGCAACCCCCGGCCGGCGACTGGCTGGGGACACCGTTTCTGCGGTTCGAGCGTCAGGGCCCGTTGGCGGTGGTCACGTTGGACCGGCCGAAAGCGCGCAACGCGATGACGCCGGCGATGTACTTCGGAATCCGCTATGCCGTCACCCATGTGGCGACCGATCCCGGTCTCGCGGGACTGCTGATCACCGGCACCGGCGACGTCTTCGCCCCGGGCGGCGACCTGGGCGGCGGCGGCGGCGTCGATGACTGGCTGGACTTCGGCAAGGCCGGGTTCGGGATGGACATCCTGCCGTTTGACACTCTGCGGCAGTCGGCCAAGCCGGTGGTGTCGGCGGTCAACGGCCTGTGCCAGGGCGGCGGGCTACAGATCGCGCTGTGTAGCGATCTGGCGGTGGTCAGCGACCGCGCGACGTTCCGGGTGCCGGAGTTGTACCGCGGCATCGCCGATACCTACTACAGCCACATGCTGGCCCGGCTGATCGGTCCGGTCCGCACCCGCGACCTGATGTTCACCGGTCGCGTGCTGACCGCGCAGGAAGCCGTCGACTGGGGCATGGTGGCCCGCGTCGTCCCGCACGATGACCTGCTGGACACCGCCCGCGACCTGCTGGCCCAGTGCGCCAGAACCGCACCCGCCGCGCGTGCGGTGGTCAAAGCCAGCCTGGACAACTACCTCGGGCTCTACGACCGCATCGGGATGGCGTCGAGCCTGGGGGCTCCCGAATCAATCGAGGGCTTCCTGGCCTTCAAGGAGCGGCGGATGCCGTCCTGGGTGCACCCCGACCTCGGGATCGACGGTCGGCTCTAGCCAGGATCAGACCGACACCACTTCCTGCACCGGGGTGGCGTTCGCGGCGACCGGCAGACCGACCGTCACGTCACCGACGTTGATGAAGCCGAACTGTGTGAGGTTCAGGAACGGCACCGCGGAGGTGACGATCTGCACCTCCAAATTGCTGCTGGGGTACATCGTGTAGGCGATGTCGTTCAAAACATATGTCTGCGTGTGGGTCTGCCCGTCGAGGGTGACGGGCAGCGGGGTCACCAGGTTGCCCACCACCAGTCCGGTGTTCTTGTCGACCACCTGGGCGTAGACGTGCCGGCTGGTGCCGAAGCCCGAATAGGTCATCGTCAGCGTCGGCGCGCCCACCACATTCACCGGACTACCGCCGCCCGCAACAGGATTCGTCAGCGGGATGTTGACAGCATTGTCTGCCACCGATGCCAGACCCAGCGAGTACGGCAGCGACACCAGGCTCTGCGGTCCGGAGCCGCCGAGGATCGGGATGATCGGCAGCAGGTGTCCCCTGCCGATGCTGGAGATCACCGTCGAGCTGTAGAAGGCGGGGTCCGACGGGAGCGTCTCCGAAGACCAGTAATTGCCGTTCTGGTCCGACCATTCGAACACCTCGGGGTCGGTGGTGCCGTCTTCCTTGACGTACCGGTTCATCCAGGCCACCGATTCGTTGAGCACCCATTGCGTGTCGGCCGTGCCATTGCCTTGCCCCGGAAGGCAAGCGCCGTGGCCGCCGCAGAACCAGACCACCTTGGTGGGCGGCACGCTGCCGTCGGGGTAGGTGAGATAGCCGGCGTTGATGACTGACTGCTGCAGCGGGAACAGCACGTCGACGGTGCCCTGGATCAGCAGCGTCGGCGCGGTGATGTTGCTGACCGTGATGCTGGGTCCGCTGGCGGCCAGCAAGGCGATCTGGTCCGGCGTCAGGATGCCCAGCAGGGCGCCGGTGATGATGCCGCCGTAAATCCCACTGTTGATGGTGGCGCCCGTCATGACCAAGTCCAACGCCAACAGCGCCGAGTACGCGGTCCGGAAGGCGTCGTCGGGATACAGCGAGCCCGGCAGCGAGTTCCAAGCCCAGCCCGGGGCGATGGCGTCGATGCGGTGGTCGTCTGCGGCGGTGACCAGCTGGATGCCGCCGCCGTACGAGACCCCGACCATGCCGATCTGCGGATCGTTGGGGATGGTCGAATTCGTCGACTGCTCGACGCCGCTCTGTCCGGCCACCCAGGTGATGATCTGCGAGACGTCGCGGCCCTCGAACTGCGGGCTGTCGAGCTGAAGCACACCGCCGGAGTCGAATTCACCGCGCGGATCCCACGTGACGACGTTGTAGCCCGCGTTTCGGAACGCCGCGAGGATGGGGCTGGTCGGGTCCGTCGCGCCGGGGTCGGCCAGGCCCGGGCCGTACAGCATCGTCTCGAAACCGGGCTGCGCGTCCGTCTCTACTCCGATGGCCGGGAAGAAGTTGGTGCTGATCTGCGTGCCGTCGAATGAGGTCACCATGGTGGTGAACGCAATGGGTGTCTGGTCGACGCCGCGCAGCGCGGTCGCATCGGCGGTGATGGTCTGCGTGATGGCGCTGCCGATCAGTGGCGAGAGGATGACGCTCACTACCGGCACCTGCTGCAAGGTGACGATCAGCGGCGCGAACACGGCGCTGCCCACCAGCGGCAGACTGGTCACGAACGAATCGAACGCCGTGTTCTGACCGACCAGCACCTGGAACGACTCCGCGCCCGTCGGACCGTTGATGTTGTTCTGGGGCGCGAACGGCAGGAAGGTGAACTGGCCGGTGGTTGCGTTCAGGCTCAGCTTGCCGCCGCCGCTGGGGTCGCCGATCACGGTGTAGGTCTTGCCATCCGGCGTCGCCGTGCAGCCTGCGACGGCGCAACCGGTGATGACTCCCTGGTCCACCCCGATGGTGTACGTCGGTGCGGCAGCGTCAGCGGTTGCGGCAGAAGTGGTTTCGCGACGCACGCCGGCGAGCAGCAGCAGGTCGGAGGCCGACCCGATGGGCGCCAGCGGTCCGTTGCCCGACAGCGGGCTCAACCCGTCGGCGAAGGTGGCCACGGCGGTCGCGAGGTTCGGCGTCGACACCCCGGCCGGGGTGGACAGGGTCGGGGTGGTCAGCTCGGCGGTGCGGCCCGCCGTCGCCTTCGGGGTGGCCAGCCACTCCTTGGCCGCGGACTGCGTCTGCGTGTCGACGGGCGTGGTCTGTGCACCGGTATCGGCGGGAGCGGGGTTGCTGGCGGCCAGCGACGCGGCCACCGCCTTCGCCTTGGTGAGGCCCGCAGACGGTTTGAGGAACGTGTGCGATGAGCTACCGGCACGCTCGGCGACCGACGTCGCGGTCGATGACGACGACGTCTGCGCCGACGCTCGGTGCTTGCCGGCGGCACCCGGTGCCTGGGGCCCCGCATCGGCCTTGCCGGTGGCCTTGTCGTTGGAGGCGCCCGCTCCGCCACTGCTGGATGTCGACGTCGATGCGCTCGGCGAATCACCCTCGGACCCGGTCGCGGCGGCGGCCACTCCGGCTCCGGCGACGATGGCACTGCCCACGCCAAGAGCGACTGCCAAGCCGCCCACTCGACCGACATACCCCGCAGCGCCCATTGCTACCTCCATAGATGACCCACCACAACGCGGTGCACGCTACGCCCGTCAATTACTGCGCATGTGCGGTTTTCGAGATCTTGAAGCCAATAAATTTTGGCAGACGTTAATTTGCCGAGAACACCCGGTCTGTTCCTGGGAGTTTCCTGGAAGCGTCGATCCCCCGCCGCGATCGTCAGACTTATACTGCGGCGTCCACCGGGGTCGCGTGCGCGGCGACCGGCAGGTTCACCGACACCGCCCCGACGTTGATCAGTCCGTATTCGCTGAGGTCCAGAAATGCCGTGGCGCTGGTGACGATCTGCAACTCCAAATCGCTGTCGGCGTACATCGTGTAGGCGATGTCGTTCAAAACGTATGTCTGCGTATGGGTCTGGCCGTCGAGATTGACCGGCAGCGGGGTGACGATCTGGTCGACCACCAGTCCGGTCTTCTTGTCGACGATCTGGGCGTAGACGTGCTGACTGGTGCCGAGCCCGGAGTACGTCATCGTCACCGTCGGCGCCCCCACCACATTCACCGGAACACCGCCCTGCACAACAGGATTCGTCAGCTGGATGTTGACAGCATTGCTGGCCACGGATCCGAGACCCAGCGAGTACGGCAACGGAACCTCGGTCTGTGGTCCAGAACCGCCGAGCACCGGGATGATCGGCAGCAGATGCCCGGTGCCGATGCTGGTGATGCGGTCCGGGTTGTAGAACGCGGGGTCCGAGGGCAGCACGGTCGAGGACCAGTGCTTCCCATCCTGGTCCGACCAGGCGAACACGTTCGGGTCGGTGGGGCTGCCGTCCTGCTTGACGTACCTGTTCATCCAGACCAGCGATTCCTGCAGCACCCAGGCGTCGTCGGCCACCGGGTCGCCCTGCCCAGGCAGGCAGGCACCGTGACCGCCACAGAACCAGACGACCTTCGTGATGGCGGTCGGATCGTCCGGACCGGTCGGCGTCGTCAGGTAGAGCGCGTTGATGATGGACTGCTGCAACGGGAACAGCACATCCACGGTGCCCTGGATCAGCAGCGTCGGCGCGGTGATATCGCTGACCATGATGCTGGGTCCGCTGCCCGCAAGCGTGGCGATCTGCTCCGGCGTGAGCGTGCCCAACAGCGCGCCGGTGACGATGGCGCCGACGAACTGCGTGTTGACGATCGCCCCCGTGAGTGCCAGCCCAACCAGTAACCCGACCGAATAGATGGTGCGGAACGCCTGGTCGGGAAACAGCGAGTCCGGGAACGAGTTCCAGGCCCAGCCCGGCGCGATCGCATCGACCCGGTGGTCGTTGGCGGCAGTGATCAGCTGGATGCCGCCGCCGTAGGAGATGCCGACCATGCCGATCTGCGGGTCGTCCGGGATGGTCGAGCCGGCCGTCAGCTCCACCCCGTGCTGTTGCGCCAGCCAGGTGATGATCTGCGAGACGTCCCGGCCTTCGTAGTCCGGGTTGTCCAGTTGGAAGATCCCACCGGAGGCGAATTCGCCGCGCGGATCCCACGTCACCACGTTGTAGCCGGCGGTGCGGAACGCCGACAGCGTCGGGTCGGTGGGGTCCGTCGCGCCCGCGTTGGGCAGGCCCGGGCCGTACAGCATGGTCTCGTAACCCGGCTGGCCGTCATCGTCGAGCCCGATGGCCGGGAAGAAGTTGGTGCTGATCTGCGTCCCGTCGAACGACGTCACCATGGTGGTGAAGGCGACGGGAGTCTGGTCGGCACCCCGCAGCGCGGTGATGTCGGCCGTGATGGTTTGGGTTGTCGCGCTTCCGATCAGCGGCGCCAGGATGTCGTTCACCACCGGCGTCTGCTGCAGCGTCACGATGAGCGGCGCGAAGACGCTGGTGCCGAGCAATGGCACACCGGTCAGCCGGGTGTCGAACTCCGTCGTCTGCGCAATCAGTACCGTGAACGACTCGGTGCCCGTCGGACCGTTCGTGTTGTCTTCGGGGGCGAACGGCAGAAACGTGAACTGGCCGGTCGCCGCGTTCAGGGCGACCTTTCCGCCCTTGCTCGGCGCGCCGACCACCGTGTAGGTGTGACCGTCGGGGTTCGCCGTGCACGAGACGACGACACAGCCGGTGATCACTCCGTTGTCGACCCCGATGCTGCCGGCCGGGGCGGCGTCGGCGCTTGTGGCAGAGGCGGTTTCGCGTCGCGTCCCGGCCAGCGAGAGCAGGTCGGCGGCCGGACCGATCGGTACCGCCGGACTGTTGCCCGACGACGACGGACCCTTCTGCGGCGCCGCCTTGACCGTGGTGGGCGCAGCCGGGGTCGCGGCGAGTGTCTTGGTCACCTTTGGCCGGGTGGCTCGGGTGGACACGTCATGTGTGGCCGCTGCCTTGTGGGCCCGAGAGTCTTTGTCGCTCTTGGCACTGTGCGGCACACTCGTGGCGCCTCGCGCGCCGGCACTGGACGTCGACGTCGTGGCGTGCGGCGAATCGCCGTCGGATCCCGTCGCGGCGGACGCCACCCCGGCCCCGGTGACAATGGCGGTGCCCACCCCGAGGGCCACTGCCAAGCCGCCTACTCGACCGATGCCTCCTGCAGCACGCAGCGATAACCCCACTGACCCCCCGACCGCGACAGTTGAAGCGCCCCCTGGCTGCTGCACATTGAGCGATTCTGGAGATATTTAGTACATAAACATTCTGCGGCGTCAATTTGTAGCGGCGTGCGCGGGTCAGGCCTCGGGAACGTTGCGGGCGATCTCGTCGAGCCAGATCCGGGCCGACATGTCCGACGGAGCCCGCCAGTCGCCGCGCGGCGACAACGCTCCCCCTGCGGACACCTTGGGGCCGTTGGGCAGGGCCGACCGTTTGAACTGACTGAACGAGTAGAACCGCTGCACGAACACCTGCAGCCAGCGCCGGATCTCGGCCAGGTCGTAGGACGGGCGCTTGTCCAGCGGGTAACCCAGCGGCCAGTGCCCCTCGTCGGCGTCGCGCCAGGCATGCCAGGCCAGGAACGCCACCTTGGAGGGCCGATAGCCGTAACGCAACACCTGGTAGAGCGAGAAGTCCTGCAGCACATAGGGTCCGACTTTGGCTTCGCTGCTCTGGATCTGCTCGTCTTCGCCGACGGGTACCAGTTCCGGCGTGATCTCGGTGTCGACCACCGACTGCAGCACCTCGCAGACGTCGGGCTCGAACTGGCCGGTGGAGATCACCCACCGGATCAGGTGCTGGATCAGGGTTTTCGGCACGCCGCCGTTGACGTTGTAATGCGACATCTGGTCGCCCACGCCGTAGGTCGACCAGCCCAGCGCGAGCTCGGACAGATCGCCGGTACCCAGCACGATGCCGCCGCGCTGGTTGGCGATCCGGAACAGGTAGTCCGTCCGCAACCCGGCCTGCACGTTTTCGAAGGTGACGTCGTAGACCTTCTCCCCGCGACCGAAGGGGTGGTCCATCTCCTTGAGCATCAGGCTGGCGGTGTCGCGGATGTCGATCTCGGCGAAGCTAACGCCCAGCGCTTTGCTCAGCGCGATCGCGTTGCCCTTGGTGCGATCACCGGTGGCGAAGCCGGGCAGGGTGTAGGCCAGAATGTCGCTGCGCGGCCTGCCTTCCCGGTCCATCGCCCTGGCGGCGACGATCAGCGCGTGGGTGGAATCCAGCCCGCCGGACACCCCGATGACCACCTTCGGATAGTTCAGCGCCCGCAGCCGTTGCTCCAGCCCGGAGACTTGGATGCTGTAGGCCTCATAGCAATCCTGTTGCAGCCGAGCCGGATCCGCAGGCACGAACGGAAACCGTTCGATGGTGCGTTTGAGCCCGATGTCGTCGGTGGGCGGATCGAGGGTGAACTCCAGCCGCCGTACCGAATCCGCGTCGATGCCGTGATGCCTGCGGTTGTCGTCGAAGGTGCCCATCCGCAGCCGTTCCGCACGCAGCAGTTCGGTGTCCACGTCGGCGACGCTGCGCTGCGGCCCTTTGGGGAACCGCTCGGATTCGGCCAGCAGCGTGCCGTTTTCGTAGATCATCGTCTGTCCGTCCCAGGCGAGATCGGTGCTGGATTCGCCTTCGCCGGCGGCGGCATAGATATAGGCGGCCAGGCAGCGGGCCGAGGCCGAGCGGGCCAGCAGTTTGCGGTCGTCGGCGCGCCCCACGGTGATCGGGCTGCCGGACAGGTTGGCCAGCACCGTCGCCCCCGCCAGCGCGGCCTCCGCACTCGGCGGCACCGGCACCCACATGTCCTCGCAGATCTCGACGTGCAGCACGAAACCGGGCAGATCGCCGGCAGCGAACAACAGGTCGGGGCCGAACGGCACCTCCACCCCACCGATGCGGATCTCGCCGTACATATCGTCCCCGGGGGCGACCTGGCGTCGTTCGTAGAACTCGCGGTACGTCGGCAGATAGGACTTCGGCGCCACTCCCAGCACAGTGCCGCGGTGGATGACGACGGCGCAGTTGTAGATCCGGTGCCCGCGGCGCAGCGGCGCGCCCACCACCAGCACGGGCAGCAGGTCCGCGGAAGCTTCGACGATGTCGAGGACCGCGGCCTCGACCGCTTCGAGCAGCGTGTCCTGCAACAGGATGTCGTCGATGGAGTATCCGGACAGCGTGAGCTCGGGGAACACTGCCAGCGCGACGCCGTCGTCGTGGCATTCGCGGGCGGTGGCCAGCACCGCCTCGGCGTTGGTCGCGGGGTCGGCGATGGTGGTGTGCAGCGTGCAGGCGGCCACCCGAACGAACCCGTGGTGGTACGCGGAGTAGAAGCTCACCGCACCATTCTCGCCTGTGCCGGCCCTCAGATCAGGCATTGGGCCGGTTTGCCCCGCTCAGCGCTACCCTCGATGAGGTGGAAGCACCCGAGCTCGTCGCGCTGTTGGCCGGCCGCCGCGTGGCCGTTGTCACCGGCGCGGGCATGTCGACGGATTCGGGCATCCCCGATTACCGCGGGCCGGACTCGCCGCCGAGCAATCCGATGACCATTCGTCAGTTCACGTCCGACCCGGTGTTCCGGCAGCGGTACTGGGCCCGCAACCATGTCGGCTGGCGGCATATGGACGAGACGCTGCCCAACGCCGGCCACCGGTCCCTGGCCGCCCTCGAGCACGCCGGCGTGGTCACCGGGGTGATCACGCAGAACGTCGACCTGCTGCACACCAAGGCGGGCAGTCGCGCGGTGGTCAACCTGCACGGCACCTACGCGCAGGTGGTATGCCTGTCCTGCGGGTTCACCATGTCGCGGGCGGAGTTGGCCGTCGAGCTGGAGGCGCTGAATCCAGGATTCGTCGAGCGCGCCGAGCAGGTCGGCGGCATCGCCGTGGCACCCGATGCCGACGCGATGGTGGAGGAGACCTCGACGTTCCGGTATCTGGACTGCCCGCGGTGCGGCGGCATGCTCAAGCCCGATATCGTCTATTTCGGCGAGAACGTCGCCAAAGAGGTTGTCGAGCAAGCGTATTCGATCGTCGATGACGCGGACGCCCTGTTGGTGGCCGGCTCGTC
>JBEVHL010000465.1:0-3698 GCA_040511255.1 Mycobacterium sp. | reverse complement strand
TCAAGCTCGACGTCGGTCGTGACTCCACCCGCGGTCTCGGCGCCGGGGCAGACCCCGAAGTGGGTCGCAAGGCCGCCGACGACGCCAAGGACGAGATCGAGGAACTGCTGCGCGGCGCCGACATGGTGTTCGTCACCGCAGGTGAAGGCGGCGGCACCGGTACCGGTGGCGCCCCCGTGGTGGCCACCATCGCGCGCAAGCTCGGCGCCCTGACGGTCGGTGTCGTCACCCGCCCGTTCTCCTTCGAGGGCAAGCGCCGCAGCAACCAGGCCGAGAACGGGATCGCCGCCCTGCGGGAAAGCTGCGACACCCTGATCGTCATCCCCAATGACCGGTTGCTGCAGATGGGCGACGCCGCGGTCTCGCTGATGGACGCATTCCGCAGCGCGGACGAGGTGCTGCTCAACGGTGTGCAGGGCATCACCGATCTGATCACCACCCCCGGACTGATCAACGTCGACTTCGCCGACGTCAAGGGCATCATGAGCGGCGCGGGCACCGCGTTGATGGGCATCGGCGCCGCGCGCGGTGACGGCCGGGCGCTCAAGGCCGCCGAGATCGCGATCAACTCCCCGCTGCTGGAAGCTTCGATGGAAGGCGCGCAGGGCGTGCTGATGTCCATCGCCGGCGGCAGCGATCTGGGGCTGTTCGAAATCAACGAGGCAGCTTCGCTGGTGCAGGACTCCGCACACGTCGAGGCCAACATCATCTTCGGCACCGTCATCGACGACTCGCTCGGCGACGAGGTCCGGGTGACGGTCATCGCTGCCGGCTTCGACGCGGCAGGTCCGGGGCGCAAGCCAGTGGTCGGCCCGGCCCAGACGATCGCCTCGGGTCGCGCGGGCAAGGTGACGTCCTCGCTGTTCGAGCCGTCCGACGCCGTCAGCGTGCCCCTGCAC
The DNA here is from genome assembly GCA_040511255.1 of Mycobacterium sp. GTDB lineage: Bacteria > Actinomycetota > Actinomycetes > Mycobacteriales > Mycobacteriaceae > Mycobacterium. Next base: position 2,799 of record JBEVHL010000465.1, on the reverse strand, counting down.
ACCAATGGGGCGACGGTCAGCGTGGGCGGTGGTGACGACGACGATGACGTCGACGTGCCGCCTTTCATGCGCCACTAGGTGCACGCCGGGCCGGAATACTGGCACCCGTGACTGCCTCGATCCGCTTCGTGACGACCACCCGAGCGGGTGGGGTGTCCGCGGCCCCGTTCGACACGTTCAACCTCGGTGACCACGTCGGCGACGATCCTGCCGCCGTCGCAGCGAACCGCAGCCGGTTGGCCGCCGAGGTCGGCCTCGGCGCCGACCGGGTGGTGTGGATGAACCAGGTGCACAGCGACCACGTCGAGTTCGTCACCGAGCCACGCGACCGCGCCTTCGACCACACCGACGCCCTGGTGACCACCACGCCGCGTTTAGCGCTGGCCGTGGTGACCGCCGACTGCGTGCCGGTGTTGATGTCCGACCCGGTCGCCGGCGTGATCGCCGCTGCCCATGCCGGACGGGTCGGCGCACGCAACGGCATCGTCGTGCGCACGCTGGAGGCGATGGTTGCCGCAGGCGCCCACGTCGGCGACGTATCGGTGGTACTCGGGCCCGCCGTCAGCGGCCGCAACTACGAGGTGCCCGCCGAGATGGCCGACGATGTGGAGGCCGCCCTGCCCGGCAGCCGCACGGTGACCGCCAAGGGCACGCCCGGGTTGGATCTGCGCGCAGGCATCGCCAGGCAGCTGATGGATGCGGGCGTGGCGGCCGTCGAGATCGACCCGCGGTGCACCGTCGACGACACGACGCTGTTCAGCCACCGCCGGGATGCGCCGACCGGTCGGCTGGCCTGTCTGGTGTGGATCGAATGACCGAACAGGCAGCTCGCGGAGCCCAGTTGGCGCAGGGGCTGGCCGCTGCCCGGCAGCGGCTGGCGGCGGCCGCGGAAAACGCCGGGCGCCGCCCCGACGACATCGCACTGCTGCCCATCACCAAGTTCTTTCCCGCCACCGATGTCGAAATACTGACGGCCCTGGGGTGCCGGGCGTTCGGTGAGTCCCGTGAGCAGGAGGCGTCGGGAAAGATCTCTGCGGTGGCCGCATCGGTCGGGGAGGTCTCGGCCGAGCTGCAGTGGCACATGGTCGGCCAGATCCAGCGCAACAAGGCGCGGGCGATCGCCGCCTGGGCGCACACCGCGCATTCGGTCAGCAGTGCCAAAGTGGTGACCGCCTTGGACCGCGCGGCCGGTGAGCTCCTGGAGTCCGGTGACCGGGCCGCACCCCTGCACATCTATATACAGCTGAGCTACGACGGCGACACCTCCCGCGGCGGCGTCGACATCGGCGACGCAGCAGCGGTCGACGAGATCTGCGCGCAGGTGGCGCAGTCCGAGGCATTGCACCTGGCCGGGGTGATGGGCGTGCCGCCGCTGGGTACCGATCCCGACGCGGTTTTTGCCCGGTTCGCCCAAGAACACCGCCGGGTGCTGGAAAACCATCCGGACGCCACCGGGCTCTCGGCGGGGATGTCGGACGACCTCGAAATCGCTGTCAAACACGGTTCTACATGTGTGCGTGTCGGTACCGCCATCATGGGACCTCGACCGCTAACGTCACCGTGAGTAGTCACTCCAGTCACATCTTCATCACAGGTACCAAGTTTCGCTACATCTTTTCGCGGCACGCCATCAGGGAGAGAAGGGTCACTCGATGAGCACACTTCACAAGGTCAAGGCCTACTTCGGGATGGCTCCGATGGAGGATTACGACGACGAGTACTACGACGACGACGACCGCGGCACCGCAGGCCGGGGATACCCCCGCCGCAGTGAGCGGTTCGCCGAGGAGCCGGGCTTCGAGCGTGGTCGCTACGAGGCCCGGGAGTACGACGATCTGCCCGATCCCCGCGACCCGCGGGTCGAGGCGGATTACCAGCCCGCCTACCGCGGCGGCTACGGCGACGAGCCCCGCTTCCGGCCGCGTGAATTCGAGCGTCCCGCACCGCGGCTCGGCGCCATGCGCGGTTCCACCCACGGCGCACTGGCGATGGATCCCCGCCGGATGGCCAAATTGTTCGAAGAGGGCAGCCCGATGTCGAAGATCACCACCCTGCGGCCCAAGGACTACAGCGAAGCCCGCACCATCGGTGAGCGGTTCCGCGACGGCACGCCGGTGATCATGGACCTGGTCACCATGGACAACGCCGACGCCAAGCGGTTGGTCGACTTCGCCGCAGGCCTGGCCTTCGCGCTGCGCGGCTCGTTCGACAAGGTCGCCACCAAGGTGTTCCTGCTGTCACCCGCAGATGTCGAGGTCACCCCCGAAGAGCGCAGGCGGATGGCAGAGGCCGGCTTCTACGCCTATCAGTGACGCCCGGGCGGCAGGGTTCCGCCGGCAGCCTGTGTGCCGAAGGTGGGCGGAATCGGTAGGCTGGCCCGGTCGGTCTAGTCGGTCCTACCGATGTCACCGGCTCTTGTTGTCAAAGTTGTCGGCAACATCACATCCTCCTCAGTAAGGTCAGGCTCTAGTTGTCGCTCTTCTTCGAAATCCTGGGCTTCGCGCTGTTCATCTTCTGGCTGCTGCTCATCGCCCGGGTCGTGGTCGAGTTCATCCGCTCATTCAGCAGGGATTGGCATCCGCGAGGTTTCACGGTGGTCCTGCTGGAGGTCATCCTCACTGTCACCGATCCGCCGGTGAAGCTGCTGCGACGGCTGATTCCGCAGTTGACCATCGGTGCGATCCGGTTCGATCTGTCCATCATGGTGTTACTGCTGGTGGCGTTCATCGGCATGCAGTTGGCTTTTAGTGCCGCTCAGTGAGCAGCCGTAGGCAAGGTCGCAGCATCACGAATATTTGA
>JBEVHL010000464.1:0-3024 GCA_040511255.1 Mycobacterium sp. | reverse complement strand
ATGGTGTCGTGGTAGCGCTTGATCCGGGCCAGCGACGCCACCCGGGCCAACAACTCGCTCTTGTCGAAGGGTTTGGCGACGAAGTCGTCGGCTCCGGCTTCCAGCGCGGTCAGGCGCTGGTCGCTACCACTGGCCGTGATCATCACCACCGGCAGGAATTCGGTCTGCGGGTCCGACCGGATCCGGCGGCAGACCTCATAGCCGTCCATCTCCGGCATCACGATGTCCAGCAGCACCAGGTCGATGTCCCCGGCGCTGAGCACCGCGAGTGCCTCCGTGCCCGACGACGCCGTCACCACCCGATACCCGCGCGGGCTGAGAACAGCATCCAGCAGCCGCACATTGGCCGGCTGGTCGTCGACCGCCAACACGGTCACGGGCGTATCGCTCACGATGCCTCCAGCGCGCCAACGCGTTGCAGCGCGGCCACCAGCTCGTCGCGCCCGAGCGGCTTGAGCAGGTACGCGTCGGCCCCCAGCGCCACACCGCGGGCGCGATCGTCGACGACGGAGGCGACGATCACCGGAATCCCGGCGGTGGCGGGGTCCGCTTTGAGCTGGGTCAGGACCTGCCAACCGTCCAGGCGCGGCAACCGGATGTCGAGCACCACGGCCGCGGGCAGCACCCGCCGAACCAGGGCCAGCGCCTCCACCCCGTCGCGGCACCGCAGCACCCGCGTCGGCGCACCGTCCAGGTACGCCGTCACCAGCTCCAACGACGCGCGGTCGTCGTCGACCAGCACAATGGCAGCCTGCTCACCGCGCTGCAGCGTGGCCTCCGCCACGTCGGCGGGCCGGACCGGGATCGCGAACCCGAACGTGCTTCCCGAGCCCAACGCGCTGTCGAGCCAGATCCGCCCACCGAACAATCCGACGATCCGCCGGCACAAGGTGAGGCCCAGCCCGGTTCCTTCGACATGGGTGCCGCGGGGGCCCTGCTGAAACGACTCGAAGATGCGTTCCTGGTCCTCGGGCGCCACTCCGATGCCGGTATCGCTCACCGTGACCACCAGGTCGGTGCCGTCGTACCGGGCCCGGATGCCGACCTCGCCGCCATCGGGGGTGAATTTGACCGCGTTGGACAGCAGATTGAGGACGACCTGTTTGAAGCGCAACTCGTCAGCCTCGATCAGCCCGACATCGTCATCGATCTCGATGGTGACGGTGATGGCGTGCTGGGTGGCCCGCTCCCGGACCATCGCCGCCGTGTAGTCCAGCGCGCCGGCCACCCGAAAAAGGCTGGGCTCCAGCACCATATGGCCCGCCTCGACCTTGGACAGGTCCAGAATCTCGTTGAGCAGTTCGAGCAGGTGCTTGCCGGAATTCCAGATGTCGCGGATGTATTCGTCCTGGCGTTCGTTGAGTTCGCCGAACATCCGATCCAACAGCACCTCGGAGAAGCCGATCACCGCGTTTAGCGGGGTGCGCAATTCGTGGGACATGCTGGCCAGGAACTCCGACTTGTGCCTGCTGGCCACCTCGAGCTCTCGGGTTTTGGTGCCCAGCTCGCCGAACAGCCGCGCGTTGATTATCGCCACCGCCGACTGGCTGGCGAAGGTGTGCAGCAGTTCGGTGACATGGGGCGGGAAGGCTCCGGTGCCGCGACGGCCGATCACCAGCACACCGACCATGGCCTCACCACGCAGCATCGGGACCGCGAGCACCGAGCGCCACCCATCCTGGAAGAGGATCTCCAGATGCGGGTCGCGTTGTGCGGCAATCAGATCGGGCACCTCGGCAGGGTGCAGCGTACTCACCGTCTGACCCACCAGGGTGGCCTCCCGGTGAATCGTGATGGCCCGCAGCTGCTCCAGGAGGTGCGGGCTGCTGCCGTACGCGATGCGGGCGTGGAACGAGTCGGTGGATTCGTCGTACTCCAGGATCGAGCCGCCGTCGGTGCGCAGCGTGATATCGCCGAAACCCAGATTGGTCAGCCGCACCGCGTTGCTGACGATGCGGTCCAGGACTTCGTCGAGGTCGAGGCTGGAGCCGACGGCCTCGCCCACCTCTTGTAGCGCCTTCAGCTGGGCGACGTTGTCGGCCAGTTCGGTGCTGCGGTTATCCAGCGCGCGAACGAGTTCGGCCTGTCGCACCACCATTGCGCCCTCGGCGGCGAACTCCTCGACCAGCGCGCATTCGCGGTCATCGAAGGGCGCCACATCGGTACGCCAGATGGACAACACGCCCACCACCTCGTCGGCCACGATCATCGGCGTCGACATCAGTGAGCGGAAACCGGCGAGCCGCTGCAAATCCTGGCGCCCGTAATTCGCGTCGGTCAACACGTCGCGGACCTGATGGGTGCGCTTGTCCTGGGCTGCCCGCCCGACGATCGACAGTCGGTCCCGGTCGATCGGGTGGTCCTGCAGATGAGCCAGGTACTCCCGAGGTGTTCCGGCGGACACCCGCGACACCCGGAACACCCCACCCTGCAGCAGGAACAGTTGCGCGGCCTGCGCCCCGCACAGCCGTGTCGCGTATTCGACGATGGTGTCCAGCACCGCGCCGGGGTTCGCGACGTCGCGGCTCAACGCCGCGAGGATCTCCCGGCCGGCGGCCGATTGCTCACGGGCGTCGCGTAATTCCCGGTGCAGGTCGGTCATCACGGCGCCTGCTGTTTGATCGTTATCGTGGTCCAGGCGCCCACGTGGATGCGATCACCGTCGGCCAGCGACACTTCCTCGTCCATCTTCAGCAGGCTGTCGCTGTCGTTGAGGCTGGTGCCGTTGGTGGAGCCCAGGTCGGTGACGGTCAGCCCGGAGTCACGCAGCCGCAGCACCGCGTGCTGCGTGGAGACACCGCGGTCGACGGGATGGATGCCCAAGTCGATATCGGGTTCCACTCCCTGGCCGCGGTTGCGTCTGCCGATCAGAGTGCTGTTGCGTTGCAAGATGATTCGCCGGGCGGGGAAGAACTGCGGGAATTCCACCGTGTCGGGTCCGCCGCGGGCCACCACGCGCTGATAGAAATCCGGGTCGGCGTCGACGATGGCTGTCCAGACGGTCTCGGCCGTCGCGACCGGGGC
>JBEVHL010000463.1:0-3373 GCA_040511255.1 Mycobacterium sp. | reverse complement strand
AAGATCATGATCCCGTTCGTCCGCACCCTGACCGAGGCCGAAGGGGTGATCGACCTGCTCGGACGGAACGGCCTGCAACGGGGCGCCAACGGCCTGCAGGTGATCATGATGTGCGAGCTGCCGTCCAACGCCGTCATCGCCGACGCGTTCCTGGACTACTTCGACGGGTTCTCTATCGGGTCCAACGACATGACCCAGCTCACCCTTGGCATCGACCGCGATTCAGCTCTGGTCGCCGGCGGCTTCGATGAACGCGACCCCGCCGTCAAACACATGCTGAGTGCAGCCATCACCGCCTGCAAGAACCGCGGCAAATACGTCGGCATCTGCGGCCAAGGCCCATCCGACCACCCCGATCTCGCCGAATGGCTCCTCGACCAAGGTATCGAGTCCATGTCCCTCAACCCCGACACCGTTGTCGACACCTGGAACCAGCTAGCTTCGCTGTCTCAGGCAACGTCATGAACCCCACGGAAGTAACCGAAGCTGGACGCCCGCGGGGCGCCCCATCAGTGTCGTATTCGATCACTGTGCGGCTCGAGGTGCCGGCGGGTGGGCGCGCGGTCTCCCAGCTGACCACAGCGGTGGAGCATGCGGGCGGGACGATCACGGCCCTCGACGTGACGGCGTCCGGGCACGAACGGCTGCGGATCGACGTCACCTGTGCGGCCCGGGACACCGAGCATGCAGAGCTGCTGGTGGAGGCGATGCAGCAGGTCGAAGGGGTGGTGATCGGGAAGGTGTCGGACCGCACGTTCCTGATGCACCTGGGCGGCAAGATCGAGATGCACACCAAGCACCCGATCCACAACCGGGACGACCTGTCGATGATCTACACGCCGGGCGTGGCCCGGGTCTGTCTGGCCATCGCGAAGAATCCGGAGGACGCCCGCCGACTGACAGTGAAACGCAACAGCGTCGCGGTCGTCACCGACGGGTCGGCTGTGCTGGGCTTGGGCAACATCGGCCCGGAGGCGGCGCTGCCGGTGATGGAGGGCAAGGCGGCGCTGTTCAAGCGGTTCGGCGACATCGACGCCTGGCCGTTGTGCCTGGACACCCAGGACGTCGACGAGATCATCGCCGTGGTCAAGGCGGTGGCACCGGGCTTTGCTGGGATCAACCTGGAGGACATCTCCGCACCGCGCTGCTTCGAGATCGAACGGCGGCTGCGCGAGCAGCTAGACATCCCGGTGTTCCACGACGATCAACACGGCACCGCCATCGTGGTGCTGGCGGCGCTATACAACGCGCTCCGAGTGGTGGGTAAACAGATCAGCGACGTCAAGATCGTCATCTCCGGCGCCGGGGCGGCGGGCACGGCGATCATCAAGCTGCTGCTGGCAGCCGGGGCCGGAGATGTTGTAGTGGCTGACATCACCGGGGTCGTGCATCGGGGCCGCGAAGGGCTCGAGGGAGAGCTGCTGTGGCTGGCCGAGCACACCAACCGGCTGGAGTTCACCGGAACGTTGAAGGAGGCGGTGGTCGGCGCGGACGTGTTCATCGGCGTCTCGGCCCCCGGGGTGATCGATGGGAGAGATGTCGCCGCCATGGCCGACGACGCAATCGTGTTCGCGCTGGCCAATCCCGATCCCGAGGTTGACCCAACCGAGGCGATCAAGTATGCGACCGTAGTGGCCACTGGCCGGTCGGACTTCCCGAACCAGATCAACAATGTGCTCGCCTTTCCCGGCGTGTTCCGTGGCCTGCTCGATTCTCGGTCAACCGAGATCACACCGGCGATGCTGCTGGCCGCCGCGAAGGCACTCGCCTCGGTGGTCACCGACGACGAGCTCAACGCCGCCTACATCACGCCGAGCGTCTTTCACGCTGACGTGCACCACACCGTGGCCCACGCCGTACGGCTGGCCGCCGGCGGACCAGCCCGGCTGGAGGTCTCGTGACCATCTCTGGTCTGTCGGCCAGGCCTGAGGCGTCCGATGCCGAAAATCGGAGATCCCGAGAGACCCTGAAATTCCTCGCCCCACCCAACGAGACCGGTGTCGATGGCCTCATCCAGGCCGGCCACGTCCTGGAGTGGATCGATCGTGCCGGTTTCGCATGTGCAGCAGCCTGGAGCAGGGCGTACTGCGTCACCGCGTACGTCGGGAACATCCACTTCCGCCGGCCAATAGTCGCCGGCGACCTCGTGGAGGCCGACGCCAGGATCATCCACACCGGCCGATCGAGCATGCACATCATCGTCACGATCAGCACCGCAGACCCCAAGATCGGTAGCTATGCTCTCGCAACTGACTGTCTTCTCGTCTTCGTGGCCGTCGACGAACAGCGGCGCCCTCGGCCGATCCCCACCTGGCAGCCTCAGACGGTCGGAGACCAGAGCCTCGCAGATCGCGCCGTGCAGCGGATCACCGTACGATCGCGGATCCGCGAAGCCATGAGTGCTCAGACCTATTCCGAGGACGGAACGGCTCCGCGAATGCAGTTCAGGTTCCTGGCGCAACCCACGGACGTCAACTGGGGCGGGGTCACCCACGGCGGCACTGTGATGCGCTGGATCGACGAGACCGCCCACAGCTGCGTGATCGGCTGGATCAAGAAACCCGCCGTAGCGGTCTATGCCGGCGGGATCCACTTCGAACGGGCCATCCGGATCGGCGACATCGTCGAAGTCGACGCCAGGATCATCCACACAAGTAGCCGCAGCATCCACGTCGCGGCGCGTGTCAGCTCCGCAGACCCGGTCGAGGGCCACTATCGACGTACGACTCAATGCATGAGCGTGTTCGTCTCGCCCGGACCCGACGGGCAAGCCAGCCCGGTGAGGCCGATCGAACTCCGCTCTGACGAAGATCGGCGACTCGACGCTCACGCACGGGACCTCATCACCATGCGAGCCGAACTTGACGCACTCGATGGTCGCGGCTGATCAGTGACATGGAACACCCCCGCCCGCTGGTCATCATCCCGGCGCGGTTTTCCGACAGCGCAAGCGCGCTGCGCTACCGGGCCGAGGTCGCCGCTGCCAAGCTGCTGGAGGCGGTTTGGGAGGCGGGCGGTGAGCCTTTGGTGGTCCATCCCACCGCGCTAGGGGAAGCTCCCATCGACACGATGGCACAGCGGTTCTGGATGGCCGACGCCGTCCTGCTCCCTGGCGGCGGTGATGTATCCCCGCGCTGGTATGGCCAGAGACCACACCCGACCCTGAACGGCGTGGATGAGACTCAGGATGCTTTTGACATTGCACTGGCCCGCTGGGCGATCCGAGGCAAGATTCCGCTGCTCGCGATCTGTCGGGGAAACCAGCTGGTCAACGTGGCGCTCGGCGGCACGCTCATTCAGGACATGACCGAGGAGATCGGGCGCGACCACCGGAAATTCGTGCACGATATCGAACTGGACGCGGAATCGCCGC
>JBEVHL010000462.1:0-3706 GCA_040511255.1 Mycobacterium sp. | reverse complement strand
GTGCAGATCCTGGCCATCCAGTACCAGGCAGGCCGATGCAACGACGATGACGTGCTGGCCGGTAACGACGACCCGAACCTGCCGCTGATCACCTGCTCCACCGATCACCAGTTCGTCTATCTGCTGGACAAGTCGATCATCAGCGGTGAAGGGATCGAGAGCGCCTCGTCCACCCTGGATCAGCAGAGCGCGCGCTACATCGTCGACGTCAAGTTCAAGGGCGACGCCGCCGACACCTGGGCCAACTTCACCGCCGCGAACATCGGCACGCAGACCGCGTTCACCCTGGACTCGCAGGTGGTGTCCGCCCCGGAGATCCAGGAAGCGATCCCCGGCGGCAACACCCAGATCACCGGACAGTTCACCGCCGATTCGGCCCGCGAACTGGCCAACGTGCTCAAATACGGCTCGCTGCCGTTGTCCTTCGAGTCCTCTGAGGCCGAAACCGTCTCCGCCACACTGGGATTGACATCGCTGCGGGCGGGTCTGATCGCCGGTGCGATCGGCCTGGCGCTGGTGCTGCTCTATTCGCTGGTGTACTACCGGATCCTGGGACTGCTGGTGGCACTGTCGCTGGCCGCGTCCGGGGCGATGGTCTTCGCCATCCTGGTGTTGCTGGGCAGATCGATCGGCTACACGCTGGACCTGGCCGGTATCGCGGGTCTGATCATCGGTATCGGCACCACGGCCGACTCGTTCGTGGTGTTCTTCGAACGCATCAAGGACGAGATCCGGGAAGGCCGGTCGTTCCGGTCGGCGGTACCTCGTGGTTGGGCGCGCGCCCGCAAGACGATCCTGTCGGGTAACGCCGTCAGCTTCATCGCCGCCGCCGTGCTCTACGTCCTGGCCATCGGCCAGGTGCGGGGCTTCGCCTTCACCCTCGGCCTGACCACCATCCTCGACGTCGTGGTCGTGTTCCTGGTGACCTGGCCGCTGGTGTTCCTGGCCTCGAAATCGCCGACGCTGGCCAAGCCGGGCTTCAACGGTCTCGGCGCGGTCCAGCAGATCGCCCGGGAACGCCGGGCGGCCGCATCTACGACGGGACGGGGGTAGCGCATGGCCAAGGCAGGCGAGCCTTCAACAAGTGACTCGGATATCGAACTGTCCGAGTCCAACGCGGTCGAACTGACCGAGTCGGGGCAGTTGCCCCAGCACAGCTTCTTCACCCGCCTCTACACCGGCACCGGTGCCTTCGAGGTGGTCGGCCGGCGCAAGCTGTGGTTCGCGATCAGCGGCGCCATCGTGCTGATCTGCCTGGCGAGCATCCTGATTCGCGGGTTCACCTTCGGCATCGACTTCGAGGGCGGCACCAAGGTGTCGTTCCCGCGTGGCACCGCCCAGACCGAACAGGTCGAGCAGGTCTTCCGGGAGGCGCTCGGCAACGACCCGGAATCGGTTGTCATCGTGGGCAACGGTGAGTCGGCGACGGTGCAGATCCGTTCCGAGACGCTGACCAACGAGGAGACCGCGAAGCTGCGGGACGCCTTGTTCGACAAGTTCCAGCCCAAGGGTGACAACGGTCAGCCCGACAAGCAGGCCATCAGCGATTCGGCGGTGTCCGAAACCTGGGGCGGGCAGATCACCAAGAAGGCGCTGATCGCGCTGGCGGTGTTCCTGGTCATCGTCGGCGTCTACATCACCGTGCGCTACGAGCGGTACATGGCGCTGTCGGCGCTGGCCGCGCTGGGCTTCGACCTGTTGACCACCGCCGGGGTCTACTCGCTGGTCGGTTTCGAGGTCACGCCCGCGACCGTGATCGGGCTGTTGACCATCCTCGGCTTCTCGCTGTACGACACCGTCATCGTGTTCGACAAAGTCGAGGAGAACACCAACGGGTTCGAACACACCACTCGGCGCACGTTCGCCGAGCAGGCGAACCTGGCCATCAACCAGACCTTCATGCGGTCGATCAACACCAGCTTGATCTCGGTGCTGCCGGTGCTGGCGCTGATCGTCGTGGCGGTCTGGCTGCTGGGCGTGGGCACGCTGAAAGATCTGGCGATCGTCCAGCTGGTGGGCATCATCATCGGCACCTACTCGTCGATCTTCTTCGCTACGCCGCTGCTGGTGACACTGCGCGAACGCACCGAGCTGGTCAGGTCGCACACCCGGCGGGTGACGAACCGGCGCAAGAAGGTGACCGGCGCGGCACCCGTCGAGGTGGTGACCGACAGTGCCTCCGAGCCGGTTGGGGCCACCAGCGGGGCGGCTTCGGCCCGCACCGCCACGGCGACCCTGTCGACCGGAACCCCGCCGCCGAGTAAGCCGGCGCCGGGTGCCCGACCGTCGCAGCCGACAGCCGGCCAGACAGGACGCCCGACGGGTAAAAGAAACACCCGGCGGGGATAGGCCGCAATGCGTGCCAGGAGTCGGCGTTTCGTCGCCGTCGCGGTGGCCGCCGTCGCGGTACTGGTGGGCACCGTCGCGCTGAGCGGCTGCTCCAAGAGCGCGGCCGACCAGATCGACTACGCCGTCGACGGCAACCTGGTCACCTACAACACCAACACCGTGATCGGCTCGGCGTCGGGCGGGCCGCAGGCGCTGGGCCGGGTGTTGACCGGGTTCGGCTATCACGGACCAGACGGTCAGGTGGTGGCCGACCACGACTTCGGGTCCGTGGCCGTGGTGGGTCGCGAGCCGCTGGTGCTGGACTACCAGATCGCCGACAACGCGGTGTATTCCGACGGCAAGCCCATCACGTGCGACGACATGGTGCTCACCTGGGCGGCACAGTCCGGCCGGTTCCCCGCGTTCGATTCCGCCAGCCGGGCCGGCTACATCGATATCGCCGGCATCGACTGCCAGCCGGGCCAGAAGAAGGCCAGGGTGTCGTTCGCGCCGAACCGCAACTTCGTCGACTACGGGCAATTGTTCACCGCGACGTCGATCATGCCGTCGCACGTCATCGCCGACGAGCTCGGACTGGGGGACAGCGGGCTGGTCAAGGCGTTGCAATTGGGCGAGATGCCGGTGGTGGAGCAGATCGCCAAGGTGTGGAACACCACCTGGGACCTCAAACCGGGGATCGACGCCAAGCAGTTCCCGTCGAGCGGGCCCTACAAGATCGACGCGGTCCAGGACAACGGGGCGATCGTGCTCACCGCCAACGACAAGTGGTGGGGCGCGAAGCCCATGACGAAGCGAATCACGGTGTGGCCGCGCGGTGTTGACGTCCAGGACCGGATCAACGACGGCACCTTCGACGTCGTCGACGTGGCCACCGGATCGTCGGGCACCCTGACCACACCGGACAGCTATCAGCGGGTGGACTCCCCGTCGGCGGGGATCGAACAATTGATCATCTCCTCCCAGGGGGTGATGGCGGCTCCGCCCGCCCGGCAGGCCCTGGCCCTGTGCACCCCCCGTGATCTGATCGCGCGCAACGCCGAAGTGCCGATCTCCAACGCCAGACTCAGCCCGGTCACCGAAGACGCTCTGGCACAGGCGGAATCGGCCGCGGAGGCCGGCCGGTTCACCGTCTCCAACCCCGATGCCGCCCGCGCCGCGCTCGGCGCCAAGCCGTTGACCGTGCGGATCGGCTATCAGACTCCCAACGCCCGGCTCGCCGCCACCGTCGGGGCGATCGCCAAGGCCTGCGCGCCTGCCGGTCTGACCGTGCAGGACGCCGCGGCGGATACCGTTGGGCCGCAAGCACTCCGGGACGGTCAGCTGGACGTTCTGCTGGCCAGCACCGGCGGCGCCACCG
>JBEVHL010000461.1:0-3934 GCA_040511255.1 Mycobacterium sp. | reverse complement strand
TTCGCGCCGACCCTGGCCGCGGCGTTGCCCGACCTGCCGCCGATGCGACTGATCCACGTCGACGACGGCTCCGGGCACGACCCGCTGCCCGGCGCGGTCCGCTACGAAGAGCTGTTGGCGGCCCAGCGTCCCGAGCCACTGGACCTCGCGCTGTCACCCGACGACCTCTATCTGCTCTACACCGGCGGCACCACCGGAATGCCCAAGGGCGTGCTGTGGCGCCAGAGCGATATCTACCTGAACGCGATGGGCGGCCGGGCCTTCGGCACCGGTGAAACCGTCACCAGCTTGGCCGACGTGGTGGAGCGTACCCAGGTGGGCGGCCCACCCTCGATGACCGTCGCGCCGCTGATGCACGGAGCCGCACAGTGGTCGGCGTTCAGCACCCTGTGCGGCGGTCGAACCTTCGTAATGCCGCCTGCCTCAACCCGATTCGACCCGAAGCAGGCCTGGGCGACGGCGAGTCGCGAACAGGTCGGCTCGATGTCGATCGTCGGCGACGCCTTCGCCCGTCCGCTCGTCGAGGCGCTGGAGAACGGTGACTACGAGCTGTCGTCGTTCAATGCGCTCGTCAGCGGCGGGGCACTGTTCAGCGTCGGGGTCAAGGAGCGCCTACTCGAACTCCTGCCGCACCTGACGATCCTGGACGCCGGCGGCTCGTCGGAAACCGGTTCCCAGATGGGCAAAGCTGCCAGTCGCGGGAACGCCGGGACCGGCCGCTTCACCCCCAATCCCGGCGCGGTGGTGGTCAGCGCGGACATGACCCGCATCCTGGTGCCGGGCGATCCGGAGACCGGCTGGCTGGCGCAGCAGAATCTGGTGCCGCTGGGGTATCTCGGCGATGCGGAGAAGTCCGCCCGCACCTTCCCGGCGATCGACGGGATCCGGCACTCGATTCCGGGCGACCGGGCACGCTGGGACGCCGATGGCAGCATCGAACTACTGGGTCGGGATTCGGTCACCATCAACTCCGGCGGCGAGAAGATCTTCGCCGAGGAGGTGGAAGCGGCCATCGGGCGGCATCCGGCGGTGTACGACGTCGTCGTGGTCGGCAGGCCCAGCGTCCAGTGGGGCAGCGAGGTGGTCGCGCTGGTGCAGCTGGCTCCCGGACAGTCGCCAGATTCCGCCGGTATCGTCGCCGAAGCCGCGCGTCACGTGGCACGTTATAAACTGCCGAAGGAGGTGCTGTTCTGCGAGAACATTCAGCGGTCGCCCTCGGGCAAACCGGACTACCGCTGGGCGAAGGCGCAGGCCACCGCCAAAGTTTGACGCCGGTGTGAATTATTTGGCGTAACAACCGGGTACGCACACGCCGATCGTCACCGATGACGTCACGTATGCGCCTGCGCGTACCGAACCACAGTAAGCAGGATTATTTTGCCGAAACCGACTGCCGATCTCGAGCCGCACTTCGACGATGTGCAGGCACATTACGACCTGTCGGATGACTTCTTCCGCCTCTTCCTCGACCCCACCCAGACCTATAGCTGCGCGTACTTCGTCCGCGAGGACATGTCGCTGCAGGAGGCACAGATCGCCAAGATCGATCTGGCGCTGAGTAAGCTTGATCTGCGGCCCGGGATGACGCTTCTCGACGTCGGCTGCGGCTGGGGCGCCACCCTGCTGCGCGCCGCCGAGCAGTTCGATGTCAATGTCGTCGGGCTCACGCTGTCGAAGAACCAGGCCGCCCACGTCGAGAAGCTGCTCGCCGCTTCACCCAGCACCCGCACCAAGCGCGTCGTGCTCGGGGGCTGGGAGCAGTTCGACGAATCCGTCGACCGGATCGTCTCGATCGGAGCTTTTGAGCATTTCGGCCGGGACCGCTACGACGACTTCTTCCGGTTCGCGCACAATGCCCTGCCGGATGACGGCACGATGCTGCTGCACACCATCACCGCGGCCAGTGCCGAGGAGATGAAGGAGATGAAGATCCCGATCACGATGACGCTGATCCGCTTCATCAAGTTCATCCTGACCGATATCTTCCCGGGCGGATTCCTGCCGCGGAATCTCGAAGTCACCGAGCGTGCCGAGGCGGGCGGATTCCGGGTGGCCAAGGTGCAGTCGCTGCGCCCGCACTACGCGATCACGCTCGACATCTGGGCCGAGGCTCTGCAGGCCCGGCGCGAGGAAGCCATCGCGATTGCCTCCGAACAGGTTTACGACAACTACATCAAGTACCTGACCGGGTGCGCGGACCTGTTCCGAGCCGGCAACACCGACGTCTGTCAGTTCACCCTGCAGAAGATCTGACCTCAGTTCTGGTGTAATCCGACGGTCGGAGATCCGTCGGAGGCCAGATGAGCAGCACCACCCGCGCACCCCGCGGTCCGATCACGCGCGACGCCACCGGGTCGAGCGCCGCGGAGGCGTTCGTCCTGATCGCCATCGCGACGATCTTGATCACCCGACTCTTCCTCGAGCTGACCGGCTATCCGCAGGTCGGCGGTGGTGATCTGCATATCGCGCACGCCCTCTACGGTGGTGCGCTGATGATGCTGGCGCTCATCCTCGGATGGCTGACGCTCGGATTCGGCACCCGGATTCTGGCGGTGCTGATGGGCGGTATCGGCTTCGGGCTGTTCCTCGACGAAGTCGGCAAGTTCGTCACCAAGACCAACGACTACTTCTACGGTCCCTCCGCCGAGATCATGTACATCCTGGTGGTCATCATCCTGGTGGGGGCCCGGGTGGTTCGGGACTTCCGGCCTCTGTCGGCCAGGGAATGCCTGGCGTCCGCGTCGTCGATCGCCGCCGACGGTGTGGCGCGCGGGCTGGCCGAACACAGACGACAGATCGGGCTGCTGTTGGTCGAACAGGCCCGTGCGGGTGGGGTCGACGACGCCGACGTCGCCCGGGTGCAGGGGCTGCTGGTGTCGGCGGACCCCGCGGGGGACCGGCTGTACCGGCTGCGTCGGTGGGCGCCGCGGTTGATTCCCGGCTTCTTCCGTAGCCCGCGCTGGGTGCCGGTGGTCGGCTGGCTGATGGTTGCCGGCGCGGTGGCCGGGGTGATCTTCGGTGCGGCCGGCATCGTGCTCGGCGGGTATATGTACGACGACCACAACGTCAAGTTCCAACTCGAAGGCATGGGACCCGGGTCGCTGATTCTATTGGTCAGTGCCGCAATCACTTCCGTGATTGCACTGCCCGCGATGGTGGCTCGGCGACGTACCGACAAGGTGTGGCCCCTGCGCTGGCTGCGCATCGCGGCGTTGATCTTCACCTTCCTCAACGCCTTGGTCGATTTCGCGACCGAAGGTTTCGGGGCGCTGCTGAACATGTCGATCGGCCTGTTCACGTTGGCCGTGCTGTCCTACCAGATCGAGGCGGCGGCGCGCCGGGCGTTGAGCCCTCAGGTCAGCTCGGCGTAGGCACCGAATTCACTTCTGTCACATGGCTTTCAGTGGTATTGCTGGGCCTTTTTTGTCGGACCGTGTTGGCATAATCGCTTGTATGTTCGATACGTCGTCGCTTCCCGATCTCGATGCCTTGACCGGTATCGATGATGCGGAGTTGAAGCGGGCGATGGCGGAGTTTGGTCGGGTGTCGGCGGCGGCGGATGCCGGCCGGTTGGCCACGATCGCGGAGTTGGCGCGTCGGCGCGGTGTGGATGATCCCGATGATGAGCGGCAGAATTGGCCGGTCGATCCCACTGATGCCGCGGCGGCGGAGGTGGCGGCGGTGTTGAACTTGAGTCATCGCCGCGCGGTGAGTCAGCTCAATTTGGGGGTGACGTTGCACCGGCGGTTGCCGAAGGTCAGCGCGCTGTTCGCCGCGGGTGTGGTGACCGGGGAGATGGCCTCGCGGATCGTGTGGCGCACGATGTTGGTCGGGGATGACACGTTGGCGCAGGTCGATGCGTATATCGCGGCGGCGGTGCGTGATTGGGGGCGGCTGTCGACCGAGAAGATGATCAAGGCGGTCGATCAGTGCG
>JBEVHL010000460.1:0-6138 GCA_040511255.1 Mycobacterium sp. | reverse complement strand
CCGGCGACGAGGGCGCCGTAAACCGGCGCAGGAAGGCGCTTGCGTGCCCGGTGCTGGGCCACCGCGACGGACTCGAACCAGGGGTTCTGCTTCCAGGGGTTCTCAATCTTCACGAACAGCATCCATTCGTTGGAGCAGGTTCGTAGCCGGCGAGCGGGTTTTCCGCACATGCGGAGACCGGCGGCCGGGTCGTAAGTGTGAGCATCACCGGCTGGTTGCGGGTCGGGTTGGCCTTCGAGTGGTCCTGGCTAGCGGCCGGGATCGTGCGCTGACCGGCTAGGGCCTGCTCGCCGTAGCCCTGGACGCACTCGGGGTCTGGTCCATCCAGCGGAAGGCCGGTGAAAAACTTTGCGGCCATGCAACCGCCACGGCACGAGTCATAGAACGTGCACTTCGCGCACGCGCCACCGGTCTGCGGCGCGCGCAGGTCCTGGAACAGCTCGGAGGTCTGCCACACCTTCTTGAAGCCGCCGTCGGCGAGCAGATTGCCTGCCAGGAAGTTGTCGTGGATCGCGAACGGGCACGCGTAGACGTCCCCGATGGGGTCGATCAGGCACACGACGCGACCTGCGCCGCACAGGTTCAGTCCGGGGAGAGACTCCCCGAACGCCGCGAGGTGAAAGAAGGAGTCCCCCGTCAGTACGCCGTCCCCGTGGGCCATCAGCCAGTCGTAGAGGACCCGCTGTTGCTCGGGTAACGGGTGCAGCTCGTCCCAGACGTCCGCACCGCGGCCCGAGGGACGCAGCCGGGTGAGGCGCAGTGTGGCGCCAAACCTGTCAGCCAGGGCCTTGAACTCGTCGAGCTGGTCGATGTTCTGTCGGGTGCACACCACCGAGATCTTGGCGTCGCGGAAGCCCGCGGCCTGCAGGTTCGTGAGTGCCGTGATGGCGGTGTCGTAGGACCCGGGACCGCGGACGTAGTCGTTGACCTCGGCAGTCGCGCCGTCGAGGGAGATCTGCACGTCTACATACCCGCCGCATGCCGGGGAAGCGAGGAACCCGGCCCGCTCGGGGTCGAGACGGACCCCGTTGGTGGAGAACTTCACGCCTACCTGATGGTTCACGGCGTACTCCAGCAGGTGCCAGAAATCCGGTCGGATGGTGGGCTCGCCACCGCCGATGTTCACGTAGAAGACCTGCATGCGCTGTAGTTCGTCGATCACCGCCTCGCACTGTTCGGTGCTGAGCTCGCGTGGGTCACGCTTGCCCGACGACGAGAGGCAGTGCGCGCACTCGAGGTTGCAGGCGTAGGTGAGCTCCCATGTCAGGCAGATAGGCGCGTCGAGACCATACTCGAACTGCTGCACCAGCGAACCGGTGGTTGGACGATCGGTGGGACGTTCCTGGAGGACGGTCATGCGACGGTCTCGCTCTCGACCGCGCGCGGGCGGGCGCGAATCATGTCGGTGGCGGCTAGGCCGCGGAGTGCTGTCGCGTAGGCCTCGTGCTGGACGATCGGAATGCCCGCGGCCACGAGGGCGGACCGGACATCAGGCTGCTCGACGAGTCCCTGCACGACCCGGACCAGCTCTGGTCGCTTCAGGAAGGTCAGCTTCCGGTTGCCGAAGTGGTACGCCAGCGCACCGAACGGCTCCGGTCGCAGCGCGACCGACGGCGACAGGCTCCACGCCTGGTCGAGCAGTGACTCGTCGGATGCGGACATCAGTAGACGCCGCACATTCCATCGATCGAGACCTCTTCGATCAAGTCCTCGGCAACGAGATCCTCAGCAACAAGGTCGGACTCGACGGCGGGGTTCTTTTCGGGGTTCATCACGATCTCCTGACGTAGGAAGTGGTGCCGCTCACATTAATGGCACACGTGGTCAAAATGGAAGGGCCAGCGACTGTTAGATTCCGATGGCCATGAGCTTTCCCGAGTCCGCCGATACCCCCACGAGGCCCACCCTTAAGGGCCGACCCGTGGCGACCAGCCACGGCGAGATCGAGCAGGCCGCGTTCCGGCTGTTCGCCGAGCGGGGGTTCGAGGGCACCACACTTGAGGACATCGCCCGCGAGGTAGGGGTTGGCCGGCGCACGCTGTTTCGTTACTTCGACTCCAAGAATGACATCCCATGGGGCCAGTTCGACCGCACACTGCAGGGCTTTCGCGAGATCTTCCGAGACCTCCCTGAAGACCTGCCAACCCATCAAGCGGTCCAGATCGCCGTGCGTCGCTTCAACGAGTTCCCCGACGAAGCACATCTGCAGCACCGCGAGCGGATGAGCCTAATTCTGCAAACCCCCGCGCTACAGGCCCATTCCGTCCTGCGCTATGGCCAGTGGCGCGCGGTGATCGCCGAGTATGTCGCCCACCGCACGGGCCAGCGACCGGACGACCTACTCCCCGTAACGATCGGCCACGTCTCCCTCGCTCTCGCCATCTCCGCTTATGAATCCTGGCTGCACGACAACTCTGTGGGCCTGCCTGCCCTCATCGACGCCGCCTTCTCTGGCCTACGCGAACACCTACATCCATGACAGAGACATGGCACGGACGTGGCGCGCCACTGCATTGGCAACGCAGTCACCCCGTGACGAATACGTCCTCAGGTACTCGAACGGGTCATGGTCAACGCCGGGGGGTGCTCGAAGCTCGAAGCCCAAATGCGCCTACGGCGTTCCTGCCGGTGGAGGTCGAGCTCCTGCGCCTGCGGATCTCGTCATCACCGGAATGCACGCGGCCCATGTCGTCGGCCAGGCCGAGGAGGCTACGAGGGATTGGAACCGGACTGCGGCGCCGGCTTGGCGGGGTTGCCCCCCAAGACGATGCCACCATCGACAATGAGGGTGTCACCAGTGATCCATGCCGCGTCGTCGGATAACAGGAAGAGGGTCGCCTTGGCGATGTCTGCGGTTTCCCCAGCTCTCGCCATAGGGATGTTCGCACCAGGATTCCCGTCGCCCTCGAAATAGGCAGCGGTGAAGTCACTACGGACCAGACCAGGGGCTACCGCGTTGACCCGCACGGTCGGTGCGCACTCCAGCGCCATCGAGCGGGTCAGGTGAAGAAGCATGCTCTTGGTGGCGCCGTAGAGCCCGACGCCCTTGGACGACCGGAACGCGGCGGCGGATGCGACGTTGACAATGGCTCCACCGCGCTCCGACATTCCGGATCGCCATACCTCCTGTGCCCATCCCAGCGGGGCGACGACGTTCAGCTCGATCATCTCGCGCCCGCGGTCGAGGTCCAGGTCGACGAGATTGCCGAGCTTGAGGCTCACCCCAGCACTGTTGACCAAGTAGTCGACGCTTCCGAAGCGGGAGACGGCCAGGGCGACGGTTCGCGCCTGATGCTGCCGGTCTTCCGCGCTCCCGGCAACCCCGAAGGCGCGTGGCCCGATTTCGCTCGCGGCGGCCGCGAGGACATCCTCACGACGCCCCGTGATGACCACGCTGGCACCCTCGGCGTGCAGCTGTCTCGCGATCTCCCAACCGATTCCCCGGCTCGCCCCGGTCACGATCGCGACCTTCTTGTCAAAACGCACGGCATCCTCCTTAGGTTTGGTGCTCATGTGCCGGCGACAGAACCCGAAGGTCCGAGTGCAACCCGCGGCACCTCTGCTCGCCATATCTGGACGCCGAACGCGTGTGTGGTGGTCAGATGGCTTTGCATGGCCGCAGCGACGTGCCGTTCCCCATCACCGTGCATCAGTCCGACTCCCTCGGACTGTATGCACCCGCACCAGAGCCAGTGCTCACCTTGATATTTGCCGCTTCCCACGAATTTCTCCAGGATGCCGGCCGGGTGATGCAGCCCCAAGGACCACTTCTCCTCGTACGCGTCACGGTAGGCCTCAAGGATGTTGGCTGCGGCGATGTAGTAGGCGTCGCCGCGCAAGTCGACGTTCGCGTTCGAATACCCGGCGCGTGAACCAAACAATTGATAGATCCTGAGCCTCATGCGTGTCCTTGCGTACTTCGGAGGCAACGGTCTGGGCAGCTGACCGCCAGGCACGCCACGAGTCGAAAGCGAGCGTCCTTGCCCTGATTCCGCGGATGGTGCTTCGATGAGCACTCACGCTGCCACGAGGTCGCCACCCGAGGGGCGGTTGCTACTACCACTCCGCTTCGTGCGTCGCAGTCATCCGGACCGCCTGCGAACACTCGCGGCAGGTGAGTGCGGCCCCTGGCGTGAACTCCAGTTCGTAGAAGTTGACCCAGTTGTGTGCCGCGAGACCGCACGCAGTTAGGTTGACACCGAATTGCCTAGCGTGGTGCGTCGAGTACGGCTCACGCTCGATCGTCCCGTCAGCCTGCCTCACCGGTCGGGAGTGCGAGGTGGAGACCATCCAGGTCAGCGGTCTCCTGTGCAGTGTCTCCCGGGATTTCCCGGTTTTGCCAGCCATGATGCCTCCTCGGTGCGCGGATGCGATGCCCGGCGCACTCAAGCTAGAGCTCCTTGTGTTGCCATCGCGTGAACACTGATGGTTTCACCTTTCACTCTATCAGTTATCTGATATGCCTGTATAGCTTGCCCGCTCGACGAGAAGCGAGCAGCCCGTGTGGGGCTGTCCCAGGGTGCCGCAGCCAGCACCCTCTCGATGAAGGACAGCAGTGCTGCATTGAGTGGTCAGGTGGCAGTCATTCCACCGTCGATGGGTAGTGCTGTACCCGTCGTGAATGCAGCGCCGGGACTGCAGAACCACAGCACCGCCGAGGCGATCTCCTCTGCCCTACCGACACGGCCCATCGGGTGCGCAGCGAGAATCGCCTTCTGGAACTCCGGCGGCATACCCGCAGCCACGAGGGGTGTGCTGATCATGCCGGGGCAGATCGCGTTGACTCGAATCCCAAGCTCGGCGTAGTCCAATGCAGCGGTCTTCGTGAGCCCCAGCACCCCGTGCTTTGACGCTGAGTACGCCGCTGAGTTCCTCACACCAACGAGGCCAGCGGCCGAGGCAATGTTGACGACCGAACCCGACCCCTGCCTCTCCATCACCCCCAGCTCCGCGCGCATACTGAGAAACGTCCCGCGCAGGTTGGTTGCGATGATGTCGTCGAAGGCGTCGATCTCCATGTCGGCCAGAGGCGCCGACGTAGGCGTGCCTCCGATGCCAGCACAGTTGACGGCGAAGTCGAGGCGACCCATCTCGCTCACACAGGCCGCGACCGCGGCCTGTACTTCGGCTGAATCTCCCACATCGCAGGCGTGGAAGCTCACCGCGCCCCCAGCGGCCCTCATGGTCTTCGCAAGTTCCGCACCTCGCGGGGAGTCGCGGTCGGCCACCATGACCGCGACGCCGTTCTCGACAAACGCCTCCACGCACGCACGTCCAATGCCAGATGCACCGCCGGTCACGAAGGCAACCCCGTCACCGATGAGCACTCCTGGTTGATGCGGACGCTCCCCTACAGGCGCCTTTGCTCCTTTTTGCCCAGTTCTTGGCGTAGGCGTCACGACATAGCCTTCGTTGTTCGAACGCGGCACACCCGGTCAGACAAGGGTGCGCGCCAGCCGGTCACCGATGATCGACTCGGCATCCTCCATGATTCGGCGGACGACGTTCGCGCACGTGTCAACCTCGTCGATTAGTCCCTGCGTCTGTCCCGCCCACCACATGCCACCGTCCATCTCTCCATTCGCCAGTACCTCCGTCCGTCCGCGGGCTCCCGACGCGAGGTGAGCAATGTCGGCAAAGGTTGAGCCAGGACGGTTCGAGAGCTCAGCGATCTCCTCCGAGATCGCGTTGCGAGCGACCCGAGCGGAGTTGTGAAACTGACGAAAGACGATAACGGTATCGAGCTCAGAGTTGGCTACGACCTGACGTTTGACGTTGTCGTGCACCGGCGCCTCGGTGGTTGCGATGAAACGTGTGCCCATGTTGGCGGCGCACGCCCCGAGAGCCAACGCAGCCACCAAGCCAGCGCCGGTGGCGAGCCCCCCGCTAGCGATGACAGGGATCTTCAACTGCTTCACCGCTGCCGGGATGAGAATCAGGCCGGGAACGTCGTCCTCTCCCGGGTGACCCGCGCACTCGAACCCGTCGATGCTGATCGCGTCGACTCCCAGCCTCTCGGCAGCAACTGCGTGTCGCACCGACGTGGCCTTGTGGATCACCTTGATCCCGGCAGCGTGGAAGTCATCGAGGTGCGGTCTGGGACTTGCCCCCGCCGTCTCGACGACAGTGATGCCAGCC
>JBEVHL010000459.1:0-3961 GCA_040511255.1 Mycobacterium sp. | reverse complement strand
GGAAGACCGGCGACCCACCCCGCGACGGTGACGCGGCCAGGCACGCCGCCATCCAGCTCGCCGTCTACCGGCTGGCCTGGGCGGGCTTGCACGGCTGTGATGAAGCATCGGTGCGTGCGGTGTTCCACTACGTGCGCAGCGGGCGGACCGTGCAGCCCGATGTGCTGGCCGGGCCACAGGAGCTGGCCGCGCTGTTGGAGGCGGCCGGCTCGGCGGAGGCTGAATTGCCTCGCTCCTCAGCCGCCTCGTTCCTCAGCGGCGTCGTCGACTCGGCGGGCGAACCTACGGAGCGGAGCGCCTGACCTTGAGCGCCTGGGTGATCATCGGGATCTGCAGCGGCAGCCGGGCGATGGCGCCGATCCGCATGGGCCACGGCTTGCCCCACCACAGCCGCACCATGTTGACGTTTCCTGGGAACACCCCGACGTACAGTGCGATCGCGGCCGTCGCGCCCAATTTGCGGGTCTTCGGCGCCAGCAGCAGCCCACCGGTCGCCACCTCGGCCACTCCGGAGGCCAACGTGTAGAACCGCGGAGTGCCCGGCAACTCGACGGGAACGATGGTGTCGAACGGCTTCGGGGCGACGAAATGCAGCACGCCCATACCGACGAGCATCCCGCCCATGAAGCGCGCTCGCTTCTGGTCGGCAGC
The DNA here is from genome assembly GCA_040511255.1 of Mycobacterium sp. Taxonomy (GTDB): domain Bacteria; phylum Actinomycetota; class Actinomycetes; order Mycobacteriales; family Mycobacteriaceae; genus Mycobacterium. The sequence goes on along the minus strand of JBEVHL010000459.1, from coordinate 3,310 downwards.
GTTCTGGGCGACGAGTGAGGTGGTGGTCATGGTTACATTGTGTCGTGCGCACCGGCGAGCAGGTTCACCGTGGCCGAAAGTAGGTTGCGGCGACGGCTGCGCAGCTTTGACGAGACGCTGACAGCCAAGCCGGACGCCGCTCTCGTCGACTATCTGCATATCCCGGAGCGGTTCATCAGCCCGGCGCGTCGGATCGTCACCCGGGTGCTGTACGCGCTGGGTGCCTTGTTCCTGGCCGTGCTCATCGTCTACCTCGACCGCGACGGCTACCGCGACATCGAGAGCCAGCCGGTGCCCGGGGGCTTGTCGTTCCTGGATTGCCTGTACTACGCCACCGTGTCGCTCTCCACCACCGGTTACGGCGACAACACCCCGGTCACCCCGTCGGCGCGGCTGATCAACGTCCTGGTCATCACCCCGCTGCGGGTGGCATTCCTGATCGTGCTCATCGGCACCACCGTGGAAACCCTCACCGCGGCATCGCGTCAGGCCCTCAAGATCCAGCGATGGAGGAACTCCGTGCGCAACCACACCGTCGTCATCGGATACGGCACCAAGGGCAAGACAGCGGTGGCCGCGATGGTCGGCGACGGTGTCCCGCCCGCCGAGATCGTCGTCGTCGACACCGACCAGGCCTCGCTCGACCGGGCCAATCAGGCCGGGCTGGTCACCGTGCGCGGTGACGCCAACAAATCCGACGTGCTCCGACTGGCCGGCGCCCAGCACGCCAAGGCCATCATCGTGGCCACCAACAGCGATCCCACCGCGGTGCTCGTCACGCTGACCGCGCGCGAACTCGCGCCGAAGGCGAAGATCATCGCGTCGATCCGCGAATCGGAGAACCAGCATCTGCTGAAACAGTCCGGCGCGGATTCGGTGGTGGTGTCCTCGGAGACCGCGGGCCGGCTGCTCGGGATCGCCACCACCACACCAAGCGTCGTCGAGATGATGGAGGACCTGCTGACCCCGGATCAGGGCTTCGCCATCGCCGAACGGGAGGTCGAGCACAAAGAGGTGGGCGGCTCTCCGCGCCATCTGCCCGACATCGTGCTCGGCGTGGTGCGCAACGAACAGCTCATGCGGGTGGACGCCGCCGAGGTAGATGCCCTCGAAGATGGCGACCGCCTGCTCTACATCCGCAGTGCAGGAGAAGACCGTGGTTGATTTCCAGCTCCGTAATGTGCCGCTGCTGTCGCGGGTCGGCGCCGACCGGTCTGATCAGCTGCGCACCGATATCGATGCCGCCGTCGCCGGCTGGGGCGAGGCAGCCGTGCTGCGCGTCGACGGCCGCGGGCAGGTGTTGATCGCCGACGGGCGGGTCCTGCTCAGCGACACCGTCACCCTGGGTGACACGCCCCCGCCCGAGGCGGTGTTCCTCGGCCGCATCGAGGGTGACCGGCACGTCTGGGGTATCCGCGCGGATCTCCCCGCGCCGGACGAGGGTGTCGACGCGCACGTGCTCGATCTGCGCCGTGCCGGAACGGTTTTCGACGATGTCAGCGCGCAACTGGTGTCGTCGGCGACCGCCCTGTTGAACTGGCATGACAACGCGAAGTTCAGCGCGCTCGACGGGTCGCCGACGAAACCGGTCAAGGGCGGCTGGGCCCGGGTCAGCACCGTCACCGGCCACGAAGAGTTCCCCCGGATCGACCCGGCGGTCATCTGCCTGGTGCACGACGGCGCCGACCGGGTGGTGTTGGCCCGCCAGACGGTGTGGCCGGAGCGGATGTTCTCCCTGCTGGCCGGGTTCGTCGAAGCAGGCGAATCCTTCGAGACCTGCGTGTCCCGCGAAATCGGCGAGGAGATCGGGCTGGCGGTCAGTGATATCCGCTATCTGGGCAGCCAGCCATGGCCGTTCCCGCGCTCACTGATGATCGGGTTCCACGCGGTGGCCGACCCGGCTCAGGAGTTCTCGTTCAACGACGGCGAGATCGCCGAAGCTGCCTGGTTCACCCGCGACGAGGTGCTCGCCGCACTGGACATCGGGGATTGGTCCAGTGCCGCGGCCTCTGAGTCGAAACTGCTTCTGCCCGGCTCGATTTCGATCGCCAGGGAGATCATCGAGTCCTGGGCATACCAGGGGAGCCAGGAGAGTTAAGACGCCTTGGCGAGTTTGGCCTTGACGTCTTTGAGGCTCGGGTTCGTCATCGTCGATCCGTCGGCGAACTTCACCGTCGGCACGGTCTGATTGCCACCGTTGGCCTGCTGCACGAACTTCGCCGCGGCGGGATCTTCTTCGATGTCGATCTCGACCCACTCGATGCCCTGCGATTTCAGGGCGGTCTTCAGTCTCACGCAATAGCCGCACCAGGTGGTGGTGTACATGGTGAGGGCTGCGTCGCTAACGGTCATGACATCAATAGTGCCGCAACAGCGCACACTGCGTTGCGGGCGGGGTTTCGAGAAGAGGATTGTCGCCGGTCCCTGCGATGATGAACGCCATGCCGACCCCGACCGAGCACGCGCTGATCGCGGGCCTCGACGATGAGCAGCGTGAGGCGGTGCTCGCCGCCCGCGGCCCGGTCTGCGTGCTGGCGGGCGCCGGAACAGGCAAAACCCGCACCATCACCCATCGCATCGCCCATCTCGTCGCCGCCGGGCACGTCTCCGCCGGGCAGGTACTGGCCGTGACGTTCACCTCACGGGCCGCGGGGGAGATGCGCAGCCGGCTGCGCGGTATCGACGCCGCATCCGATGGCGGCGCCCGGGTGGGCGCGGTGCAGGCATTGACGTTCCACGCCGCCGCCCGGCGTCAGCTGTCCTATTTCTGGCCACGGGTGGTCGGCTCCACCGGCTGGCAACTGCTCGACAGCAAGTTCAGCGTCGTCGCGCAGGCCGCCAACCGGGCCAAGCTCAAGGTCAGCACCGACGACGTGCGTGACCTGGCCGGTGAGATCGAATGGGCCAAGGCCTCGTTGATCACCCCGGAGCAATACCCGGCCGCGGTGGCCGAGGTGGGCCGGGACGTTCCGCTGGACGCCACCCGGGTGTCGACGGTGTACGCGGCCTACGAGAGTCTCAAGGCCCGCGGGGACGTCACCCTGCTCGACTTCGACGATCTGCTGCTGCACACCGCCGCCGCCATCGAGAACGACGCGGCGGTCGCCGAGGAATTCCGGGACCGTTACCGCTGCTTCGTGGTCGACGAATACCAGGACGTCACCCCACTGCAGCAGCGGGTGCTCTCGGCCTGGCTGGGAGAGCGCGATGATCTGACGGTCGTCGGTGACGCCAACCAGACCATCTACTCGTTCACCGGGGCCACGCCGCGCTATCTGCTCGACTTCACCCGCCGGTTCCCCGAGGCGGC
>JBEVHL010000458.1:0-4115 GCA_040511255.1 Mycobacterium sp. | reverse complement strand
GTGCCGTCGACCAAAGGCAGTCTGTGAGCCCCAAGAAGCTCGTTGTCCTCGACTACGGTTCGGGCAACCTACGGTCCGCGCAGCGGGCGCTGGAACGGGTGGGCGCCGACGTCGAGGTGACGGCCGATCCGGCGGCGGCGGCCGAGGCCGACGGACTGGTGGTGCCCGGTGTCGGCGCCTACGAGGCCTGCATGACGGGGCTGCGGGCCATCGGCGGGGAGAAGATCATCGCCGACCGGGTGTCCCGCGGCAGGCCGGTGCTCGGCGTGTGCGTCGGGATGCAGATCCTGTTCTCCCGCGGCGTCGAATTCGGCGTGGAGTCCGTCGGCTGCGGGCAGTGGCCCGGTGCCGTCACCCGCCTCGATGCGCCGGTGATCCCACACATGGGTTGGAACGTCGTCGACGCCGCGGCGGGCAGCACGTTGTTCGACGGCCTCGACACCGACACCCGGTTCTACTTCGTGCACTCGTATGCCGCGCAGACCTGGACCGGCGACCCCGATGCCCGGCTGACCTGGGCGACGCACCACGTGCCGTTCCTGGCCGCGGTCGAGGACGGCCCGCTGTCGGCGACACAATTTCATCCGGAAAAGAGCGGTGACGCTGGCGCGACACTCCTCGCGAATTGGGTTGAGGGACTGTAGTTGTGAGCGAGTCACTTATTTTGTTGCCTGCCGTCGATGTGGTCGAGGGTAAGGCGGTGCGCCTGGTGCAGGGCAAAGCGGGCAGCGAAACCGACTACGGCTCAGCGCTCGAGGCCGCCGAGGTCTGGCAGCGCGACGGCGCCGAGTGGATCCACCTGGTGGACCTCGACGCCGCGTTCGGTCGCGGTTCGAATGCCGACCTGCTGGCCGAGCTGGTGGGCAAGCTCGACGTCGCCGTCGAACTCTCCGGCGGCATCCGGGACGACGCCTCGCTGAAAGCCGCCCTGGCCACCGGCTGCGCCAGGGTCAACATCGGCACTGCCGCACTGGAGAATCCGCAGTGGTGTGCGGCGGCCATCGCCGAGTACGGCGACCGGGTCGCGGTGGGGCTGGACGTGCTCATCGACGATTCCGGATACCGGCTGCGGGGCCGTGGTTGGGAGACCGACGGCGGCGACCTGTGGGAGGTGCTGGACCGGCTCGACCGCGAAGGGTGTTCCCGCTTCGTCGTCACCGACGTGACCAAGGACGGCACCCTGACCGGTCCCAATCTGGAACTGCTCGCCGCGGTTGCCGAGCGGACCGACGCACCCGTGATCGCTTCGGGCGGCGTGTCCAGCCTGGACGATCTGGTCGCCATCGCCACCCTCACCGGCCATGGCGTCGAAGGTGCCATCGTCGGGAAAGCGCTCTACGCGGGGCGATTCACGCTGCCGCAGGCGTTGGCCGCGGTCAGCGGTTAAGAGATGGCGCTGGATACCTCAGATCTGACCGCTCTCGTCGCTGCCGCATCGGACATCCTCGATAACGCGGTCGGCCCGTTCCTCACGGGTCGGCGCGCCGAGTCCGCGGTCCGCAAGAAGGGCAACGACTTCGCCACCGAGGTGGACCTGGCCATCGAACGTCAGGTCGTGGAGGCGCTGACCAGCGCCACCGGCATCGGGGTGCACGGTGAGGAATTCGGCGGGGCGCCAATCGATTCCCCGTTGGTCTGGGTGCTCGACCCCATCGACGGCACGTTCAACTACGCCGGCGGTTCGCCGATGGCGGCCATCCTGCTGGGCCTGTTGCGCGACAGTGAACCCGTCGCCGGACTGACCTGGTTGCCGTTCACCGGCGACCGCTACACCGCTGTCATCGGTGGTCCGCTGTACGCCAACGGGGTGGCGCAGGCGCCGCTGGGCTCGCCGACCCTGGCCGACTCCATGATCGGCATGGGCACGTTCAACGTCGACTGGCGCGGTCGGTTCCCCGGCCGGTACCGACTGGCCGTCCTGGAGAACCTGAGCCGGGAATGTTCCCGGCCCCGGATGCACGGCGCCACCGGGGTCGACCTGGCCTACGTCGCCGACGGAGTGCTCGGCGGCGCAATCACTTTCGGTGACCACGTCTGGGATTACGCCGCAGGCGTGGCGCTGGTGCGGGCCGCGGGCGGCATCGTCACCGACCTCGACGGTGCACAGTGGACCCCGTCGTCACTGTCCGCGGTGGCCGGCGCTCCCGGTGTGCACGAGCGGCTCATCGAGATCGTGAAATCCGTTGGCCTGCCGGAGGATTACCGGTGACCGTCGTGGAAAGAAGATTAGCGACCCGCGTGATCCCGTGCCTGGACGTCGACAACGGCCGGGTGGTCAAGGGCGTCAACTTCGAGAACCTGCGCGACGCGGGCGATCCGGTGGAACTCGCCGCGCTCTACGACGCCGAGGGTGCCGACGAGTTGACCTTCCTCGACGTCACGGCATCGTCATCGGGCCGCAGCACCATGCTCGACGTGGTGCGGCGCACCGCCGAGCAGGTCTTCATCCCGCTGACCGTCGGCGGCGGCGTGCGGTCGGTCGAGGATGTCGACGTGCTATTGCGGGCCGGGGCGGACAAGGTTTCGGTGAACACCGCCGCGATCGCCCGCCCGGAACTGCTGGCCGAACTGGCCAACCAGTTCGGTTCGCAGTGCATCGTGCTCTCCGTCGACGCCAGGACCGTGCCGGAGGGTTCCGCACCGACCCCGTCGGGCTGGGAGGTCACCACGCACGGCGGTAGGCGCGGCACCGGCATCGACGCCATCGAATGGGCAACGCGCGGAGCCGAACTGGGCGTGGGGGAGATCCTGCTGAATTCGATGGACGCCGACGGCACCAAGGCCGGTTTCGATCTCGCGATGCTGCGGGCCGTGCGGGCCGCGGTGTCGGTGCCGGTGATCGCCAGCGGCGGCGCCGGTGCGGTGGAACATTTCCCGCCCGCGATTGTTGCAGGAGCCGACGCCGTTCTGGCCGCCACGGTCTTCCACTTCCGGGAGCTGACCATCGCGCAGGTCAAGGCGGCGATGGCGGCGGAAGGAATAGTGGTGCGATGACGGAGCCGGCGGGCAGGAGCGAAGCGACCCGGGGATCGGATTTGGATGCGCAGATCGCCGGGCGGCTCAAACGCAATGCCGACGGCCTGTTCACCGCGGTGGTGCAGGAACGCGGCAGCGGCGACGTGCTGATGGTGGCGTGGATGGACGATGACGCGTTGGCCCGCACGCTGGCCACCCGGGAAGCCACGTACTTCTCCCGGTCCCGCGGCGAGCAGTGGGTCAAGGGTCTGACGTCCGGGCACACCCAGCGGGTGCACTCGGTGCGGTTGGACTGCGACGGCGACACGGTCTTGCTCGAGGTCGACCAGGTCGGCGGGGCCTGCCACACCGGTGACCACAGCTGTTTCGACGCCGACCTGCTGCTGGCCGCTGACGACTAGTCGAGCGAGACGATCAGCACCAGCGCGGGTCGCTGCGGGACCTTGTCGGTGGCCTGCACGACAATCACCCCATGACCGACTCCGCACAGCACCGCAAGGCCCGCGGAGCCTTCTTCACCCCGGCGGAGATCGCGCACTACATCGCCGCCTGGGCCATCCGGTCACCGGAGGATCGCATCCTGGAACCCTCCTCTGGTGATGCGGCGTTCCTGGTGGCCGCCACCGACCGGTTGCGCGAACTCGGGGGAGTGCCTGGCGCCCGGCCCGAGGTGGACGGCGTCGAGATCCATTCGGAGAGTGCCGTCGTCGCGCGCAAGCGGGTCACCGCGGCCGGGGGTGACCCCCGGATCCACGTCGGCGATTTCTTCGCCGTCCCGCCGCGGCCCGCCTATTCCGCGGTGATCGGCAACCCGCCTTACATCCGGTATCAGGCTTTCCGCGGGGATTCGCTGATCGAATCGCGTAAGGCCGCGCTCAGCGCGGGCGTCGCGTTGTCCCGGCTGGCGTCCAGCTGGGCGGCGTTCACCGTGCACGCGGCGATGTTCCTGGCGGACGGCGGCCGGCTGGGTCTGGTGCTGCCCGGTGAGCTGTTGAGCGTCAACTACGCCGGGGTGGTCAGGAAGTTCCTCTTCGACCGGTTCGCGACGGTCGACCTGGTGCTGTTCGATGAGCAGGTGTTCCCCGGTGCCGAGGCCGATGTGGTGCTGCTGCTGGCTGACGGGTTCAATGCCGGGCCCA